>JAUNSN010000030.1 GCA_030539175.1 bacterium | reverse complement strand
GGAACAAAAAATTACGAATGTAATATTCATTTGGGAAGGTATTTAGAAGAATTAATTCAAAATATACCTGATATACTATGGACAAAGAATATGAAACAACTATTTTTTAGAATGAATAATACTAAAAAAATAGCTATTAATTTTGGATTATCAAAATTTAATAATTCTAAAATTAAAGAATATGAAAAAGAGTTTGATGATATATTAAATGTTGCTAAACAAGAAAATAAAAATATCAAATCAACCTTTTATAAAGATAAAGCAAATCAACTATATAGAAGATTGAAAAAATATAAAAAGAATCACTTGTATTTTATAAAGGATTTTTCAGTACCATTTGATAATAATGTGAGTGAAAGGGATTTAAGAATTTTTAAAACTAAAACTAAAATATCAGGTGGTTTTAGAAGTGTGGTATCAGCAATGCATTATGTTAATGCATTGAGCATAATTAAAACTTCTATTCAAAGGAATATAAATCCCTTTGAATCTATAAAATTAATATTTAATAACCAAAAATTATTTTCATAATAAGAGAGTAACTAATTTAATAATTACTCTATTTTTTCAGTACCTTAGTCTGAATAGTTACGCTTTTTTTGGTTTTTTCATCTAGTTAGGTTGCGGACATAGTCTGACGTATGCTATAATTAGTTTATAATTATATTTTTAAAGGGGGATATGTTGATGAACATACCAATAAATGAAAGCAATTTTTCTAATTCTCACTCATCTAAAAGCGATAGAGAGAATAAAAGACAAACAACAGGTATTGCATCTGTTGATATGCCATGGTTAAGTTATTATGAATCATCAGCTTTTGAAAGAGCTACAAATATATCTAAAAATATGACTGTTTGGGATATTATTGAGAAAAGCTTTGACAGACATTTAGATGTTCCTGCCTTAGAATATTTTAAAAGAGAAATATCTAGGCCAGATTTTGCAAATTCTGTTTATACTTGGGCTAGAGCACTAAGAGGATTGGGTATTGAAGAAAATGAAGTTGTTCCTATTTATGGAACTCTTTTTCCAGAAATTGGTGCAATAACCTGTGCATTAAATATGATTGGAGCTACACCATATTTTCTTAAACTATCAATGTCAAAAAAAGATTTTGAAATTGAAACATCAGAAGCAAAAATTGCTATTGTATTTGATGGAATGTGGGATAAAGTTAAAGATGTTTTTAGTGATGATAGATTTAAAAAAGTTATAATTGCAACTGCAGCAGACTCAATGTTAAGTCCACAGAAAGAATTAGTAACATTTTTAAACTATATAGAACAAATAAAAAACAAATCACGAGTACCAAGAAAAGATAAATATATTTGGATAGATGAAGCTAAAAAAATAGCTAACTATTATACAGGAGAGGTAAAAGTAGCTTTCAAATCAAATAGAAATGCTTTCATCACTTCATCAAGTGGGACTTCTTTAGCAGGAATAGTAAAAGGAACTATTGCAACTAATGAAAGTGTAATAGCACAACTTTATCAAGCAAATAATGCGAAAATCAATTATAATGCTGGTGATAGATGTTTAAATAATTTGCCTTTAACTGCTTCAACTTCATTAAATTGCTTATTCTTTTTACCATTATTTAGGGGAATGACGATAATAAATGATCCTAGAATTGGTGAGGCAGGTTATTATAAGCAAATAATGACCACAAGGGCAAATGTTGCATTAACTACTGGTAGTTTGTGGGAAGCCTTTTTTAGAAATGTAGAACAAAATTTAGCAAAAGGAAAAAAAATAGATTTAAGTTTTGCAAAAATGTGGATAATTGGAGGGGAAGGAACTAATTTAGAATACTTTAAAAAATGGAACGAATTAATGAAAAGATGTGGTTCTGAAACTCCGCTTTATAGTGGCTACGGTATGTCAGAAGTATTTTCTGTGTTATCAGTTGAAACTACCGAATCATTTATGGATGCTATAAAAAAAGACACTCCAATTATAAGTGTTGGTATTCCTTATCCGGGTACTAATGTAAAAATAGTTGATGAACAAGGGCAAGAACTTAAATATAATGAAAGAGGGGAACTTTTAATAAAATCTCAAGCAGCTATGAAAGGATATTATCAAAAACCAGAATTATCTGATAGAGCATTAGCAGATGGATGGATACATACCGGAGACATATTTAGTATTGATGAAGATGGTATTTTATATTTATGGGGCAGAGCTGATGACAAAGCAATTTTACCAAATGGTGCTAACATATATTTATTTGATCTAGCTAATCAAATTAGAAGTGATGAAGATATTGATGATGTTTTTGTAAATGCTATGCCATTAGCAGATGGAACATTATCGCTAGTTGCACATGTTATATTTAGTAAAGATTTTGTTGGAGATAAAAATGAAAAATATATACAATTTGATTCAATGTTAAAAGAATTATTACCAGAAGGAATATCAATCGATGGATATAAAGAACATTTTGTTACATTTAAATGTTCTCCAACAACTGTAAAAAAAGATAGAAAAGGTTTAATGAAAGAATTAGATGGATATATCAAAATTAAAGATGGTGAAGAATATAGTTTAAGTTTTGAATTAGATGAAGAACAAAAATTACATAAGAATTATCAAAGAATTCAGACAAAAATTTTAAAAAGAGTAAAATAAGAAAGAGGTGGTAGCTATGTGGAATATGGTGTTTTTGTTTACAGGATTAATATTTATAGTAACTTTGGTACTAACTTTTGTTTCAAAGCAAAGAATAAAATCAAAAGAAAATAGGATATTTCGTATTTTATCGATTGTTAATATTATAGGTTTTGTTGTAGAAATATTAATGCAATTGATGATAAGAAAACTTGGAGTGGATTATTTATTAGTAATTCCAATAGCAAAATTGTATATAATTTTCATTTATGTATGGTTTACTATATTTTCAATTTATACTTTTATGATTTCATATAATGACACAGATGATTTAGATGAAAAAGATAGTTATACATTCATAAAATATATTCATATTACGATTGCAATTATAGGAACTATTGCTATAGCAATTATGCCAATTTCTATATACTATTCAAATGGTGAAATGTATAGTTATGGTATGTCAACAACTTTTTTAAAAATTATGTTAGGAATATATGTATTTATTTGGGTAATAAGATTATTTATTAATTTTAAAACAATAGTAGAAAAAAAGTATTATCCTGTTATTGTGACAATATTATTGTTATTTATAAACATAATTGTTCAATCTATTAATCCTACTGTATTGATAGCTACATTTACTATGACCTATACTTGTTATATTTTATTCTTTACAATTGAAAATCCTGATATTAGATTGATTAAAGAATTAACATATTCAAAAGCATTGGCTGAAAAATGGCAAACAGGAACTTTAGAAATTTTAAATGATATGCAAAATGAATTAAAAGGTTCTTTAGTAAACTTAGTAAATTTTGGATTTAAAAAAATTGATAAAAATGATACCGAAACATTGAATAAAGAAGTAAAGTATTTTCAAAAATATTCAGTAAAATTAGCAGACAAGCTGTCAGGCATTATTGATTTAGCAAAAATTAATAGTGGTCAATATGATTTGAAAAATGGTAAGTATGATGTGTATGAAATGATAGAAAACTTAAAATATTTATATATGCTTGAAAAAGGGAATAAGAAAATTTCAATTACTACAGAAGTATCAGATAACTTAAATAAAATATTATATGGTGATTCTGAAAAAATAAAACAAGTTTCATTATATTTATTAAGTTATATAATTAGCATAATAAAAACTGGAGATATACATATTTCTATTGATAGTATGAATGTTGGACGATTTAGTAGATTAAAATTTCATTATATTGTAAATTATGATTCTATAAAAGACTACTTAACCGAAATTACTAATTTCTTTGAAGTAAAATCCTATCGTTCATTAGATAAAAGATTCTTTTTAGATGGACCAAATAACAATACTAAATATTTAATATTAAATAAATTATTAGAGATATTAAAAGCAAAAATAGATGTAAGAATTGATGGAACTAATACAGTAGAAATACTATTACTAATAAATCAAAGGATTATGAGTGAATATGAAGTTATTGAACAAAAAGAAGAAAATAAGGATATTAAGGTAAAATATTTTAAAGCACCTGAAAAACGTATTTTAATTGTTGATGACAATAAAATAAAATTAAAAGAGTTAATTTTATTATTTAGACCATATGCTTGTAATGTAAATGTTGTTATGAATGAAGAACAAATGAAAGAAGAACTTTCAACTGATACACCATACGATTTAATTATTATGGATGATATTATTCCTAGCTTTGACATTAAAGATAAATATATGGAACCAATTGATATTAGAAAAATGATAAGGAAAAAAGCAGGATATGATATACCAATAATTATAATGATAACTGAAAATAATGATAATTTAGAATCAAAATATAAAAAGATAGGATTTGACGAATGTTTCACTAAACCTATGAATAAAGCTAACATTAATGAAATTGCATTAAAGTATTTAAAAACAGAGGAAAAAAATAATATTAATATGTCTTGAAAATAGTAAGGTAATTGCATAAAAAATTATAAACTAGGTATAACATGAAAAATAAGATTTTCAATATTTTTAAAATCATGATTATATCTAGTTATTTTTTGGTAAAAAGTAAGTTTGTCACCCATTGATTTATCAAGTTTAGCTAAATTAAAAACAATTTTTCTTATAGTTGAAATATTTTCTACAGAGTTTCCTTTTTTATTAGTCGAATGATCTTCATCTAAATTAACATCAAGTTTCCAATGTAGTCCACATTCAATATTTCAGTGACTTCTAGTAGCATCTTTGAAAGTTTCAATGTTTATTTTCTTACTAATAATATAATAATGTTCTTTGATGCTGATTTTTGAGTTCTCTTCTCTATAACATCTCATCATTCCTACAGCGGATAAGTTTCTCCATCTGTCCTTGTTATTAACAAAAGAATTGTTATATGAAATATAGTATTCTCTTCGCTCAATACGACCATGATCATTTTCGAAGTCAGTATCTATAAAATCAATTTCACAATTTGCATTAGCAACTTCAATATCAAAATAAGTTTTAATGTCATCTAATAAATCTCTTTGATTAGTTTTAACTTTTAAAATATAATTGCTTTTTTCTCAATAATTTTATTAGCAATATTAGTTTGTATACCAATTTCATTTAAAAATGCGGAAACAATATATGGGGTATTACCACCATTAACTTTATCAGTAGCACGTTTAATAGCCTTACCATCAATGCTTAAGAATCTTCCTTTATTATCATTTGCAATATTATTAATCCATTCTATGAATAATTTCATAAAATCTTTAGAGTCTATTATAGAAAAACTCTCGAAAAACAATCATGTGAATATTCCATAAATGGTAAGAATTAAAATGTTTATTAATTCATGTTTTATTCCTCTAATATCTCTTGGATCTTCTAAAATTTCAAAATGTTCAAATAGACTTCTTATATATAAATGATGAAATATTAATATATTATAAACTTCTATACAATAGAAAAAATGGTACAGCAACAGTAATTACTACTAATAGTGATAATTATATTACATTAATAACATGTAGCCAAAATAAAGAAATAAAAAGAGGTGTTAATATAATGTGGAATTTAGTATTCTTATTTACAGGACTATTATTCATTATATTATTAATAATTATATTTTTTTCTAAACAAAGAAACAATAAAACAAGTAGAAAAACAAAACATTATTCTAACCACAAATCATATACTTAACTATATGAGGTGCAAAATGAATAAATATAAAATTCTTATCGTTATAACATTTATAATATGTACAATGTCGTTGATTAAAGTAAAGGCATATATTTATGATTTACCCCTTTTAACCAAAATAATTTACTTGGATCCAGGACATGGTGGTACCGATCCAGGCGCTATATATCAAAATGTATTAGAAAAAGATATTAATCTGATTATATCAAAAAAGTTAGGTGCAAAGCTAGAAAGTTTAGGGGCGACGGTACTATATACAAGAACAGATGATTATGATCTTGCCACACCACATGCAACATTAAGAAAAAGAAGTGACCTCGGAAAAAGAGCAGATTTAAT
Source organism: bacterium (assembly GCA_030539175.1). Lineage (GTDB taxonomy): Bacteria > Bacillota_I > Bacilli_A > RF39 > UBA660 > JAUNSN01. The sequence continues at coordinate 10,448 of JAUNSN010000030.1, read as the reverse complement.
CAATGAATCAAAGTGTGATATGTATATATCTATTCACTTAAATGCCTATTCTAGTCCTAAGTGGAAAGGGCTACAAATATTTTATGATTCCGTTAATAAAAATAACGAAGATATTGCTAAGAGTCTTACCACATATATTAAACAAAATATAAAAAATACTAGAGATTATAAATTAGGATTAGGTTACTATATGTATCAAAGAATAACTGTACCAGGTGTTTTAATAGAAGTGGGATTTATTTCTAATCCAGAAGAAAGATATTTGCTACAACAAGAAACATATCAAGAAAAAGTTGTAACTGCCATAGCACTAGCAATTAATAATTATTATAATTAATAAAAAATTCTTTCTTTCTAATAAAAAAAATAGTATAATAATATCACCTAATAGGAGTGATAAAGATGGATGCAATAATAAAATTTTTTGACCAACTTTCATCTATAAAATATGGTTGGTATGACCAAAATAACAACCTTCATGAAGATTTAAAGGGCAACATTTTTTATGAACAATATCAAATGCAACTACCAAGTCAAATAATAGCTAATAACCATGCTATATGCTTTGATATATGTGAGTTAGAAAGAGAATTTTTTATCAAACAAAAAATACCTTTTGTTACAATATTAGCTTTATTAGAAAATGACAATAAATATCCATGTCATACATTTTTAATATTCAAATTAAATAACAAATATTATTGGTTTGAAGCATCATGGCAGGATAAAAAAGCTATTCATCAATATAATGACGTAAAATCAATATTATTATGTATAAAAGAGAATTTCCATTATTTTACCAAAGATAAAAAATATAATCAAAAAAATATTGCTTTTTATTGTTATAGTAAGCCCAAAATCAATATTAATTGTCAAGACTTTTTTAACCATTGTCTAAGACCAGAAAATAAAATTAGGAATTATTCTACTATTTTAAAATAGGAGGTAAAGTATGGATAAAGTATATCTGCAATATAATAGTCCTCATCATGAAGTAGCATGTAACATTGGTCCAGTTTGGATAATGCTTTTATTGGGAAGTATTTATCCGTTAAAGAATAAAGATTATAAATTTTTTGGGATTATTATTCTTTCTAAAATAGCATCTTTAATACTGATAATGCTTTTTATAAAAAATATTTATATAGCAATTACAACGTTCTTATTTGTATATTTACTTATTAATCTTTTGTTTGCATTAAACTATAATCTTATTATTATCGAATATTATATTAATCAAGGATATAAGCCACTAACTAGGGAATCAGCTGAAAAACTACTAAAAAAAGGGCTATATTTTCAAGTTTAAAATTCAAAAAATTGAATTTTTTCTTTACTTTCACAGTCCTTATTAGTTAAATAACTCACATTTTTAAATAATAGTTTTAATTCTTTTTCATTAATCTTTGAATTATCTAGTAACTCATCAACACTTTCAATCAACTTAGTAGCTTTAGCCATTGCTATAATATAAAGTTCAAAGAAAGAATAATCAAAGAATTCGCTTTCAACCATTGGGTGACTCCACTGTTTTTTTTCTAAATTAAGATAGTGGATTTTCTTTTTATGAGGCACATAGTAAGATAATGGGGTGACTTTTTTAGTACGACTGGTTGAAAAAAAGTCAATTGCCCTATATATGATTTTTTTTATGCCAATACTATCATAATTATAAATGCGAAAAAAGTGTTTCATTTTTTGCAATGCACTGTAATAATATTTACTTACATTTTCTTCATTATAAACATCCTTATAAGTAGAATCCATTAACTCCTTTAATTCCTTAGTAAAAGGTTTAGCATTAAATATTTTTTTATATCCCTTATATCGAGAAGCCTCCACTTTTTCTTTTTGATATATCATATAAATATCAATGTAAAATTCCATTTCATAATGTAGACCATTATATTTATAAGTATTTTTATCATTTTTATTAAAAATACCAGTTTTATATACAACAAATGGATGAACTATTGTATCCAACATATAGTGATTAATACATCCATAAAGATATGCCATTACTTGGCCGTTATTTTCTAATTTATTCTCTTTTATAGTAGTTATTAATTTTACAAAGAAATCTTGTGTTTTATGATTGTGAGCAACCCTGCCTAATTGGCGCATCTTTTTACCTAGTTTACCAGAAAAATTATAAAAATAAAAAACATCATGGCTTTGACAAAAACTTTTATAATCATCAATATTATCTTTAATTTTGTCTCTAATTCTATCATCTAATTTTTCATAAACATCCATTCCAAAATAAGCATGTGTCATTGAACTTGGCATTTATACCACCTCTGTTTCATCATATAAAAGTATATCACAATTTTAAATATTTATTCCACAATTTCTCTATATTTTTTAAAAAAAATATGTTATACTTACCATGGTGATACAATGGAAAAGAAGTTTAAAAACTTAGATGAACAAATAAAAATATTAAAAACAAGAGGATTGATAATAGATGATGAAGAAAAGACTAAGAAAATACTTTTAAGAGAAAATTATTTTTTTATTATGGGATATCGAAATCTTTTGCTAAACAATGATAAACAGTTCGTAATAGGAGCGACATTTAAAGAATTATATTCTTGTTTTTTATTTGATAGATATTTACGTAATATTATTTTTAAGTACTTAGTTATTATAGAAAATAATTTAAAATCAATATTTAGCTATCAATTATCAAAAAAATATGGATATCGTGAAAAAGAATATTTAAATTTCAAAAATTTTACACAAAAGCCTGATAAAATCAGAAGAGTTCGTGACATAATAGATAAAATGAAAAGACAAATAAGAGTAAATGGTTCTCAACATAATGCGACTATGCACTATTTAAGTAGTTATGGATATATTCCCCTTTGGGTGCTGGTGAAAGTGTTATCGTTTGGTATTGTAAGTGATTTATATACGATATTAAAAGAAGAAGATAAAAACGAAATAGCTAGTGTTTATAATGTTAGTAGCGAAGAGTTTGAAGGATATTTGCCGATTTTAGCAAATTATCGTAATTTATGTGCTCATGAAGATATTTTGTATTCGCATCACACGGAAAAATTTATTTCTACTACAAAATATCACCTTGAGCTTAACATACCAAAGATAGAAGAAGAATATATTAATGGTAAAAATGATTTATTTGCACTTATTATAATTTTAAAAATTATGTTGACGGAAAAAGAATTTAGATGGATGATGAAAGAAATTGACTATGAAATTAATAGTTTGAAAGGAATACTTCAATCAATATCTATAGATGAGGTCTTAAAAAAGATGGGATTTATAGAAGATTATATGAAAATAATAGAAATATAAAAAGAAATTATTATGAGGAGGATAAATATGGAAACAAAATCAAAGGTTGTGGTTGGAACATCAGTAATCTTATCTTTAGTAGTAGGAGTAGTGGGGACATATTTAGTATTAACTAATAATCCCCAAGTGGCAAATAATGTCGTTAGAGACACTTCAACAGTGCAAATAAAGGATGAGGGTATATCTACTGCTGTTGATAAAATATATGACGCGGTAGTGGTTGTGACTGCTTATAAAAATGGCAGTCAAATATCAAGTGGTACAGGATTTGTCTATAAGAAAACTGATCAAACAGGTTATTTGATGACCAATAATCATGTTATATCTGGAGCGGATGAAGTAAAAATAATATTTTCTAATAATTCAGTCGTTGATGCTAAAATAGTCGGAAGTGAATTATACTCTGATATTGCAATATTAAGTGTACCAGCTGATAAAATACTATTAGTCGCATCTATTGGGTCTAGTGACGATATAAGACTAGGAGATACGGCTTTTACCGTAGGAGCACCACTAGGGATAGAGTATAGTGGAACGGTTACAAGAGGAATTATCTCAGGAAAAGATAGATTAGTAGAGGTTAGTATGAATGGTTCGACTAGTGATTGGTTAGTTGAAACAATTCAAACAGATGCAGCGATTAACCCTGGTAACAGTGGTGGACCATTAGTTAATGCTAATGGAGAGGTTGTTGGTATAACATCTTTAAAACTAGTTCAAAGTGAAGTAGAGGGAATGGGCTTTGCTATTCCTATAGAAGATGCTTTAAGTTATGCAGAAACCTTAGAAACAGGAGGAACAATAAAAAGGCCGTTTGTTGGTATTAGTATGGCTGATGTATCGGCTTATGCATATTACTATCAAATTAATACTCCAGAGGGTGTAGTTATTTCTAGCGTAGTTGATGGTAGCCCAGCTTCCACAGCTGGTTTGAAAAAAGGTGATATTGTCATAGCTATTAATGACGTAGAAACAACCAATATGGCAAGATTTAGATATGAACTATATAAACACCAACCAGGCGAAACTATTACAATAAAATATAAACGAGATGGAGTCGAAAATACAATTAAAGTAACGCTAACTGAAAACACCGGGTAAATAAAGCTCACTAAGTTTTTTAGTGAGCTTTATCTATGTAAAATTAAAAAAACAATATCTATAAATAGACATAATGCTTAAAATATACTATACTAAGAAAGAAAGCTAAACTATAGAATCAAAGATAAATGCGAGGAAGTGAAAAATGAAAAAATTACTTGGTTATCTAAGCGCAAGTGTACTTATAGTCGGGTGTCTATCACCCATATTAACTATTACATCGGCCAATTACACCTACTATGGATTTAAAATGAGTCCATGCTTAGTATCGATGTTTGCAACATTACTAATTATATACTTTATAACTAAATATAATTTAAAATATATAATTATTAATTATATTATAATAGCAGTATCAACAGCAATATTAATATATCAAACATCATATTATTGCCAATTATATCCTTCAGGGATAAATATAGGATTTGGTTTATACATTATAATAAGTGGTATGATATTAATGTTAATATATATTCTTATTATGGCTTTTACTAAAAGAAAGATAAAGAAAAAGTTGTAATGAAATTAGTTCATTACAGCCTTTTTTCTTAAAAAATAGCAAATTATCTTTATTAAACGCATAATATTTGTTATAATAACACACGAAGGAAGTGAGAAAATGTTAATTTTATCAATCAATGCTGGTAGTTCATCATTGAAATTCACTGGCTATCAAATGCCAGAAGAAAAAGTATTAATAAGTGGATTATTTGAAAGAATAGGTATTAATAATAGTATATACACTATTAAAATTAAAGGTGAAAAGATAAAGAAAGAATTTGATTTACCAAATCACGAAGTAGCAATAAAAAAATTATTAGAAGAATTGCTAAATTATCAAGTAATAAACAAATATGAAGATATTAAGGCAGTTGGTCACCGAGTAGTTCATGGGGGAGAAAAATATACTGATTCAGTTATTATAGATGATGATGTTATTACAACTATTAAAGAACTTTCATCCCTTGCACCACTTCATAATCCAGCTAACTTAATAGGTATAAAAGTATTTAAGGACATTTTGCCAAATGTAACAAATGTTGCTATATTTGATACAGCATTTCATCAAACTATGCCACCATTTTCATACATTTATCCAGTGCCATATGAATGGTATCAAAAATATCAAATTAGAAAATATGGATTTCACGGAACTAGTCATAAATACATATATGAAGAAATAAGCAAACAATTAAATAGAAATGATCTAAAAGTTATTAGTTGTCACTTAGGTAACGGTGGAAGTATAACTGCCATAGATTCGGGGAAAGTATTAGATACAACTTTAGGATTTACACCGCTTCCAGGAGTTATGATGGGAACTAGATGTGGAGATATAGATCCATCCATTATTCCATATATAATGGAAAAAGAAAATAAGTCGATAGAAGAAGTTATGAATGATTTAAATAAACAAAGTGGACTTTTAGGTGTTAGTCAACTTAGTAGTGACTCTCGTGATATAGAAGAGGGAGTTAATAAGAATAACGAACAATGTGTTTTAGCAGAAGAAATGTACGAAAGAAAAATTGTTAATTATATTTCGCAATATTATTGTCTCTTAAACAAACCAGATGTTATATGTTTTGCAGGAGGGATTGGAGAAAACGGAATACATGTTAGGAAAAATATAATTGAGAAGTTAAAAGTATTTGGTATAAATGTTGATGAAGAGAAGAATGATGTTCGTGGTAAATTTACTAAAATATCGACAAGTAACTCTTCTGTTGACTGCTTTGTTGTACCTACTGATGAAGAAGTAATGATAGCAAGAGACACATACCAATTGGTAAAGTAGGTGAGTAATGAATATTTACAAGCAGATATATAAAACAATAAAAAAATATAACAATATAGTTATAGCTAGGCATATAGGAGCTGATCCAGATGCAATTGGCTCCTCTTTAGCTTTGCGAGATAGTATTAAGAACACATTTCCACACAAGCAAGTGTTTACAGTAGGAAGCTATAGTAGTCGTTTTAAGTTTATGGGAATTATCGATAAGCTTGATGAAATACCAAGTAATTGCCTGTTAATTGTACTTGATACGCCAGATATAAAAAGAATTGATAGTATAGAGCTAGAAGACTTTGAATACATAATAAAGATAGATCATCATCCGAAAATTGATGATTATGGTAATATAGAATTAATAGATGATGAAGCATCAAGTACTTGTCAGATTTTAACAGAATTAATTTTGTCGACAAAATTAAAGTTAACTAAAGAAATAGCCGAAAAACTTTACTTGGGGATAATTGCTGATACTGATAGATTCTTACATGACTATACAAGTAGTAAAACATTTGCTTTAACAACTAAACTAATTGAAAAGACTAATTTAGATTTTACATCATTGTACGAACCCTTATATGCTCATCCACTTGTCGAAGTGCGATTTCAAGGGTATATTTATCAAAACTTAAAAATAACTGATAATGGACTTGCCTATATAAAAATAACTGATGATTGTTTAAAAAAGTTTGAAGTAGATGCGGCAAGTACTGGTAATATGATAAACGATTTAAAATTTATTAATGAGATACAGGTGTGGATATTTTGTACAGAAGATGTTAAAAGTAATATTATTAGAGTTAATATTCGTTCAAATGGACCATATATAAACGAAATAGCTATGAAGTATGGTGGGGGAGGACATAAGTATGCATCAGGTGTAAGATTGCCCTCTTGGGAAATAGTTGGAGAATTAATAGACGATTATGATAACCTAGTAAAAAAATATAATGAAAAAAACTAAAAATAGTTGACATACCAATTGTTCTGTGTTAAATTAAACACAAACACGGGATAGTGTTTTTATTTTAAAGTGAAAGAAGTGGTTATAAATGGGGAAAATTAAAAAATATTTTAGTGGTGTAAAAAAAGAAATGAAACGTGTCCGTTGGACAGGTAAAAAAGATCTATTTAAATATACGATTGTTACGATTGTCTTTGTGGCCTTTTTAAGCATATTCTTTTATTTAATAGATTTAGGAGTAGCCACACTAAGGGCGATTAACTAATATGAAAAAAGAATGGTATATTGTAAGCACTATCTCTGGTCACGAATACAAAGTAAAAGAAAAATTAGAAATGCGTATTAATTCAATGGAACTACAAGATAATATCTTTCGTGTTATCGTTCCAGAACACGTAGAGGTAGAATTCAAAGAAGGAAAGAAAAAAGAAAAAGTAAAAAAAATGTTTCCTGGATACGTATTAGTGGAAATGGTTATGTCAGATGAAGCATGGTATATAATTAGAAACACACAAGGAGTAACAGGGTTTATTGGCTCATCAGGAAAGGGAGCGAAACCAATACCTTTATTACCAAGTGAAGTTGATCGTATTCTATCTAGTATGGGAATGAGTAGATTAGATTTATCAAATGAACTAGTAGTAGGTAAAAAAGTTAAAATTAATGATGGCCCATTTAAAGATATGATAGCTAAAATTGTTGAAGTTGATACGGAAAATAGTCGCGTAGTTGTTACTATTGATTTGTTTGGCCAAGATACATCAGTTGATGTAAAATTATCACAAATTGAAAGTTTATAATAAAAATATTGAAAAAAAATACAAAATGTGTTATTCTAACAAAAGACCACTTGCATTTATGCAACTAAAATAAAACAAGAGGAGGTGTCGAAATGGCAAAAGAAGAAAAAAAAGTTAAATTACAAATTTTAGCAGGAAAAGCAACACCAGCCCCACCAGTTGGGACATGTTTAGGATGCCATGGTGTTAATCTTCAAGAGTTTTGTACTAAGTTTAATGATGCGACTAGGGAAATGATGGGAGATATCGTACCAGTTGAAGTTACAATTCATGAAGATAAGAGTTTTGATTTTGTTTTAAAAACTCAACCAGCAGCATTCTTACTTAAAAAAGCAGCTAAGTTAAAGAAAGGCTCAAGTAAAGGTTCAACAGAAACAGTTGCAACTATAAATGATGCAACTTTAACAGAAATAGCGGAAAAGAAAATGCCAGATTTAAATGCTTATAATGTTGAAAAAGCAAAGAAAATAATTGCTGGTACAGCTCAAAATATGGGCATTAAAATAGAAGGATAAAACCTATAGTGGGAGGATTATCCAAGTAACCACATAAGGAGGAAGAAATGAAAAAAAGTAAAAGATATAATGCGAATTTTGAAATGGTAGAAAAAGATAAACTTTATACCAAAGAAGAAGCAATTGCATTAGTAAAAAAAACAGCTAACTCTAAGTTTGATGAAATGGTTGAAGTAGCGCTAAAGCTAAATTTAGATGTTAAAAAAGCTGATCAACAATTAAGAGGAGCAGTAGTATTACCAAACGGTACTGGTAAAACTAAAAGAATTTTAGTAATTACTAAAGGTGATAATGCTAAAGTAGCAAAAGAAGCTGGTGCGGATTACGTTGGTGATACTGATTTAATAACAAAAATAGAAAAAGAAAATTGGTTTGATTTTGATTGCATAATTGCAACCCCAGATATGATGCCAAGCTTAGGTAAAATTGGTAAACTTCTAGGACCTAAAGGATTGATGCCAAATCCTAAGACAAATACTGTTACTAATGACGTTAAAAAAGCTATTGAAGATACAAAAAAAGGTAAAGTTAACTATAAAACTGATACTTTTGGAAATGTCCATGGTATAATTGGAAAAGTAAGTTTTACAGAAGAACAACTTTTAGAAAACTTAAATACTTTTGTAAATGCTATTATTAAAGCCAAACCAACGGCAGCAAAAGGAACATATACAAAAAATATCACTATTGCAAGCACGATGGGACCTGGCATAAAAATACAAATTAATTTATTTGATTAACCGAAGACAGTAGGTATATAAAAAAACAGCCTACCGAGGGAAATGACAAAATATGTTATATCATATCCCTCTTGAATCAAGAGGGATATTTTATAAAATAAAAAAGGAGGAGTAACTTTGGCAAACGCAAAAATAATTGAAGAAAAGAAACAACTTGTTTCAGAAATTGTCGAAAATTTTAAAAATTCAACATCCGTAGTATTCTTTGACTATAGAGGTTTAACAGTTTCTGAAACAACAGAATTAAGAAGGAAACTCAAAAATGCCAATTGTAGCTTTAAAATCTACAAGAATACAATGGTGAAAAGAGCAGCTGATGAACTTAAATATTCATTAGATGAATATTTAACCGGACCAAACGCAATAACATTTTCACCAGATGCTCTTGAGCCTGTTAAAATTCTAAGTGAATTTGCAAAAAAACATAATAACTTGGAATTAAAAGTAGGTATTATTGATGGCGAATTATCAAAAAGAGATGTTCTTGACAAACTTGCAACAATACCATCAAGAGACACATTACTTACTATGTTAGCAGCTGGATTAATTGGCAAAGTAAAAGACTTAGCAATTTGCCTAGATTTATACGGCAAACAAATTGAGGAAAAAAATTAAGGAGGAAAGAAAAATGGCAAAATTAAAAAAAGATGAATTTATCAGTAGTTTAAAAGAAATGACTATCTTAGAAATTAATGAATTAGTCGAAGCAATGAAAGAAGAATTTGGTGTAGACCCAAGTGCAGTTGCAGTTGCAGCTGGACCAGCACCTGTAGAAGAAGCTACAGGTCCAAGTAAATTAGATGTAGTTTTAACCGCACCAGGTGCGAACAAAGTTGCAGTTATTAAAATCATTCGTGATGTTACTGGTTTAGGTTTAAAAGAATCTAAAGCTATTGCTGATAATGGTGGCAATGTAAAAGAACAACTTGCTACAGAAGAAGCCGAAGCACTAAAAGCAAAATTAGAAGAAGCTGGTGCTACAGTAGAATTAAAGTAAATACTTTAATTCTTTTTTTATAAAAATATTTTCTAATATACTTGTCTGAGAATAAATTATGTGATATGATTAACTCAATAATAAAGACTGTGGATAAGTCAATAGGAGAGTGATAAAGTATGAAGAAAGTTAAGTTAACTGCAAGTGAATACGGGGTGAACAAACCTTTAAAATAAAGGGCTTAGAGACACTTTTTAAATTTGGTTATAAAATAT
>JAUNSN010000065.1 GCA_030539175.1 bacterium | reverse complement strand
TATTCCTCTTCATCTATATATTCATCATCGTTGTATTCTTCTTCATCCGCATATTCTTCATCACTATATTCTTCTTCTGTTTGTTCTCTTTTTAAATTTAAAAATTCTAATTTCTCATTCCTATCATCCTCATCATAATCGCCACTTATAGGAATAATTATATCTTCTTTCTTTTCATTCTTATTTACATTAGAATTAAATGATATTTTAGTTTTATTATTCTTATTTTTTTTATCCATATTATCCATCACCTGCAATCATTGTACTAAATCAAATCATTAAAGTCAACATTGCAACTTTATTTTTTAAAAATTAAAAACACATCTTTTTAGATGTATTTTTAATAACATTAATTAACTCTTTCTTGAATATTAGAAGTCATATTTAACAATAAATTTTCTGGTAAAATTCTCGTTAAAATATAATTTCCTTTCATCACCATACTAGGAATAATAATTAACTTCTTTTTAAACATATTGTCAACAGCATACCGAGCAACAAATTCACTATCAACAGAAGCAACATTGAACTTAACATTAGCAACGGCATTAAAATTAGTTTTCACTGGACCAGGACATAAAACTGATAAATTAACGTTAGATTGTAATTTTCTTAACTCTTCATATATAGATAAACTTAAACTAGTAACATATGCTTTAGTCGCATAATAACAAGCCATATTAGGACCAGGCATAAAACTTGCCATTGAAGAGACGTTAAGAATATAACCATAATCTCGTTTAACAAAATCATTTAAAAATAACTTAGTTAAAATATGTCCACATTTTATATTAACATCTATCATTTCTAATTCTTTTTCCAAAGAAGTTTTATAAAAATAACCACAATCACCAAAACCAACATTATTAACTAATATATCTATTCTTTCTTTTTTAGTCATATCATATAATTTATAACAATTCTCTGTTTTACTTAAATCAAGAATAATTTTTTTAACTTTTACTCTACTATCTTTAAAAGAACTATTTAAACTATCTTCATCAATATCAACCAATACTAAATCATAACCAAATGATGCTAAATAATGAGCTATATCCCTTCCTATTCCACTTCCTGCCCCTGTAATTAATGCTTTCATTTCTACCTCCTACAAATAAGGCTTTAATGCCTCTATTTCTTTATTTTGTTGTTTTAAAAAATCTTTTGCCAACCTTAACGCTTCTTTTTCTACTATATCTTTATAATTATCAATCTTTTTAGTCATATCAACAACTCCCATAGTAATACCTTTAGTTAACATATCAGCAATTCTCGCATCACTATTATCTTTCATCATTTCACACTTTATCCCCATAGTCGCTCCCATCTTTGCCATAAACGGTTCTTCCTTTGGGAAAGCCTTATATTTTTTCAATAAACTTTGACTTTTTTTAACATATTCTTCATACATCTTCAATTCTTTTTCTATTACTTGTTTTATTTTATTATCTTTTGTCTTAATAGTATTTAATAAACAAGTAATTGTTTCACACCCCATTTTAGCATTTTTATAAATGCACTCAACTAATTCGATATTTTCATTCATAATATTTACCTCCTTTTATATTATGAATGTTTTATATCTTTTTATACTATTTTAAATATCTTACCATTTTTAAAATAATACAATGTATCATTAGTTATATAATAACCATTTATATTATTCGCTAACTTCTCTAACGAAGAACCATTAAAACGTTTAACATCAATATTATCATCATTATCTTTAATAACTAAGTATAAAACATTATTAACATATTGATAATCTAATATCTTATCATTATTATTAAGTTTTACTATTATATCATGTCCACTACCATCAATATTAAATTTTACTATTGAATCAGTAAATTCACTTATTTTAAGCATAAAACTACTATTATCAAAAAAAGAAAGTTTCTCCCAAGACAAGTTTTCATTTTTAGTCATAAGAGTAGCATCACCATTAATAGACTTATCATAGTAAATAATACCAGTATCAACAACTAACACTATATTATTACCTTTCATATAAGCTTTTTCTATTGGTGAAGAAGAAGAGTAAAAAATAGTTGAATAATTACTATTAGTTGAATATACATAAATATTAGTAGAGTCATAATAATATATTTTTTCTTCTTCAACAAAAATTATTGTTCCTGTATAATTATTATCATCAGTTAATATATTAGTAGTATTATTAACTAAATTAGTCATATATATAGTATTTCCAATCATATTATATACATTATCATCTTGATAATAACTATTGTTTAATATTTCATAACTAACACTTAATTTATTTTCTTTATTTAATTCTAATATTATATTTTCATCCAATATACTTACATAAGCAAGAGAGTTTTTATAACCCAAAATATCCGCATTTTTTAAATCATCAATATAAAATTCTTTATCAAGATTAATAGTATTTTTATATAACTTATAATTATTATTAATATTTTTTATATAATAAATAAAGTCATTATACAAATAACAATCATATTCACACAAAACCTCATAAGTATGCTGCTTCTTTTCCCCATCTTTAATATAAATATAAGGTAAAGCCACACCAACAATTAATAATTGTAATATCAATGTAATTCCCAATTTACTCTTTTTCATTCACTTATTCACCAACCTTATATCAATATTTTACTATAATAAAAACTAAAAGTAAATTATAAAAGTTATTTTTAGTTTTTATTATAGTAAATATGATTAATTTTGCCAAAAATAGCTATTTTAACAATTTAAAAAAATATACTAATATAATTAATTAAACAGGTGATATAATGAATGATTATCAAAAAAATATAAAAGAATATAATGAGCAAATATTAGCCTTTATTGCCTCTACATTAACTTCACTAGGAGCAGTAATACTTATTTATAATAAAAAGAGAAGATATCAAAAATTACCTGCTATAAGCATATCAACATCTAAAAATATACTAATAATGATTAGACTTAGTAATATTATAATTGCAATATACTTTGTAATTATAGCATATGAAGCATATATTTTAGCAGAAAAGAAAACATTAAAAGAAAGTATTATGGAAGAATATAAATATCAGTTATTAGCAACCGTTTTATCATTTTTAGCCGCATTAGCTAGTCTTAATGTTATAGAAAGTATTTTCTTAGAAGAATAAACCATATTATTAATGGTGATAATATGAACTTTCATAAAAATAATCCGCTTATTAATAACAACTATACATTTATAACTCCAACTCTTATTAGAGAAATAGGGCTTATGAAAACTAATATATATATAAATAATTATTATTACAATATAGAAATGGAATTACCAGGTTTTATCAAACCTAATATTTATATAAAATATTATAAAAAATTTCTTACTATTATTGCTAGTAATTATCCAACTAACAAATATTTATACCAAGAAAGATTTTATGGAAAAATAAAAAGAACATTTTATATAGGAGAAATTGACATTAACCAAATTAAAACTAAATATTACAACGGAATATTACTAATTTCATTTCCTAATAATTTAATTGACTAAATAAGTACAATTTAGTAAAATTAAATAAAGGACGTGATAAAATGCTTTTTAGAAAAGCCATTTTACTAATACATGGATTTGCTGGTGGAGTTTGGGATTACGAACCATTATCTAATGAACTACAATTATCACTTGATTTTGATGTTTATTCACTTACTTTACCTGGACATGAAAAATCAAGAATGATTAATATCAAAAAAGAGCAATGGGAAGAAGCTGTTGAACAACACATTGAAATGCTTATAAAAAGAAAGTATAAAAAAATATATGTAATAGGTCATAGTATGGGAGGCGTTTTAGCATGCCACTTAGCAAAAAAATATCCACAAGT
>JAUNSN010000064.1 GCA_030539175.1 bacterium | reverse complement strand
AAGAAACGGAACAAGAATTTGAAGGTTTTATTGGTAAAAATTATATATGCTATGTGATAAAGCAAAAGGAATAATGTATTATTATATTATTCCTTTTATTTTGATTTATATTATTCCAATTCCTCCATTGTTATATGAACCTATATTAATTCTTTTATAATATGTCTTTGCTATTTCTAAATAAATTGAAAATTAAAAAGCATTAAGAATTAATATACCAAAACAATGAAAATTCTTTAGCATAAAAACAAAATTATTTTTTTACAAAAAACTCTTGCAAAACACTTAAGTTTAAGTGATAAATAGAACGGATTAAATATGAGTTATTCGTGATTTATAGTCAATTTAAGAAACTTTAATGGTATGTTTGAATAACTGATAACGGTAATTTGATTCATTCAAATAACTAACAAAAGAAAGGATGATATTGTATGTTGTTAGAAACTAATTCTACTAACTGTCTTAATGCGCTTGATAACTTTTATAAACTTATTGATATTGAAAAATTGGAGGTAACTGCTATTCTTATGGAACATTGGAATAAAGAACAAATATTAGATAATGATAATGTTCCATTTATTCCAAGTGATATTGATTTTAATAATTCTATTTCTTTTTCTGCATTATGTTTATTATTAGCTAGAGTTTTAAAAAAAGAAAAATCATTAACTATACTTGATAATGATTTTGAAAGAAAGATAAAAATTACATATAATATTGATAAATGTCTTACTTATTTTTATAAATTAAACTTTGATGATAAACTTCACTATTTAATAGAAATATTATTTGATATTTATAATACTGATTATAAAAACAAGAACATAAAAAAGAATATTACTAGTGAATTACCAATATTTGATATATCACATAATATTCTAAATTATTAATTATTTATCTCTACCACATAAGTAGTCCATTGAAACCTTATATTCTTTTGCTATTTGATAAGCAAAGACAGTTAATATAAGGGTTTTTCCATTTTCATAAGCACTTATTGTTGAATGCGTAGTGTTTAATTTATTAGCAAGTTTTTCTTGAGTCAATCCTTTATCTTTCCTTAATTGTTTAAGTCTTTCACCTATTTTCTTTTTATTTATTGGAAATTTTGAATAACAATTTTTTCTGCTTAAATTAAAAATATAATCATAACTTACTTCAAAATAATCACTAAAATTTTTAAGATGTTTAAGAGGAATCATTCTGTCATTAACTTCCCATCTACCATAGGTAGTTTTGCTAACTTTTAATATTTCTGCTACTTCTCTTTGCGACAAGTCAGCATCTTGTCTTATGTTAGCTAAATTATTATCATCAATACTATTCATAAATACATCACCTATAATAATTTTCTCATTATAAGTTTTAAAATTTCGCTTTGTCCCCGCAATACGACTAAAATGTGATATAATAAGATCAACTTAAATTTCTTATTAATTAATGGGAGGAACTATGAAAAATAAAAAAGTTGTTAATAAAGATGAAATATTAAAAGATATTAAAGATCAAGACGCAGTTAATAAAATAATAGATTTATGTTTATGGTATCAAATGGAAGATTCACATAGATGGATGGAAATGATTGATTTGCAAATTAAGAATTGTAACTTACAAATTGAATTTTTGTTAGATAATAAACCTTTTTGGTTTCAAAAGAAAAAGTTGGATGAACATAACAAAAAAATTGATGAACTAGAAAATAAAATCGCTGATTATTATAAACAAATAGAAGAAGTTGAAATGATAGAAAAAATGCAAAGAGCAATTAAATCAGATGAAATAAAAGAATAATAAATTGGAGTTGGTATAGTGGATAGTGAGTTAAAGTTTTATATAGTATTAATAGGATTAATGTCAGCAATTATGATGATCTATTCTATTTATATTATTTTAGATGAAAAGAAGAAAAGAAAATATTATAAATCAAAAATATATTATGATACAGATTGGGATATGTATAATACTATGGTTAAAAAACAAAAGAAAGTTATTTTCTTCAAAAGATTAGAACTGATATGGTTAACTCTATTAGTTAAAATAAAGAGGTTGTTTAAATGGAATCAATAAATATGGCAAGAATTATATTCTTTGGATTATGTTTGGTATCAGGTATTGTTTTTTTAATATTTATATTAAGACAAGAAGATAAAGGACTTGATTATAACAAAATTATTAGGGAATTAAACAAAAATAAAGAAAAAGATTTAAAAAAATTAAATATAAAAAATAAAGAAATCAACAATATAGAAGAAAAGATTTTGAAGTGTAAAAAAGAACTTGGAATGAGATTGTTTGATGAAAAGTAATATATTTATTTCAAAAATCACAAAAATTAGTTGGTTTTAACGCCAAAATACGACAAAGTGCTTGACTTTCCGATGCTTTTAGTATAAAATCAATAACAAATTATTTGAAAGGGGAAATAATCATGATTAAATATTTTGATATACAAATTAGTGATGAAATGCTAAATGTTAGAAATAATAAACATACTAACATAATTTACTCATGCTCTTACTTCTTTAAAAAAAATAATATGATTGTGGATATTAACGGCAACTACTAAGACATTTGTGTCTTGTGGTCGCCGTTTTTGTTTATTTGGAGGTGTTTTAGGTGAACGTTACTATTGAAGATTTAATTAGGAAAGTAAATGATTATAATTCTGATGAAATAAAAGCAGTAAAAAAGGCATACGAATTTGCTAGAAATTTACATGATGGTCAAGTAAGGCAAAGTGGAGAACCTTACATAAGTCATCCACTTAATGTTGCTTATATACTTGCGGAAATACATGCTGATAGAGATACACTATGTGCAGGACTATTACATGATACTTTAGAAGATACCAACACCACAAAAGAAGAAATTGCTCATGAATTTAATGAAAATGTAGCAAACCTAGTTGATGGTGTAACGAAAATGAGTAAAATGAACTTCTCATCTAAAACTGACCAAAATGTTGCAAACACTAGAAAGATTATTACTGGAATAACAGAAGACGTTAGAATAATAATTATAAAGTTAGCAGATAGACTTCACAATATGAGAACACTAGAGTTTAAAAGTGAATTTAAGCAAAAAGAAAATGCTTTGGAAACAATGGAAATATTTGTTCCCCTTGCTTATTATATTGGTGCATATAGAATTAAAAGCGAATTAGAAGATTTGTCACTCCGATATTTAAAGCCAGATATGTACAAAAAGATAGAAGAAAAACAAAAAAATATTGAAACAGATAGTAATGATTGTTTACAAGAAATGCTTTATAAAATAAAAACATTACTTGATGATAAAGGTATTCCTAATGAGATAAAAGTTAGAACTAAAAACATTTATGGTATCTATAAAAAATTGAGTGAAGGAAATAAATTATCTGATATTCATGATTTACTTGCTTTAAAGGTCATGGTTGATGAAGTTGATTCTTGTTATAGAACATTAGGATTAATACATAAAGAGTATCATCCTATCAATGATAAATTTAAAGATTATATTTGTAATCCAAAAACAAATATGTATCGTTCACTTCATTCAACAGTATTTGGACCAGAAGATAGATTAGTTCAAACACAAGTAAGAACATTTGATATGGATAATATAGCATCATTTGGATTAACTGCTTACTGGGACATTAACAAAGGACAAGCAAGAAATATAATGCAAAGTGATTTAAGAGAAAAATACCAATTTTTTAAATCGCTTACAGAAATAAATGCTATGTTTGGGGACAATCAACAATTTGTTAATCAAGTGAAATCGGAATTATTTGCAGATAAGATTTATGTATATACAACAAAGGGTGATATAATAGAATTACCAAAAGGATCAACACCAATTGATTTTGCTTATAAAATACACACTGATATAGGAAATA
Organism: bacterium; assembly: GCA_030539175.1. GTDB lineage: Bacteria > Bacillota_I > Bacilli_A > RF39 > UBA660 > JAUNSN01. The sequence continues at coordinate 97 of JAUNSN010000064.1, read as the reverse complement.
CAATGGTAGCAGCTGTTGTAAATGATGAATATGTAGGAGTTGATTATGTTCTAAATAACAAAGATAGAATAAGAATAATAGTTGATAGTTTATCATT
>JAUNSN010000029.1 GCA_030539175.1 bacterium | reverse complement strand
AAAATATTATTAACACAAGTGATAAATTTTGAAATGGTTGTTTTTTCATGAAAATCTTTTAAATAAATATAATCTCCCTCATCATAAATATATCCAATTATAAAGGCATTAGAGTTAGATACAATTATTTTATGAGGACAAGCAATACACAGATTAGTATTAGATAACATTATACGACTACCATTTAAATATTCAATATTAATTCTAGTAGTATTAATATATTTGTTTAGTTTTTCTTTTAAAACACTAGGAAATTCTAATTGTTATATGGTTGTTTTCATTAAAAATCAAACCTCCTTTCAGATATGAAAAAACCCATAATAATTAAATATTATGAGTTTTTATATTAACTTGCTAGTGTGCAAGTTTTAATAACTATGGAGCGGATGAGGAGAATCGAACTCCCGTGGTCAGCTTGGAAGGCTGAAGTTCTACCATTAAACTACATCCGCAATTTTCTTTCCTCATCACTAATATATCATAACTTTCTAAAAAACACAACAGATTTCAAAAAATTTGTAATAATTTTAATACATAATAACTGGGGTTCACTATATATTATAAATTATTATTTCAAAAAATTTGTCTTGTTTTGTCTATTTTAACATTTGTTTTATAAAATATGTTATTTTATCATATAAAGGAGGTCATTATGCCACGAGAAACTTTATTAGACGATATTTTTGACGATATATTAAATGATATTAATTATATTAATTTAAAATTACATAATATTTCAAATTTTAAACAAACTCAACGTTAACTTATTTGATTTTTATATTTTTAAATATTATAATTGATTAGAAAGCTGGTGTAAGAAATGAATGAATTTATTATTGATGGTATTAGCGAAGAATTAAAAATAAACAAAGAAAGTATTATCTCGACTTTAAAATTATTAAAAGACGATAATACTATTCCGTTCATTGCTAGATATAGAAAAGAAGTTACTGGTAACTTAGATGAAGAAGAAATACGAAAGATAGATGAAGTATATAGATATCAAGAAAGTTTATTTAAACGCAAAAATGATGTTATTAGATTAATTGATGAAAAGGGTCTTTTAACCGATGAATTAAAATTCGGTATATTAAAATGTAGTAAACTAATTGAAGTTGAGGATTTATATCGTCCGTATAAAGAAAAAAAGAAAACAAAAGCAACCGAAGCAATAAAACAAGGGTTAGAACCTTTAGCTAAATCTATTATGTTATTTAAATTAAATTTTGATTACGAAAACGAAGCAGAAAAATATATTAATGAAAACATAAAAACAAAAGAGGACGCTCTTTTAGGCGCTACGCACATAATTGCTGAATGGATAAGTGATAATGCTAGTTATCGTCGTTGGATAAGACGATATATATATAACAATGGATTATTATTATCTAAGAAAAAGGAAAAAGCTACTGATGAAAATAATATATATGAGATGTATTATGACTATTCTGAACCAATAAAACATATTAAAGAGCATAGAGTACTAGCAGTTAATAGGGGAGAAAAAGAAGGTATACTAACCGTTAGTATTAAAGTTGATGATGAAGTGGTTTTGAATTATTTAGAAAAAAATATAATTAAAAATTATACTTCTAAAGCAACTGAATATGTAATTACGTCTATTAAAGATAGTTATAAAAGATTAATTAAGCCTAGTATTGATAGAGAAATTAGAGCAGATATAAAAGAAAAAAGTGAAAATAGAGCAATCGAAGTGTTTGGAAAAAACTTAGAAAAGTTATTATTACAACCACCTATGAAAGAAAAGGTTGTATTAGGTCTTGATCCTGCATATCGAACTGGATGCAAGTTAGCTGTTGTTGATAGTATATCTCGCGTTTTAGATATTAGCGTAATTTATCCTCATGAACCTAAAAATAAATGGAATGACAGTAAAGAGATAATTAAAAACCTAGTTAAGAAATATAACGTTGATATTATTGCAATAGGAAATGGGACAGCTTCTAGGGAAAGTGAAAAATTAGTTGCTGAAACTATTAATGAAATCACTGACAAAAGAGTTGAATACATAATAGTTAGTGAAGCGGGTGCTAGTGTTTATTCGGCTAGTAAATTAGCAATTTCTGAATTTCCTGACTTACATGTTGAACAAAGAAGTGCAATTAGTATTGCTAGAAGGTTGCAGGACCCTTTAAGTGAATTAGTTAAAATTGATGCTAAAAGCATTGGGGTTGGCTTGTATCAGCACGACGTGAATACAAAAAAACTCGATGAATCTTTAAATTTTGTTGTTTCATCTGCTGTTAATAATGTTGGTGTTAACATTAACTCTGCTAGTGCTTCTATTTTAAAATACGTATCTGGATTGTCAAAAAGCGTTATTGATAAGATTATAGCTTATCGTAATAAAATGGGGAAAATAAATTCTCGAAGTCAACTAAAGGAACTTAAGTCTATTAGTGATAAGGTATATGAGCAGTCAATTGGTTTTATTAGAATAATTGATGGTGATAACCCCCTTGACATGACTTCTATTCACCCTGAAAGTTATAATATTGCATTGCAATTAATAAAAGATCTGAATTGTAATATTGCTGATATTGGTAGTGACAAATTATCTAGTGAACTTAAAAATATTAATATTGATGAATATTCATTAAAGAATAATATTGATAAATATACATTAGAGGATATTATAAAATGTTTACAACAACCTAATAGAGACTATCGTGATATGTTTGATAAGCCATTATTAAAAAGCGATATTATCACTTTAGATAATTTGGCTATTGGAATGAAGCTTCAGGGAACAGTGAGAAATGTTGTTGACTTTGGCGTTTTTATCGATATTGGGTTAAAAAATGATGGATTAGCTCACATATCAAAGTTATCAAACAACTATATTAATCATCCTTTAGATGTAGTTAGTGTTGGTGATATTGTAGATTGCTATGTTGAAGACATAATTAAAGATAAAGGGAAAGTTAGTTTGTCTTTACTAGAGCCTAGTTTGAAAAATTAGGCTTTTATTTTTTATTTGCGAATTTTTTACATTTTTTCTTGATAAGCCACTTCTTTTTTATAACATTTTCATTAATTGTTCAGAGATCACCTAACCTTTATTTAAAGAATTTATAGTTAATTTGTGATAATGTCTTAAGTGTTAATCTACGAAAATATTTCGCTAGTAATACAAAACTTACAACGATTTTATGAAAAATAATAGGATTGATAGAGATTGTTATGGCAAAAAGATATGTGAATAAAACGATTAAATATTGTAGAATTAAATAAATATATCAGATATAAAAAAGAAGCATCAAATAAATTTTCATAGTAATTAAAGTATCGTATTTATATTTATAGTAATCTATAAAAGAATTGTATAATAAGCATTTAAATGAGTTTTATAAGTGATAGCTATATTAAATTTGACTTTTCTATGGCCTTTATGATATCATAATCGCGTAATTAGAAATTGGAGATATTTAGTCTTAAAGGAGGTGATTGTTTATGAAAACAACAACCAAAACTTATTTGGAAAACGATGATATTAATATAGATGATAAAGAACAAGCAAAAGAAAGAAATGCAATTAAAATGTTTCAAAATTTAAAGAATAATATTGGTGGAATTATCACGTGTTATTATTATCGGTATGGTTTGCGACAAGAATTAACTGGAGAATTAAGAAGCGTTAACTATTTTCGAGATATAAAAATAAGTGATACGATAATCTCATTTGTAGGAAGCATCTCTGCCATTCATTCAATTACATTAGAGGAAACAGGTGAAGTATTGTATTTAAATCCTTTTATAGAACTTGAATACGATAAAACAAAGCCCCAAGATGTAGTGCTTGCCCGAAAAGAAATATTTGATAATGATGTTGTCGATAAACAAGAAGCAAGAAGAAAGAAATATGAAGAATCATGGAGAGAATTTTCCGAAGCACTTACTCTACAAAACCCCAAGATCAAAGAAAAACTTATTAAACAAGGGTTACCTTTGATTAGGCCAGAAACTTTAGAACAATGGATATGGTTTGTTAAAAAACATACCAATGATGTATATTCTTCACATATTTTAAAAGCCACTATATCAATGATGCAAAAAATTGAAGAAGGAGTACCATTTAAAGATGCCGAAAAACAAGTATATGACGAAGAATTTATATTAAGTGGATTTCAGGAAGAGAGAACTGCTCGTGCTTTATCATTTTTTTCAAAACAAGGTGTTGAGTATAGAGAACACAGAAATAAGAAATATGGTGTTAACGACGATGCAAAAGGAACAGTAAATTCAGTTGTATTAACTTTAAAGCCAAAGTAAAAAACGCTTTTGTATAAATATTAATAGCAAGGGAAGTGAATAAGTAATGAATAAAACTGGAGGAATTTATATTTTGACTAACCCGTCATTCCCAGAATATGTAAAAATAGGATATGCGGCAGATGTCGAAAAGAGATTAAAGAAATTAAATAGAAGTGAATGTATTCCATTTGCGTTTCGATTATTTGCTTATTATGATGTTTCAACTAAATTATCTGATTTAAAAATTCATGAAATGATTGATAAGTTAAATCCTAGTTTACGTTCCATAGAAGAATTTGATGGTAAAAAAAGAGTAAGAGAATTCTATGCTATGGACGCAGAAGAGGCATATGCTCTATTAGAAACTATAGCTACTATAAATGGCTTAAATGATAATTTACATCGTATAGCACCAACAAAAGAAGAGTTAGCAGCTGATGAAACTGCTAAAATAGTAAGATTGGAAGCTTTTAAATTTTCTATGTGCGGTCTAAAAGAAGGCGATGAATTAGAATTTATTAATGATAAAAGCAAAAAGTGTTATGTAAAGAATAATAAAAAGGTTTTATACAATGACAAGGAATATTCACTTTCTGCATTAGCCCAATTATTAACTGGGAAACCATACAATTTACCAGGGCCACATTATTTTACGTATAACGGTGAAGTATTAAATGATTTAAGAGAAAAAATGACAATAAACAAAAATAAAGTGACCAAATGAGAAGAAATTTTAATGGACTGTTAATTGTTTATAAAATTAATATATCTGAATCATATTAGTATGTAGATTTTGTAAATAAATAGATAAAATTTTTATAATTATTAATTGTAACTACAATTAGTAATTTTTATTTTGTTATATATAATTTTAAAATAACTTAGATTACATATTAATTATTTTAGATGAAACGACTAGTTTTATAGACAACATAACAACTAAATACTTTAAATAAGTCTTTTCTAATAAGAATATAAAAAATTACTAAATTAAAGCAAATTAATTAATATTGTTATACAATCTTATAGTATAATTAACAGCTATTTTAATATAAATTGATTTTTAAGTGAATATGCTATATAATTGTGATAAGAAATGCGAGGAGATAATGATGGATAGTAGTATTAATTTAAAAAACTTAAAAGGTACATCTGACTTCTTACCTAGAGAACAGATTCAAAGAAATAAGATTATTTCTATTTTAAGAACTAATTTTGAAAAATATGGTTACTTACCAGTTGAGACCCCTATTTTAAATTATTTGAGTTTACTTGCGTATAAATATGATGATGATGCAGAAATAATAAAAGAGATATATAAATTATCGGATCAAGCTAATAGAAAGTTAGGTTTAAGATATGATCTTACTATTCCTTTTTGTAAATTAATTAGTTTAAATAAGGATTTAAGTATCCCTTTTAGAAGATATGAAATTGGCAAAGTATTTAGAAATGGCCCAGTTAAATTAGGTCGTACTAGAGAATTTTATCAATGTGATGTCGATGTTGTTGGCATCGATGGAAGATATATTGAAGTAGAGCAGTTACTTATGGTTATTAATATTTTTAAAGATTTAAGTATTAACATTGTTATAAAATGGAATAATAGAAAATTAATGGTTGGATTATTACAAGATATAGGTATAGAAAATGAATTAATTGATAAAGTTATTGGTTTGATAGATAGATTAGATAAAATTACTGCCAATGAATTAAAACAAGAGTTTAATAATATTAATATTAATGAAGATAAAGTTAAACAACTATTAGAAATATTTAATATGAGCTTAGATGAATATTATGATAATTACATGAATACTACCAATGTATTGATAAAAGAAGCAATTAATGAATGTTTAGAAATAAATAATTATATAAAAGCATTTGGTATTGAAGATAAAGTTATATTTAATCCTAAATTAGCAAGAGGACTTGGTATTTATACAGGGATTGTCTTTGAATTTTTTGACAAAGACATGCGAATTGCATCTTCTTTAGGTGGCGGCGGAAGATATAACAAAATTATTACTGAATTTTTAGATGATGGAAAAGAGTATCCATCAATTGGTCTTAGTTTTGGCTTAGAACCTATTTACACAATATTAAATATGAACAATGAAAATATTAGCAGTATCGATGTTTTGCTCGTACCCATGGGAACTTTTGAATATTGTTTAAAACTTGCTGAAGAATTAAGAAATAATAATATTAATGTGTTGACCCAACTAAATAAACGAAAATTAGGAAAAAGTTTTGAATATGCAGATAGAGAAAATATTAAATTTGTTGTTGTTGTTGGTAGCGATGAGGTAGAAAAACAAATTTATTCTATAAAGAATATGCAAACTAAAGAACAATTTAACTTATCAATTAAAGATGCTATTACTTTGATTAAGAATAACAAATAATATAGAAAGGATGATTATTATGGCCAATGAAGTTAACAAGGATTTTAACGCAATGATGAACAATAGTAAAAATATGCCAAAAATTGTAGAAATAAAGGATGAAAAAGGCATAAAAAAATGGGGAGGTAAAACTATGGTTGTCGCACCAGCTTTGGAATATGATGCAGTTATGAAATTAATTCCCGAGGGGAAAGTTGTTACCACTAAAGAAATAAGAGAATATATCGCTAAAAAACACAAAGTAGAAATCACATGCCCTCTAACAGCTGGTATTTTTATCAATATATGTGCTTGGGCCAGTTATCAAAGAGATAGCGATAAGACGCCTTTTTGGCGTGTTTTGAAAGCTGGTGGCGAGTTAAATGGCAAATATCCATCAGCTATTTCATTGCAAAAAGAATTACTAGAAAAAGAAGGACACAAGATTATTACAAAGGGAACTAAAAATATAAGGTATTTTGTAAAAGATTATGAGAATAAATTATTTTCTCTTAAAGGAGATATAAGTAATAATGAATAGTATTATAGACGTTAATGGTTTAGTTAAAACTTATGACAAGTTCTCTTTAGATAATGTTAGTTTTACAATACCACCTGGTAAAATTGTTGGTTTAATTGGCGAAAATGGAGCTGGTAAAACTACATTAATAAAATGCTTATTAAAAATTATTGAACAAGATAATGGAAAAATAAAATTATTTGCTAAAGATACAAAGTATATTGACGATATTAAAAATGATATTGGAATAGTTTTAGACAATTCTTTTTTTCCTGAATTATTATGTGGCAATGATATTAATAACATAATGAAAAATATTTATAAAAATTGGGATAGTCCTTTGTTCAATGAGTATTTAACTAAATTTAATATTGACAAGAAACAAAATATTAAGACATTATCAAAAGGAATGCGAAAAAAACTAGAGTTAGCAACTGCTTTATCTCATAAACCTAAATTATTAATATTAGACGAACCAACAAGTGGACTAGATCCAGTAGTTAGAGCCGAAGTTCTTGATATATTTAATGATTTTGTTAGTAATAATACTAATTCCATTCTTCTATCGACTCATATTACTAGTGATTTAGAAAATATTGCTGATGATATTATTTTTATTGATGAGGGGAAAATAGTATTAAACGATACGAGAAAGAATCTCCTTAATAACTATGCAATAATTAAAGGGGGAAAAGATATAATAAAGGATATTGAAGAAAGTTATGTTGTTGGTAAAAGAAAATGTCGTGATGGCTACGAGTTATTAGTTAATAATAAAAAAATAATAATGAAAAAAAATAAAAATATTAATATTAATAATGCAAGCCTAGAAGACATAATGGTTATTTATATAAAAGGAGATAAATAATGAAAGGATTAATTCTAAAAGATTTATTTTTAATAAAGGGTAATATAAAAATGGTTTTAGTTGTCTTGCTAGGATTTGGTATAATGTTAGTTAATAATATGACATCTATTTCATTCTTTTTACCATTTTTTAGCACTATGCTTTGTATTTCGACATTTAGTTATGATGAATACAATAAGTGGGATGCTTATGTCATTTGCCTTCCTAACGGAAGAAAAAATTCAGTTAGTGCTAAATATATTGTAACTTTAATCTTAATTATTATAAGTTTTATAATATCTATTGGTCTTGTTTGGATAATTCCTCTAGCAAAAGAAACAACTACCGCATCTAACGATATTTATACATTAATAGGTGGTATTAGCGGTGTATTGTTAATGGTTATTGTGATGTACCCATTGTTATATAAGTTTGGTGCTGAAAAAGGTAGATTAATACTCTTTGTTCTCATATTAGCAGTTGCTATTATTGGTGGAAGTCTACTAAATAATATCAGTATTGATAGTTTTAAGTGGTTAGAAAGTATTAGTTCTTCCGTTTTAATTACAAGTGGATCTATAATACTAGGAATTTTATTATATGCATCATACAAATTATCTCTTAATATATATAGTAAGAAAGAGTTTTAAATAAAAATTCTTTTTTAATTTAAGTATTATTACGACACAACTAAAACATCTAAAGGCAAATATAAGATATTTCTTTGAACACCATAAGAAACGATGTAAATAAAAATTTGTATATTATAACGATATAAAAGTTTAAAATGTCTATACTCAACTATAGTGTTGTTAGCCACAATAGAAAATGATATATAATATAGTTATCTTTAAAGAAGAAAAGATTTTATATCATAATAACCTATCAAAACTTACAAGTATAAATTGTAAATATTACTATTATCAATTAAAATAAATAATATTATATAATAGTAATCATACAACAACACATACCTCATCAATTTCTACAATATTCCCATTTTCTTTTCTTGGTTATAAAATAATCTTTTTATTTTTCTTAATATACACATATTTATTATAAATGAACATACAATTAATTGAAAAACTAAAGAAAAGAGGTAAATAATGGAAAAAATAGATGTTATAAAGAGTATTGCTAATCGAACTGGTGGGGACATATATCTTGGAGTAGTTGGGGCGGTTAGAACAGGTAAGTCAACATTCATTAAGAAATTTATGGAGAGTTTAGTTATTCCCAATATTAAAGATGAATACGAAAGGAAAAGAGCATTAGATGAACTTCCTCAGTCGGCAGCAGGTAAAACTATTATGACAACAGAGCCTAAATTTGTTCCAGCAAATGCGACTAAAATACAAATAGATGATTTTTCTGCTAATATTAGAATGGTTGATTGTGTTGGATATGTTATTTCATCTGCTAAAGGATATGAAGATGAAAATGGGCCTCGATATGTTCGAACTCCCTGGTATGATGAGAGTATTCCATTCGTTGAAGCGGCTGAAATAGGTACAGAAAAGGTAATTAAAGATCATTCAACAATCGGGATAGTAATGACAACAGATGGTTCGATTGGCGAGATACCACGAAATGACTATATAGAAGCTGAAGAAACAGTAATAAATGAATTAAAAGAAATAGGCAAACCATTTATTGTAATACTCAATAGTGTCCATCCTATGCTGCCAGATACTGAAAAGTTAGCCGAAAGTATGAAAGAAACATATCAAGTGCCAGTAATACCAATCAGTGTAGAAAACATGTCCGAAAGAGACATGTATAATATACTAAGAGAGGCATTATATGAATTTCCAATTGAAGAAGTGAAAGTTAATATACCAGAATGGATTGCTATATTGTCTCCTAATCATGAACTAAAACAGTCGTATATAAATAGTATTAGACAAAGTGTAACAGAGGTAGAGAAAGTAAAAGATATAGCTAATATTAATAATCATTTTAATGACAATCCTCATATTACAAAATCTTATTTATCAGAAGTAGATACATCTACTGGAGAAATAACCATTAATTTAGAAGCTCCACCAAGTTTATATAATCAAGTATTATCCGACATAATAGGAACTAGTATTTCTAATAAAGCAGATTTATTATCACTATTCCAAGAATATCAAGAAGCAAAAACGGAATATGATCAAATAAAAAATGCATTAAAAATGGTAAAACAAACTGGCTATGGAATAGCAACACCATCGTTAAAAGATATGCGATTAGATAAACCAGAAGTGTTGAAACAAGGATCGAGGTATGGAATAAAATTAAAAGCTATAGCATCAAGTATACATATGATAAAAGTAGATGTCGAATCAACCTTTGAGCCAATAATTGGTTCAGAATTACAATCTAAAGAATTAATCGATCATTTAATGAAATCTAGCGAATCAAACGACATCTGGAAATCAGAAATATTTGGAAGAAGTCTTGATGTTATAGTGCAAGAGGGAATACAAGCAAAATTATCGTTAGTTCCAGAAAACGTTAGATATAAACTAGGTCAAACCTTAACCAAAATAGTTAATAAGGGTTCTGGGAATATGATAGCAATAGTTTTATAACTATTAACATAAAAAGTTAATAGTTTTTTGTATATAAAATTATTAACTTTTTATATTGAAATATAGTATAATAAAAAAAGAAAGGAAGGTATGAATGAAGAAGATAATCGTTGCTGGAGCAGGTCATGGTGGGTTAGTAGTCGCTATTAAACTATCTAAAGTTGGTTATGATGTAACTGTTATAGAACAGAAAAAAGAAGAACTTTTAGGATATAACTGGTATGATTCAATAGATATTAATGTCTTTAAAAAAATAGGCTTACCACTACCAAGTACAGTACATTGTTCGATTCAAAAAGATTTAACTATATATAACCCAGCTTTATCTTCACCAAAGTCAATACCTCCTAAACCTAGCAAACCCAAGTTTATTATTAATAGAAAAGATTTAATAAGATTCTTAATTGAAGAAGCTCGAAATCAAAAAGTAAAGTTTCTTTTTAATACAAAAGTAATTAAACCACTTATTGATGATAACAAGATAATAGGAATAAAAACAAGTAATGGTAAATTATATGCATCACTAATAGTAGATGCCCTAGGTATTAGTAGTACGCTTAGAACTAAGCTACCAAGAAAGTTTGAAATAGTAGATGAGTTATCAAAGTATCAAACGTTATATGCTTACAGGGGAATTTATAATCAATCATATATACCAAGGGAAGAAGCAAAATATAAAACATATATAACCTCTGGTCATAACGCTAGTATATCGTGGGCTATTATTGATAAAGATGAGATAGATGTTTTAGTTGGAGCTTTTACTCATCTTACTAAAAATAAAATTAATAAGAAGTTAAAAGAAATAAGAAAATTAAATCCATATATTGGAAAAAGATTAATTAAAGAGGGGAATGTTTATCGTATACCAGTTCGTTCTCCCTTTTCCTTAATAGTACATAATAACTATGCTTTAGTAGGTGATAGTGCTAGTATGACAGTTCCTATTAAAGGTTCTGGTATAACTTTATCTCTTATTGCTGGGAATATGCTTGCAAAAACAATTATAGAAAACAAAGATAAAGATTATAGTATAAGTAACTTATGGCCTTATCAATATGAATTTATAAGTAAACAAGCATTTAGCTTGATATCAGTTGATTTATTTAAAATATTAATGCTAAGATTAACTAACAAAGAATTAGACTTTTTATTTGAAAGTGGTATAATTACTGAACAAAATATAATAGATATCCAAAATTCTAAAAACATTGAAATACAAGAAATATTATCTAAATGTCATCAAATAATTACTAACAAATCTTTATTAAAAATAACAACTAATATATTTTTAAGTATTATAAAAGCTAAAGCACTATGTGCACAAATACCATCTACTTACAATAAAAAGAAAGTAAATAAATGGATAAAAAACTATGATAGTTTTATTAAGAAACAATATAAAAAAATAAAATAATAATATAAAGTAAAACTAAAAGATGTTTTTTGTCAATTTAATTGTATTTATAAAGATTTTTATGATAATTTAATACGTTACTAATAAAATATATAACAATTCTCTATCCATATAATAATTTTATGATAATTAAAAATATTTAAAAATATATAACATTTTTAAATAAAGTATGTTACAATAAAAACATAATTTCAGTAGGAGTAATGATATGAAAGAATTTGTTAAAAAGAATAAAAAAAAGATACTTGTAATAAATATAATTATTATAGTAATTATATCATTAGTTATTTGTTATATATTATTTCTAAAACCGAAAATAAATATTACATTAAATAATACAACCTCCCCAACAAACAATATTACAGAAGTAGAAGTCCTTACGGAATATAATGATGCTGGTGTAAGTACTTGTTACGGTAATAAAACGTTATTTAAAAAAAGTAAATGTAAAGATTTATCTTCCTATTTAACTACTATTGGTACAGTAGATACTTCAGTATTAGGAGACTATACTATAAAATATGTTGTTGATTATCATAAAAAACGTGCAGAGAAAACAAGGGTTGTTAAAGTAGTGGACACTACACCGCCAGAGTTAGTGTTAAATGAGGGAAATACAGCATGTCCAAATAAAGAGTATGTTGAGGCTGGTTATACTTCAATAGATAACTATGATTTAGATATAACAGATAAAGTACAAATAGAAAAAGTAGATAATACTATTACTTATACATCGACTGATAGTTCTAATAATACTACTACTTTGATTAGAGATATTGTTTATATAGATGATGTCGCACCAGTTATCACCTTAAATTCTGGCGAGACCATAAATGTTGTACTGGGAAGTAATTATAATGAAGCTGGATATAAAGCCACAGACAATTGTGATGAAGATATAACTGACAAGGTTACCATAAAAAGTAATGTTAATACAGATAGTGTTGGTACATATACAATTGAATATAGCGTTACAGATAATGCAGGCAATGTAGCAACGGCAACTAGGACAGTAAAAGTTTATAAACAAAGAGTAAATACAGTTCATGTACCAAGTGGTAAAACTATTTATTTAACATTTGATGATGGACCAAGTGCCTATACCTTTGAATTGTTAGATATTTTAAAAAGATATAACGTTAAGGCAACATTTTTTGTTACAGCAACAAGACCAGGTTATAATTACAATATAACTAGAGCATATAATGAAGGACATGCTATAGGCTTACATACTGCTACTCATAATTATTACAATATATATCAAAGTGTTGATGCATACTTCAATGACTTAAATACTATAGATGATTTAGTTTATTCTTTAACTGGCAATCGTTCTAAATTAATAAGATTTCCTGGCGGAAGCTCTAACACAGTTAGTCGTAATGTTTGTGCTGGAATAATGACAACTTTAGCAAGAGAAACGCAAAATAGAGGCTACTCATACTTTGATTGGAATGTATCAAGTGGTGATGCAGCAGGTAATAATCCATCTACGCAAACTATTGCTAATAATGTTATTTCCTCATTGGGCGGAGGAAGTACTTATATTGTCCTTCAACACGACATTAATTATAACAGCGTTAAAGCAGTCCCGCAAATAATTGAATATGGCTTAGCAAATGGTTATAATTTTGCTCCTCTTAATATAAATAGCCCAACAGCTCATCATGCAATAAACAATTAAATAAAGCAGTTAAAAAAATTTCTATTTAATAAATAACTTAAGTCCAATAAAGAATAAAAAAAATAGTGTTATTTAATAAAACACTATTTTTATTATTGCTTAGTTATATCTTTAATTACCTTGCCAATATCTTTTCCCTTGAAAGCTTCTAATATTTCCAGAGGAATTGCAAATATTATCGTATTAGAGGCATCAGAAGAAACATCATTAATTGTAGATAATGTTCTTAAGTGTAAAGCACCAGGAGTAGAAGACATAATATTAGCAGCAGCAGATAGATTTTTACTTGCTTCAACCTCTCCTGCTGCCTTAGTGATAACTGCTTGTTTTTCCCTTTCCGCCTCAGCTACTTTTGCAATAACTCTTTTCATTTCTTCTGGCAAACGAATGTCTTTAAGTTCGACATTTTCTACCTTAATTCCCCATGGATCAGTTGCCTTATCAATAATTGTACATATTTCAGCAGAAATTTTATCTCTTTCGCTTAATAACTCATCAAGTGATACAGATCCAACAACATTTCTCATAGTAGTTTGAGCAAGCTGACTAACCGCAAATCTAAAGTCCTCAACGGCTAAAATACATTTTGCAGCATCAAATACTTTGTAATACAAAACAGCATTAATTCTAATCGATACATTGTCTTTGCTAATAGCGTCCTGCTCTGGGACATCAACTGCTTTAGTTCTAATATCGACTTTTTTAACAAAACTAATAATCGGTATAACTAATCGCCAACCAGGTTGTAATATTTTATCAAATTTACCAAATTTAAATAAAACCCCTCTTTGGTATTCATCAATTTGTTTTATAGAGTTTAATAATAAAATTACTATTAAAATACAAACAAAAAGTAATAAAGTAAAAAACATAATCATACTCCTTTCATATTCTAAATAAAGTTTATTTACTTAAAGTTTTAGTTCTATTAATAACTAATTCATTATTATCATTAATAAATATTTCTTTAGCATTAATTAAAGATTCAATAATAACACATTGTTCACAATTAAAATAATCATTTATAAAGTTATAGTCAATAATTGTATGTTCAAGTAACAAAGCAAGCTTTTTTAACACAAAAATTCGCAAATCAAGCTTTTGATAATATTCCTTCATATAAAACCCACGTATATCTTCTAGTTTTTCCCTAACTGTAACAGATTTTTCCATTCTTCCTTTAAAAATATCACTATCCAAAGTTAAGTCATCTCTCAGCATAAAAGAAGAACAATTCCTAATGGTTATTAAACCAATTAAATATAATAATTGAGAATTATTGTATTGTACTTCTTCTTTATTCTTTAACTCATCAGATATTATCTGAATATCTAAAGTATCTACTCTATCAAATATTAACAAAGCCCCAGCCAAAAGTTCTTCAAATTCAATATTAATCATTATATACTTCCTTTCGAGTTAATCATAGCATATCTTAAATCTTTTCAGTCGAATTATTACCAATAATCTTTAGCCCCCCAGTAGCTTCAACAGTCTTGGTAGCAAGTTCCTTAACTTCAGCATAAGCTTTATCAAGTTTTTCTTGCAAGGCATCAATAGTACCATAAGCCCGCTTTAACTCCTCTTCAAGAGAGTTTATTTTATCAGTTTGTCTATCAATAGTATTTTTAAAGTCTTTTGATAATAACTCAGTTGAGTACTTATGCTCTTTTTCTAATAAGATAGTCGTATCTTTCTTTCCTCTTTCGTATTCTTTTTCCAGTAGTATAGGAATATCATTAACTTTTTTCTCTAATTCTTTAGTATGTTCAACACTTATTTTTGCTTCATTCAATAACTGTTTAGTTTCAGCCTCCATATTAGCAAGTTTAGTCTCTCTTTGCAATTTTTCATCTATCCACTTATTATTAGCAAGTTCTCTATCTCTTTTAATTTTATAGTTATATTCCTCAAGTTCTCTATCCCGTTCTATTTTTAAAGCCTTGGCATTTGCTTCATATTCCTTCTTAAGAGCAATAGCTTTAGAATTATACTCATCTTCCAATAGTTTAATACTAGTATTATATTTTTCTGTTTCAGCTTTTTTATTACTTTCAATAGTAGCAATGCAGTCTTTACCAGCATTTATTACCAAAGTTAAATTAGTTAACTCTTTTTCAATCCCATATAATTCTTTTAATTTTTCTTCCTCAACAGAAATAGCCAGCTCTAAATCCCTAAATTTATTGTTTAGTTCCTCGGAAAATATATTTTTTTTAACATTTTCTCTTGAAACTTCTATTGCTTTTGTATTTTTTCGTATTTTTTCCTCTTCTATCGGATTAGATTTAGTACTAGATAAATTTTTTTCTCGTGCTAATACAGCATTTAATGCTTCTAATATCTCAGATTTAGTATTTTTGATAGTAATTTCTTCTTTTTTCATATATATACTCCTTTATTAAACTATAGCAATTATAACAAATCGCTTGATTCTATCATACATATAAAAACAAATGATGTCAACTATGTTTAAACACCTAATTATAAATTTCTTGGTTTTTTTCAATACTTGCTTCCAAGATAATATAATCATATTTTTTCTATGTGTTAAAATAAAGAGACGAGTTATTAATAATATAAAAATAAATAATGCAAATGAAGTTGCTTATGGTTCTTCTTTTTTGTTTTTTCATTACAGTTGTAATATTGATGTTAATATAGATATATATACAATCTAAGTATAAAAATGCCGTTAGTTCTATACCGAGTTAAAGTTTTACTTCAAAAATTGTGAAAAATAAAAATAGAGGGAGAAGAAAATATCTGTCATATGTCTCTATTGAACAAGGAATTGCCATTATTTCTGGAATTTTAAAAAATGAAATAACTATAAAGTTAAGCATAAATATTGTAAAAGCATTTATTGAAATGCGAAAAATCTTAAATAATAATGGTCAAGTATTTGAAAAGTTAACTACCCTAGAATATAAATAAAAATAAAATGAAAAAATTTTAATTATAGATAATTATGTTGATGATAGTGTTTTAAAGATATTAGCTAAAAAGAAAAGCAAAGTGGAAGTGGTGATACTAACATCTAGTAAAGGCAATATTGAAAATTTAGATATTAAGTAATTTAATAAAGAATATCCAATATTAAAAGTCATGATAACAAATAAATTTCATGATAGGTTTATTGTTTTAGACAATAAGGAGATGTATCATCTTGGCTCTTCCATAAAAGATTTAGACAATAAATGTTTTGCAATTAATAGATAGAATATATGGGAATTATAAAAAAGGTTATTAATTTATAATGCCAAAAAAAGATAATGAATAGTTAAGAGTAGTTCTCGTTGTCTTTTTACATTAACCATTAAATATGAATATTATATCTATATTTTTTTAATTTGGATACAATCACTTATAATATGTTACAGATTCCAAATCACCATGAGTATTTATAGTTTTAATATACGTATTATCGTGATAAAAATATTCTTCTGTTTCTACTTCGGACGTAAGTAGAATAATAGCAAAGTTCGCTTCAAAAAAATAGTCTATGTAAGCTTCTTTAGCAGAAGAAAATCTTTCTTTTGCATCTAATGCTATTTTTTTTATATCTTCATTCTCTATTATTACTTTATTATATTTTGAATCTCTTGTTGATATTTCAATACCATTAGTATATATAATATTATAATTTAATTCATTATTAGTAGAAAACCCTTTTCTATTAAATAAATTTTTTCGTAAAGTTATTGATACAGGTTTGTTATTTATAATAGCAATATAGGTATCCTCAGAAATAACAATGCCAGATTGATAATTGTATTTTAATAAATAATTACAATTATTTATTACATATAATTCATACATGTAAGGAATCAAAAAAACAACAACAGGAATTATACCTAAAATAATATATTTTTTGATGCTTAAATCATTATGAACAGTATTATTTGCTTTTTTTATTTTTCTATTTATACAACAAATACTCAATATATGAATAATGAATGATATTACAGAAATTGGAAATAAAAAGAAAATATCCCAATCTATATCTACTATTCCACCAGCATTTAAACTAATAATGAAATTAAATATTATATATATAATTACGAGTTTTCTTATTTTCTTTAAATCACTATTCTGCTTAAAAATTCTTATCATAAAAAAGATTGATATTATTAATAATATAAAAAAATTACAATATATTGCACTTTTTAACATAACTTCCCACATCCTCGTTTTTATAAAACAATTAAATTTATAATATACAACATTACTAAACACAATATTAAAAATAAGTGATTTATTTTCTCATATAAATAATACTAGATTTCTAACTAAAAGTCTATAATTTTGTAACTATTCAGACTATAAAAGATAGATAATAATGGATTCTATCTTTTTATTAT
>JAUNSN010000028.1:14854-18127 GCA_030539175.1 bacterium | reverse complement strand
GATTATGATGATATATGTTGTAATGCAATTTTATATAAAAATGATAATCCGGTAGCAAATATAATTGCAAGTTATGATGAATCTGAGATTAGATATAATATTGGAGATAATGATTCTACTTTAGATGAAACATTTGTAAAGAATTCAATAACATCATTAATATATGATAGTTTTGAAGAGTATTTAAAATTGCCTAAAATTAGCGAGTGTTCAAAATTGCTTATAGAAATATATGATTGTGTTTGCTCTGCTGATAGTTCTATGTGTCATATAGATTCAAAAGATTGGGAAGATTTATATTCTGCTGATTTTAATGAAGAAGATATTAAAATATTACAAAAAGAAATTATCAAATACAATTTACAAGAAATTGTTACAGTAGATGATGGAGAATACAAAATTGTAGGATATGGTGATTTACAAACCAGATTTAATGATGATAGAGATTTTAAATTGAATAAAGAAAATACGGAGGTAGAAATATAAAAACGAAACAAGAATTAACTAATTTAAAAGAATGTAAGGATTATGAAATAATAAAATCCACACTATCAAAAGAACAATTAATAGATATAGAGAAAGCATTACAAGAATTTCATATATATACAAATAAATATGGTATAGGAAGTAATGATGTGGTTAATGAATATATACAAGAATATGGAAATCATAATATTATTTGTTGGTATGAAGGATTAAAAAGCACTAAAGAATTTTTAGATGATTTTATTAAGGGAAGTGAGGTGAATAATAGTAATGAGTTATAGCTTAAGCGATAATAAAGAAAGTGTTGATGTTTATATTAATACAATAAATTTTTTAGATATTATTAGTAAAAAGATGATGGATAATGGATGGCACAAAAACGAAAAGACCGGATATTTATCTAAAGACAATAGAAAGATAAAATTTGAAACAGATCAAGATCATATAACTTCAATTTATATATATGATTTTTTAGTGGATTGGGATAAATTTTGTGAAAATAAAGATGAATATGAAAAAATATATGAAAATGATGAAGTTGCTTGTGTATCAATGTATGTTTCAAAAAATTCAAATATAAACAAACTGATAAGAGATTTGGAAAATGCTCCATTAAAAGAAATTATAGCAGAATGTGAAACAATCACTAAGATAGAGGATTTAGATGAAGAACATTCTTTTACAGTAGCGAGAGTTATTAATAATACTAATTGTGTTGAACTACATTATTTCAAAGGTGAAGCAACAGTTGAATATGGTGAAAAAATATCTGATAGTGAATGGGAAAATACAATTCAAGATGTTGATTGGTTTAATAAAAACATGACAGATGAAGAAGTATTATCAAAATTAGAGATGTTATTTACCGAATATGAAAATAATGAATACTGCATATAAAATCTATTTATGAAAGGGGGAAAAGTAGTGAATTATAATAAATGGTTAAATCATACTTTTAGTAGTTCTTCTTATCCATTAGAAGATTATATTGAATTTCAAAAAGAAATGAAAAAAGATTTGAAAAAAATGGCTAAAAAGGAAAATTTAGTTTTACATTCTTTTAATAAAAATCATTATGAGTTTACAGCAGTTATAAAAGATGTTAATACTGATAATTGTGTTTATATTAGTATATCTGATGTTAGATTTTTTAAAAATGCTTGGTATGATAATGTTCTTGTCAGAAGAATGAAACACGAAAGAGATTGGATAGGTGGCTCTAATATGTGTTGTAAGTGGATAGATGTTGGCAAAAAAGCAAAAGAATTATTATCAAATTTTAATGAATTTTCAGAATCAATTACAAATGAAAAATTTAATGAAGAACTAGATTCTTTGGTTAATAATTATATAAACAATTGTAGTGATAAGGAATGGAAAGAATTATTATGCGATTTCAATATAGATGAAGATGAATGCTATATGGGAGAAACTAGAAAAAATTTATCAGATGCTATATTAGAGTATTATAGTGATACAAATAATCCAAGTTATAATGATGCTGTAAAGAAATTTAGTAAATACTTTGAAAAAGAAGGTATTGAATTTTAAAAAAATAAAAGAAAGGGGGATTAATAATTATGAAATATACTATTTGTTATGATAGCTTAAGCATTTATAGTAATAAAGAAGATGCTAAAAAATTTTATAAGGATTGTTATTATTGTAGCGAAGGAGCTGAACAGCAAAGATATGCTTCAATATTAATTGGACTAGAAGAAAATGATCAAGTCGCTTATGATAATTCAAGTAGTTCATGTAATGATTTTTACATTCACTTAGGAAATTATTTTGATAGTCCATTAAAAATACAATTAGAAAACAGACTTAATATTGATGAGGCAGTAAATTATTTTGAAAAAAATATATTACCATTATTAGAAGTATCTAATAATTTTGATATAGATTTTAATAAAAAAATTCCGTTTGAAGAATTTGGTAGTGATAAAGAAAATAATATGAAAAGTATTACAGATTATTATATAGAGTTATTAAAAACAAAAAATATAGTATGTAATAGTGCTAAAACAGAAGAAAAATCTGATGGGAAATATAATGTTGTGATAAATGATGTGGAAATTGGTACGACTGCATGGGATGATTTTAATAATGTTATAGATAATGTAAATATAATAGAAAATGAATTAAAGAAAAATAAAGAGAAGGGAAATAACTATGAATAAAGAATATTTAGAAAAATTTTATGAAGAAAATAAAGAAAGACTTTTTAATAGTGAATCAGAAATAGGAAGTGTTGATGATTTGACTGATTATATTACTAGTACAATTTCTTCAAATGTTCAATACGATTTTAATTTAATTATTAATACGAACTCATTATTTAATTTGGATAATGATAAAGATATAGGTGATGAAATTGAATGATTATGAAGTTTTAAAAGAAACAAAAGTATGTTATGAATATTTCAATGACATATTAGATAATTGTGGATTTAAATTAAATCAAAGTATTGTTCAAGATATTAAAAAAAGTATTTTAGCATTAGAAGATCTTTATAGTATTACTTACAATAGAATAAATCAAAATGAAATAGAAAGAAAGAAGCTACAAACTGATTTAGAGTGTCCTCATTGTTCAAATGATGTTGTTATTAGTGATTTAATAGATTATGCCTATTTGTGTAATGAGTGTGATGAAAACTATTATTTAGGAGAAAGTGATTTAAATTGTGAATGGTATTTTGAATCTGATAAACCAGTAAAACTGACAGATTCTTTTTTATTAGAAATTAGTTATGATAAAGATGAAAAGCAAGTTTATATAGG
>JAUNSN010000028.1:4526-14844 GCA_030539175.1 bacterium | reverse complement strand
ATTGATTCATATATAGAAAATTATTTAATTGATGAAGAAATTAGTAAAAATAAATATATTATAAAGATTTGGGAAACTGAGGTTGATAGAGATCTTGGAGAATCATTTGAATACTTAAAAGAATTTAAAGATAAAGAAGAAGCAATATTGAAAGCAAAAAAACTTATGAATAATAATGATTATGCAAGTTTAGAAGTTGTGGACAGTACAAGTGGTAATTGTTGTTATTTTACAGATGGTAATATAGAAGAATACTATTCAACAGGAAAGCCATACAATAAAATATGTAGAGTATCAAAAAAAGAAATAAGTAAATATATTGATGCTTGGTCAAAACATGAAGAGTTACCAAATGATAACTCTTTATTATATTGCAATGATGGTAATGTATTTGTGGGAATTGATAATACGAGTGGAGAATGCTATGTAGAAGAATTTAAAACTGAAAAAGAAGTATTATTGTGGTTGAATAGTGATTATAGTTGTGAAGAAATAAGAAATATGGAAATAGAGTAAGAAGGGAGATTATTATGGGGTTTTATCATATAAAAAATATTAAGATAGATGAATTAAATAATAAAATTTCTGGAGATTTAGCTGATTCAAATTGGCATCCTCTTGATTATTTTCATATAAACGATTTATGTGATAAGGAAACATTTGAAGAAAAGTATGCTAATTTTATATATAATATAGTGTGTTGGAATTATCATCCTGCACCTAATAATAAATACTTTAAACTTGCAATGAATGATTTACTTGAAAATTATTATAATGATGCACATGATATTGGAGAAGTTGACACATATAAAAAGTATAAAACAGTAATTGAGGGAATTTTAAATAATGACCATCAAAAAGTTATAAAATTGAAATCTGAAAGAGAATTATATCCAGAATTATATTATCAATTAAATCCAGTTGAAATAAATTCAAAATTTGAATATGATTATTATAAAAATAAAAAAGGTGAATTATATTGTTATATTCAAGGTAAAGGTTTGCAAATATGTTTAACAAATAAAAAGAATTATGCTTATCCGATTGGACAACCTATTGATAAGGACAAATTTTATGAATATAATGATTTTTTAAAATCAATAGATGAAGCTGGGGAGTTAGAAATGTGATATGGATAATATAAAATTTGATCCTTTGTCATATCCAATGTTAATTCTTTTATTTATAGTTGTTTCTTTAATGATATTTATTTTAATTATTGAACCAAGAATTTCTAAAAGAAAATTAGTTAATAAAAATGAACATGGTAGTAGTAAATTTGCAGATGAAAAAGAAATTAAAAAAAATTTTGAAAAAGAGAATCTTAATAAATTAAATAAAGTAGGTTTTCCAGTTTGGTATGAAAAGATAAATGGTAAATTTGAGAATGTTTATTTTGATACTAAATCACCACATTTTTTACTTGTAGGATCAACAGGTTCTGGTAAATCCGTAACAGTTAGTATTCCAACAAGTATTCATTTTGCAACAGCAAAAGAAAAACATTCAGTTGTTTTGACTGATCCTAAGGGAGAATTATTTAGGGCAACGGGGAAAATATTTAAAGATAATGGTTATGATATTATTACTATTGATTTTAGAAATCCATCACAATCAACCAAAATTAATGTGATGCAACCTATTATTGATGAATGGAAAGACCATTGTCATAACAATAAAAATATGATATTTTATTTATCTTGTTTTATTAAGAAGAATAAAATATCTTTAGCTAAAATGTTCTTAAATAATAAATATTTAGAACAAATTAAGTCTAATTATAAATTAGAAACTTATATTATTGATATAATCAAATCAAATAAGAAGGAACTAGAAAGTAATATAAGAAGTAAAAAATTGTTTGATAATAACACTATTGAAAATTTGACTGGAAAAGAACTACAAACACATATTAAAAATAAAACAAATGATGAAATCCTTAATTATATTATTGAAAGTCAAAATAAAAGTTCTAAACATCAAGCAGAAACTAATAGACTTGTTATATCTTTAGCAAACTTAATATTTACTGAAAAAGAAACAAAGGATCCATTTTGGATTAATAGTGCTAAACAATTATTTATTGGATTGACTGGTATTTTTCTTGAAGATTATAAAGCTGGATTAATTGAAGAAACAAAAATTAATATTTCCAGTATTAAGAAATTTCAAAACTCTTCTTTAACAAAAGAAAATCAAATATATTTACAAAAAAATCTAAATAGCAGACCTTATGGTAGTTTATCAAAAGATTATTTAAATTCCATTTTATCAGCAGCTGAAAATACTTATAAAAGTATTACAGCTGTTTTTGGCGAAAAAATGTCTATATTTGATGATTTGAATGTAGAAAATATTACTAGTATAAGTGAATTTGAATTTACTAATTTAGGGAAAAAACCAACAGCTTTATTTATTATTGTACCGGATGAAGATAGAGCATATTTTCAATTAGTTACAATAATTTTAGGTATGTTAATTAAAGACTTAACAAAGTTTGCTAATTTACCAGAGAATAATGGTGTCTTGCCTACAAAAGTGGAGTGGATATTAGATGAATTTGCTAACTGTCCACCTTTAAATGCAATTGAAACAACAATATCAGTAGCAAGAAGTAGAGGGATGAGATTCTATTTATTTATTCAAAGTTTTTCACAACTTGATCAAGTGTATGGCAAAGAAATTGCAAACATAATTCAAGATAATGCAGCTTTAGTTTATTTAAAAACAAATACAGTTGAAACTGCTACTATAATTGAAAAAAAATTAGGACGTGCTACGGTAATTACTAATTCTATGAGCATGAGTACAGATCCTTTTAAAATAGGTGCTAATGAAACAAAATCTTTAATGGGAAAAGAATTACTAACAGCAAATGAAATAATTGCTTTAAAATATAAAACAATTATTTTTCCGACTTTTGGTAATCCAATATTTAGAGATACTTATATGTATAGTGATTTATATCCACAGTATAAAGATTATCCAATATATGAAAGAGAAGTTAAGATATTAAAAAGATTAACAGAAAACTATTATACTGTTGAAAAATTAAAAGAATTATACGATAAGAGAAATGGTAATAATACTGATAAATTAACTCAGCAAATAGCTTCATCTTATAGAAGAGAAACAACTAATAAAATTAATAAAATAGTGAAGAATGTTAAAAAACAACAAATAAATAAAAATCAAATTGACTTGATTTTGTTAGAAATAAGACAAATGTTTGAAAATAAAATAATTAATGACACAAAAGATGAAAATAATGTTTATACATTAGAAGTTGCGACAACATTAAATGCGAGGGATACGGAAAAAATCAAAAAACTTTTAAATAATGCTGTAACAATAGAAATTGCAAATAATTATAAAGTGAAAAAAACAATAATATCATTTTGGGATGAACATTATGATATGGAAAGGAAAGTATGAAAAAAATTGGCGTAGTATTAATACTGTCATCAATTTCTATGTTTTTATTTTGTTCTATTTATCATATAACATTAAAAGATAGAAAAGAAGAAGATATTACGAATTACATTGAGGAAACAAAGATTAATGAAGAAATTGAATCTCCAGAGATTGTTGAAGAAAAGAAAGAACAAACTAATAATACGATTAATTATACATCAATATTAGAGATTCCAAGTATTAATTTAAAAGAAGGTTTAGTAAATAATACTAAAAATTTTAATTCTGTTAATTATGCGGTTAGTATAGACAAACAAAGTAATTACCCTGATAAGATGGGTAATTTTATTTTATATGCACATTCTGGTAATAGTAATATTGCTTTTTTTAAAAAGTTATACAAGGTTAAATTAGATGATGAAATATGTGTTTACTATAATGGTATTAAATATTGTTATAAAGTGATAGATAAATATAATATTGATAAAACTGGAAAAGCAGATGTAATTTCTACAAATAGTGATAAATACATTACTTTAATAACTTGTAATCAACAGGAAAAGGGAAAACAAATTGTATTAATTGGGAAAATAACAAATGAATTTAAGTATTAATAAAGGAGATGAAAAGGTAATTTAAAAGAGCAATTAGGCATAAACTTAATTGTGAAAAAAGGGGGTTAAAAAGTGAAAAAAGAAATAGGAGATGGATTACATTATAATATCAGTTATGAATTTAATGATAATGGTAAAAATCTAAATCAAATTTTAAAAGAACAATTTTTGTTATATCTAAGAACAAATCTTAAAGAAAACAACTAAATATTACAAAAACGAATAAATATAGAGAAACCGATTACAAAAATTAGAAAAGCACGGTATAATTATATTATCGTGTGTAATATGGAATCTCGTAACTAGAAGGAGGGATAAAATTACAGTTATGGGAAAATATTTATGTGCAGATTATTTAAGATTATCTAAAGAAGATTTAAAAAAATTAAAAATGGATGAAAGTATGTCAATTGAAAGTCAACGAATGATAATAGAATCATTTTGTAAATTTAATGATTTAGAGTTGATAAAAGAATATGTAGATGATGGATATACCGGTAGTGATTTTGATAGACCAGCATTTAAAGAAATGTTAAAAGACATTGAATCCGGAAAAATTAATTGTGTAATAACTAAGGATTTTTCACGATTAGGACGTGAGTTATATCAAACAGGAACATATATAGAAGATTATTTTATGGATAAAAATGTAAGATACATTGCAATTAATGATGGCTATGATTCATTGGTTGGTGATTCCACTATACCTATGAAATTAACTTTTAATGATTATACTCTTCGCGACACTTCAAAAAAAATTAAATCTGCTTTTAAAGCAAGGCAAATGAATGGATATTATATAGGCTCATTTGCTAAATATGGATTAAAAAAGGATCCTAAAGATCCACATCATTTGATTATTGATCCAATTGCTTCAGTAGTAGTAAAAAGAATTTTTGATATGGCATTACAGGGAAATAAATGTAATAAAATAGCATCTACTTTGACTAGTGAAAAAATTCCAATACCAATTGTATATAAAAAAGAAGGTAGAGGGTTAGATGTAACAGAAAATGATGGTTATGGGATTTGGAGACCTCAAACTATTAAAGATATACTTACTAGTGAAATGTATATTGGGAATATGGTTCAAAATATTTGTAATAAAATACGATATAATTCTAAAAAGAATAGAGCAACAAAAAGAGAAGATCATATAATAGTGGAAAATACCCATGATGCAATAATAGATAAAGAAAAATTTGATGAAGTTCAAAAATTATTTACTGGTAAGAAAAAGATTGTAACTAATAATTCATATTTATTTGGGGGATTATTATTTTGTAAAGAATGTGGACATTCAATAAGTATTTTAAAAAAGAAAAATAAAAAAAATGAAAGTCATTATACTCAGTGTTGTTTATATTCAAAAAAAGGTAAGTATGGTTTATGTAATTCCCATAGAATTAATTATGATTGGTTAGAAAATGATTTATTAAAAATATTATCAGAAGTATGTCAAGGTTTTATAAAAGAATATGATAATAAATTATTGTTAGAAGAGGCAAACAACATAATCAACGAAGATTTGAATAGAGTAAATAGTATTATGAATATGTTAAATAAAGATATATTAAAATACGAAAATGCTATAAAACAATTATACTTAGATAAAGTAGATGGAAAAATCAATGAAGAAATTTTTAATAGTCTAATAGAAAAATATAATGATGACTTAAAAAATGCTAAAAAAAGTAAGAGTGATGTTGAAAAAGAAAAAAATTTATTATTATCAAAAACTCAAACTTTAGATTATGAATCGTGTGCAAAAAAAGTTACAGAATTCTTAAGCACAAAAAAAATCGCACAAGGTATAATCAAAGGGTTAATTAGTAAAATTGAAATAGATAACGATAAAAAAATAAAAATATATTTTACTTTTCCAGAACTCTCAGTTTATACAAGATAAATGTTTTTTTTAAATCAAAATCGTCTCCCCAAGAAATGTGACTATACCAAATTTTCTCCCAAAGAAAATGTAACAGGGGTAACGCTTCCATTTTTAAGTTATGGAGGATCATCGCTTTTAGTTAGTATGGCAAGTATTGGAATAATTTTAAATATTTCTAAGAATAACCATTGATTTCAGAATATTTGTTCGATATAATATATTTAACAATTCAGGAGGTTAAATATATGAATGAAATTATAGAAAAAAAAACATTAAAATTGAAGATATGATTTATGTAGTTAGAGGTAAACAAGTGATGTTGTCATCAGATGTAGCAGTATTGTATAGGACAGAAGCAAAAATTATAAATCAAGTTGTGAAAAGGAATATTAATCGATTTCCAGAATCTTTTTGCTTTCAATTAACTAATGAAGAATACTTAAACTTGAGGTCACAAATTGTGACCTCAAGTTTGAAAAGAAATAACAATATCCATGGTGGTATTAGATATTTACCATATGTTTTTACAGAGCATGGAATAATGATGCTTTCTAGTTTGTTAAAAAGTGATATAGCAATTAGTATGAACGTTAAAATAACAGAGGCATTTGTTGCAATGAAAAAATATATATCTTCTAATTTAATTGAGCAAAAATATATTAATAATTTGGTTATTAAACATGATGAAGATATTAAATTATTACAATCATCTTTTGATAAGCTTAATCAAAGCGTAGTTAATAATCATATATTTTTTGAAGGACAAATATATGATGCTTATTCTTTAATGTTAGACATTTTAAATCGTTCTAAAATTAATATTATAATAATCGATAATTATGTTTACAAAGTATTACTTGATATATTAGCGAAGATAGATAAAAAAATTACTATTATAACAAATAAATATAATAATGAAGATTATAATAAATATAAAAAACAGTATAGTAATATAAATTTAAAAATAAACAATACTTTTCATGATAGATTTATAATAATTGATAAAAAAGAGTTATATCATTGTGGGGCATCATTTAAAGACTTAGGTAAAAAATGTTTTGCTATAACTAAAATAGAAGATAAAAATATATTAAAGCAATTATTAGAAAACAGTAGTCTGTGATTTGCAACCCTCTTTTTTCTGATAGTCTGAATTTTGTATGTAGAGCAACAGTAGTTTTTTAAGTTATGGAGGGTTTATCTCTTTTAGTTAGTATGGCAAGTATCTGAATTATTTTAAATATTTCTAAGAATAATCATTGATTTCAGAATATTTGTTCGATATAATATATTCAACAATTCAGGAGGTTAAATATATGAATGAAGTTATAGAAAAAGAAAACATTAAAATTGAAGATATGATTTATGAAATTAGATGTAAACAAGTGATGCTTGATAGAGATTTAGCTAAACTATATAATGTTGAAACGAGAATATTAAATCAAGCTGTTAAAAGAAATATCGATAGATTTCCAGATGACTT
Source organism: bacterium (assembly GCA_030539175.1). Lineage (GTDB taxonomy): Bacteria > Bacillota_I > Bacilli_A > RF39 > UBA660 > JAUNSN01. Next base: position 7,442 of record JAUNSN010000028.1, on the reverse strand, counting down.
TTGTTTTCAGTTGACTAATAAAGAAATTGGGGACATATCTTTAAGATCACAAATTGTGACTTTAAACAAAAATTATAATTTAAGAGGTCTACATTTCAAGTATTTACCTTATGTTTTTACAGAACATGGTATCATAATGTTATCTGGATTATTGAAAAGTGATATAGCTGTTGAAATGAATAAGGCTATTATTAGAGCTTTTGTTAATATGAAAAAATATATTAGTAGTACATTAATTGAACAAAAATATATAAATAATTTAGTAATTAAAGATAATGAAAGAATTAACTTACTAGAAGAATCATTTTCTAAACTAAGTGAAAAAACTAAAGTTAATTCCATATTTTTTGAAGGACAAATATATGATGCTTATTCTTTAATGGTTAGTATTATTAAAGAATCTAGGATTAGTATTATAATAATTGATAATTATGTAGATAAATCATTATTAGATATATTATCAAAAATAGATAAAAAAATTACTATTATAACTAATAAGTATAATAATGAAGATTACAATAAATATAAAAAACAATATAGTAATGTCGAATTAAAAATAAATAATGCTTTTCATGATAGATTTATTGTTATTGATAGAAAAATTTTATATCATTGTGGATCATCATTTAAAGACTTAGGTAAAAAGTGTTTTGCTATAACTAAAATAGAAGAAAAAAATATATTAAAGCAATTATTAGAAAACAGTAGTCTGTGATTTGCAACCCTCTTTTTTCTGATAGTCTAAGTTTTGTATACGGGATAACATTACCATTCTTAAGTTATGGAAATTATCTATTTTAATCAGCATAAGAATTATTTTAAATAAGATATAGTAAATTAGATTTCGGAAAGAAAACGAATATAACGAAAGAAATAAAAACTAAATTAGAGATAATTGTTAATACTATTAAAACTTTTTTCTAAAAATATAAGATTTAGTTAAATAAATCTTTTTTATAGTGTATAATACCAATTAGAGGTGAAATTATGAAACATGAATTAGAAGTAGATAATAAATCTCAGATCAAAAAAATAAAGAAACTTTTATATAAATTAAATTTAATGTATTTAAAAAGTTAAGAAAAAGTTGCATATTATTATGAAGATTGTCAATCTAAAACATATTTCAGTTTTAATAAAAATATTACTTTTTATGCAGCTAGTGCAATTAAAATACTAGTTGTTTTGTATTTATATTTGAATGAAAAAAATTTGGATAAAATTTTACTTATCGACGATACAGAAATAAAGCAAGGAACAGGCATAATAAAAGACAATCAAGAAAAAAGAGAATATTCAATTAGAGAATTAATGAAGCTTTCAATTACTGAAAGTGATAATACTGCCTATGTAAAGTTGGTAAATTATGTAGGAAAAGAAAAATTGCAAAAATTTGGCAATGATATAGGTGCGCTCAATACAATGAAAGGTAAGCCAACTGATTGTTTTGGGATAAAAATCCATATTATTTAATTATATTAACACAAAAAAATAAAAATAAGAATAAGAAAAGATTTATAAATAGAAGTGCAAAAAAATCTTAAGAATTCATAAATTAGTTAATAAAACAAACCAAAAAATTATGAAATAAAGGTGGATATAAAATGAAGTTAAATAGAACTTGTTGGACAAATTCAGATATAGAAGAATTTCAACAATATTTAAAAACTTATCAAAAGAATAAAAACAATGAACGAATGATTACTTTATTAAAAACCTCATTACCAGTATTATGTTTAAATACCCCTACCATAAAAGAAATAGTTAATCAAATAGCCAAAGGAAATTATCTTGAATTTTTAGATTTAATGATTTGGCAATATTATGAAAATACAGCAATTAATGGATTTTTAATATGTAAGATAAAAGATTTTAATACTATGAAAAAGTATTTAGATATTTACAGTAATAAATGTGACAATTGGGCAACATGTGATTTATTATCATTTAATGTCAAGAATAATGAAGAGAAATATTATAATTTAGTACTAGAATATATAAAAAGTGACAAACCATTTGTCAGAAGAATAGGTATGTCAATATTATTTAATTTTATCGATAATGATAGTTATATAAATAAAATATTTGATTTACTAGATAGTTTCAATAAAGAAGAACATTATTATGTTAATATGATGAATGCTTGGTTATTATGTGAATGTTACATTAAACAAAAAGATAGAACTATTAACTATTTAAAACATCATAAATTAAATAAATTCACAATCAATAAAGCTATACAAAAGTGTCGTGAAAGTAGACGAATAAGTCAAGAAGAAAAAGAAGAATTATTGAAATATAAAAACAAAGTGAAAGAAGTAATGACTCAATAAATATTTTACAAATCATTACCAAAATAACAATAAGGGATCTCTTTGTAATTTTTCACATATAAAACACAAAACTATCACCTAATTTTTAAATTTTAAGCGTATATTAACTTAAAGGTGAGAAAAAGTACCAAAAATTTAAAAGATATATAGAAAACAATATATTACCAACCAATAATAATATGCAACTAGTAAATATGGAAGAATTTATAAATTACAAGAAAGAAGGAAAAATATGTTTAACAGTATAATTACTGGAAGTATTACAATAACTAGTCTTTTGATTTGTCTTTCAACTCTTACTAAATTTGCTAAAATTAATATCAATTACCGTATTCTAAAGATAACTAACATGGAAAGTTTATATACTTTTAATTATTCTATTGTTATAAAGAACAATATTAACAAAAAAGAATTTATCGACGATTCGCAAATTAGAAACAAAAACTTAAGAATTATTATGAAACATCCCAGTTATGAAAGTGGTTTATAATGAAAAAGAAAATAATAATTATTGGAATTACAACTATTTTAACAGGGCTTTCTTTTATAGCTATGTATTATCTTCTTACAAAGACGCAAAACA
>JAUNSN010000028.1:0-4516 GCA_030539175.1 bacterium | reverse complement strand
TATCTATGATACAACAACTTCAATAAGCGAATCTGCGACAAAAATAACATTAGACAATACAACTGCAACTATTGTTGGAGCAGGAGCTTATGAAAAAGAAAATACTATAACAATTACTAATAATGGTGATTACTATATAACAGGTTCGTATATTGGACAATTAGTTATAGATGCGGATGATAAAATAGTTCATATAATGCTTGATAATGTGTCTATCACAAGTAATATTTCCGCCCCCATTTACATAAAGAATAGTAAAAAAACAGTTATAACTTTGGTAAATAATAATTCTATTAGTGATAATTCTAATCACAGTGTAGATAGCAATAATGAACCAGATGGTTGTTTATTTAGTGATGATGATTTAACAATCAATGGAACAGGAACTTTAAATATAAATGCCTTGTATCAAGATGGAATAGTAAGCAAAGATGGTTTAAAAATAATAAATGGCACTTATAATATTAAAGCAAACGATGATGGGGTTAGAGGAAAAGATTATGTTTATATTAAAACAGCAACATTTTCTATAGAATCAGGTATGGATGGTATTAAATCTACTAACGATACCAACAGCGATCTTGGCTATATATTAATAGAAAGCGGGGATTATAATATTATCTCGAACTCAGATGCTATTCAAGCCGAGACCACCTTACAAATAAAAGATGGCACATATAATTTAACTACAGGTGCGGGAAGTACGACGACTTCTGTTTCTTCTCTATGGAATAATGGGGATTCAACCAAAAGTAGTAAAGGTTTAAAAGGAGCAAATAATATTATTATCGATAATGGAAAATTTATTATTGATTCAGAAGACGACAGTATTCATTCTAATAATACCATAACCATTAATCAAGCCACATTCACAATATCAAGTGGCGACGACGGTATTCATGCCGACAGTAATATCACTATTAACAATGGCGATATAACAATAAATAAAAGTTATGAAGGAGTAGAAAGTAGTAATATAACCATTAATAATGGAAGTATCTCCATAAATGCTAGTGATGATGGAATAAATGTTGCTGGCGGAAACGATGCATCAAGTCAAAATAGACCTGGTGCCAACACAAATGTTACTACTACAAATCAAAATTTAACAATTAATAACGGATATGTTTATATATCATCAGTGGGGGATGGAATAGATGTTAATGGGGCAATATATCAAAATGGGGGAACTATTATAATTAACGGTCCGAGTGATAATGCAAACGGAATATTAGATTTTGACACAGAATTTATTATTACGCAAGGTACCTTAATTGCCGCTGGTTCTAGTGGTATGTTACAACTTCCAACATCTAGTCATATAAATGTTGTATATGCATCATTTAATACAATGCCTGCTAATACTTTAATTAATCTTAGTACTAGTGATACATCAATAATAACATTTGCACCAAGTAAAAGTTATCAAGCAATTATTTTTGCTACACCTAATATAAAATCTTCTTTGAGTTATACATTATCTAGCGGAGGAGAAGTAAGTGGAACTCACACTAATGGAATATATGACGGTATTTATCAAGGAGGAAGTGTTATTGCTACTAAGACTATCAAAACAACGTTAACAGCATTTACAACCACTAACAATAATTTTAATTCGCCAGGAAGATAACTATATACTTTTTTAATCTATCCGATTGTTATATTAAAAAAAATATGATAAAATTAACCTACAAAGGAATGATTTAGATGTTAGATAAAAAGTATAATGCTTTAGAAAAAGAAGAAAAATGGTTAAATTATTGGAAAGAAAACGGTGTATATGATTTTAAACCAGATCATAGAAAAGTATTTTCAATTGACACACCACCTCCAACAGTTAGTGGAAAAATCCATATAGGACATATATTTTCTTATTCTCAAACAGAGATGATTGCAAGATATAAGAGATTGAAAGGATTTAATGTTTTTTATCCATTTGGTTTTGATGATAATGGATTACCTAGTGAAAGATTAGTAGAAAAAGAACAAGGAAAGAAAGCTCCTGAAATAGGTAGAGAAGAGTTTTCTAAACTTTGTTATGAAACTACTGATAAATATGAAACAGAATTTCAAAATCTATTTAATAAAATGGGAGTTAGTACAGATTGGAATATTCATTATAAAACTGTTAGTCCCTCAACAATTAAGATTAGTCAAACATCATTTTTAGATTTAATTAATAAAGGTCATTGTTATCATAAAGAAAGTCCAGCATTATGGTGCAACGAATGTTTAACTTCAATTGCTCAAGCAGAACTTGAAACTAAAACTATTAAAACAACATTTAATTATGTTAATTTTAAAACTGTTGAGACGAACGAAGAATTTACAATTGCAACTACTAGACCAGAATTATTACCAGCAATTGTATGTGTATTTGTAAATCCAAAAGATGAAAAACACAAGTCATTAATTGGAAAAACTGCTCATATTCCAATTATAGATGTTGAAGTACCTATAATGGCAGATGAAAAAGTTGCTATTGATAAAGGTACTGGAGTAGTTATGTGTTGTACCTTTGGTGATCAAACTGATATTGAGTGGTGGAAAAAGTATAATTTACCACTTAAATATATTTTTACTGAGGATGGTAAAATAATTGATTCAGTAGCAAATTATGGTGGTATGAAAATAAAAGAAGCTAGAAAAAAAATTATCGAAGATTTACAAAATGGTGGCTTCATTGTAAAAATTGAAGAATTAGAACACGAAGTACAAACTCACGAAAGATGTGGCAAAGAAGTAGAATACTCTGTTATGAAACAATGGTTTATTGATATTATGAATCATAAAGAAGATTTCTTAAAAATTGGTAATGAGATAAAATGGCATCCAGAATATATGCACTATAGATATAATGAATGGGTAGAAAATATTTTATGGGATTGGTGTATTTCAAGACAAAGATATTTTGGCGTACCATTTCCAGTATGGTATTGTAAAGAATGTACAGAGCCAGTATTTGCTAGAATAAAAGATTTACCAGTAAATCCATTGGTTGATAAACCACATATAGATAAATGTCCAAAATGTGGATGCACAGAATTTATTCCAGAAACAGATGTAATGGATACTTGGGCAACTTCATCAGTAACGCCACTTATTAATATGAGATATGGTGAAGAAGAAAATTATGAGGACATATTAAAACCTATGAGTATAAGAACAAATGCCTCTGATATTATAAGAACATGGGATTTTTATACAATTGTTAAAAGCTTTTATCACTTTGGTATGCGACCTTGGGATAATGTTATGATTTCGGGATTTGTTATGGCAAATAAAGGTGAAAAAATAAGTAAGAGTAAGGGAAATACTAAAGTTGAACCTTTAGATGTTATTAAACAATATTCAGCCGATGTAATAAGATATTGGGCTGGAACTGGTAGACTTGGTACAGATATAGTATTTAGTGATGAAACACTTTTAAGAGGTAGAAAACTAGTTAATAAAATATGGAATGTTTCTAAATTTATTGAAATGCATTTAACTGATTATAAAGATAAAGAATTTGCTAATTTTGAATATATTGATAAGTGGATAATAGGTAAATTTCAAGAAATGGAAAAAGGTTTAATAAAATATTTAGATGATTATGAAGTTGGACTTGCACTTAACCAGATAGAAAAGTTTTTCTGGAACTTTTGTGATAATTATATTGAAATTGTCAAACATAGATTATATAGACCAGAAGAGTTTGGAGAAGAGCCAAGATACTCTGGACAAAAAACTATTTATATGATTCTTTATAAGTTATTACAAGATTTTAGTATATTTTTTCCATTTATAACAGAAGAAATATATCAAGAATTATATCATGATAATAAATCAATTCATTTAACTGAAATAAAACCATTAAATTATGAATTCAATAAAGAAATAGTTAATGGAGATAAAATGATTGATATAATAAGTCAAGCAAGAGGAGAAAAATCAAACAATAATTTATCATTAAAAACTCCAATTAAAATACTTGATTTAAGTATTAATAAAGAACTTAAAAATGCAATAAAAGCTTCTATTAAAGATTTCAAAGCAACATTATTTATCCAAGAATTAAAATTAAATGATACTGATAGTGAATACAAAATTAATAGTATTGAGTTAGAAATAAAAACACAGAAAACGAGTTAGTAATCTAACTCATTTTATTTTGAATTAATTTTAAATTTAATACTTGATAAACCTAATATTACACAAGAAGAATTAGCTAGATTTTTAAAGTATTATTTGAGGAAAATATAGAGAAATAGTTTTATATCTTGTGATATTGTTAAGATAACTTTAGCTCATAATCCAAATGACTTTGAAATAGGAAGTAGAGGCAACTTAGAAAATATAATTATAATAAACAAAGATCAAACTATTAATGAAAATACTGATAAATATAACAAATAAATAGATAAGTTTGGCGAAAAAAGTAATTGCCGAGTTAAAAAAAGAAAAATTAGCAATTTACTCCTTAAATTAAATTGCTAATTTTTCTTTCTATAATACTACTAACATTATTCTTATA
>JAUNSN010000063.1 GCA_030539175.1 bacterium | reverse complement strand
TATATATCTCTTGTTTTTGTTTTGTAAAAGTATCTCCATCTTGATAAAGAATACTTCCACCAACTCCAAAGGCAATTAAATTAGAAATCATTTCTAGTCTATCTGAATCTATATCTATGATATTCTTTTCACGATAAATACTTAATATATCAAATATATATTTTCTCATTAACCTAACAGTATATTCACGAATTGCCCCTAAAATTGTCCAATGTAATTTAAGTAAATATTTTTTTCTAAAATCAATTGTTGCATCAAAAATATATTCAATATATCTTTTCAATGCTCCTTTTGTATGAGTATGAGTATCATCAACTATCATTTGCATTTCATCTTCATAACTTTTGAAAAATAGTTTAATTGCTTCATCAAATACTTTATCCTTGGATTCAAAGTAATGATAAAATAATCCAGGTGTACTTTCTACTTTATCTTGTATCATTCTAATTGATGTAGTTTCGTAGCCCTTTTCAAAAAATAATTCTAATGAAGCAGCAATTATTGCATTCTTTTTATTTTCTGCTTGTTCTTTTCTAGTTATCATTTTATCTTCATACCTTTCGTTAAATATCGTTCAACAGTATTATAATACTTAATTAAAAAATAATCAATGGTTTCGCTAAATATCGTTTAACAATTTAAGAAAAGCAGATCATTACGGATCTACTTTATTAAGTATAATTTATATAATAAGTACTATTCTGTATATTCAGGATAATTTTTAATAAATTGTTCCTTTGCTTTCATAAGTTGCTCATAATATTCATTATATAATGGACTTAATTTTCTCATAGCAGGTATAAACTTTTCATAATATCCATTTGTAGAACAAACTTGTTTCATTAGTTCCTTTAGTCTATTAGCAGGTGAATTTTTAAATTCTTCTGTTTTCTTATATTCATTATATTGATTCAGTACTTCTTTATTTTTTCTTACAAACTCATCTATATTTTTTATATTATTATCTTTAGTTTGAATAATACTATTTATTTTTTCTTGTCCTTCTTCACTTGAATATTCTTCTATATAATTATCTAAATATTTTTGTAAATCTTCTGGTATTTCAATATCAGGTACATTATCAAAAAAATCAATAATTTCTTTAAAGGCTTCCATTTGTTCCTCTGTTTCAATTCTTCCTGTAAGATACCTAGAAAAATTCAAACTTATAATTTTTCCATAATAACTAGGAAATAAATCCATAAGTTTTTTAATGATAATTGTTTTAGAATTTATATTATTTATTTCCTGTTCTAATTTTTCTAAACTTTCTCCATTTACTATCTTTTCTAAAATATCTTGTTTTATCTTTTCTTGCTCTAATTCAAGGGTTTTATTATATAGAATACTTTTTAATTCAGTGGGATTTGAAAGAACAATTTTAATTTCAGATATACTTAATCCTAACTTTCTATATAAAGATATTTGCTTTAAAGTTTTCGTATCCTGTTTTGTATAATCCCTATATCCATTCTCTAGTATGTTAGGAATTATTAGTTTTTGTTCTGTATAATATTCAACTGCTTTTTTAGTTAAATCACTCAATTTTGCAGCTTCATTTATTAGCATAATATAACCACCTCTAATAGTATTGTAATCTAACCTGTAACAGTATAGTCAATAGTTTTTCTATAATATTTTAAAAAAATATAATTTATAATTAAAAAGGACTTAAAAATTAAATCCTTTAAGTCTTATCTTCCTTTGTGCTTTTGTTGTCTTTTCTTTTGCTTCATTTCAAACTTTAACTTTAAAAGTTCATCTTTTCTCTGTTTAGATATAGATTTACGATTTAATTTATTCTGTTCTTGTTGAAGTTTTAATGCTTGTTGTGATTTTGTTCCTAACGATTTACCAACTTGTTTTTTAACAAGTTTTTTCATTCGTTTAGGATTTATTTCTTTTTGTGTTTTCTGATTTATTAAAATCCCATTACTAAATTTTAAATATTGATATTTATTTAAAATAAAATTATATATTTCTATATCTTTTGGTTCTGCTCCAAAAGTAACTTTAGCAACTTCTAATTTATTATCAATTACTCTTTCAAAAACACCTATCCAAAAAACACCATCAAATAAGACTGTCAATTTAACTTGTACCTTATTCATACAAATTAACCTCCTATAAAAATATACAAAGAATGGACAACCATAGGAGGCAGGTTACTGATAATAATAAAATTATTATGTCTGGACTACCAACCAGAACTGTGTTTTTAACTTTGTATTTTAATTATACATTAAAAAGTAAACTATTTCTAGTCTACTCATTAAATTACTATTTATCTGTTAGTTATACTATAACATAAATTTTTTTATCATTTTGGACAATATAAAGGAACATTTTTCATCACTTTCTTCTCTAATAAATAATTTACTTCATATACTATGTAATTGTGATATATTGATAATTATTATTTATTATATTTTGTTCTGCAATACTTTTTGTCATAATAAAGCCGTTTAACTCACGCTCAATATATGAATCTTTAATATCATCATAATAATATTTCTTTAACGCCATTAATTCTATTATTTGAAATTTAGAGAAAACTTTAAATAGTTCTTCACTTGAAAATGATATATCTTCCATCACATCAATAAAATCATATAATGAGGTAATATTTTCTATAATTATATTTACTTTATCTTCTTTATTAGTTTTATTTAACAAATCTATTAATTTACGATATTCACTATTACTCATTTTCTCACTAGGTATGTAGTTTATTTCTTTCTTTTCTGTTCTTCCAAGTAATATTTCTAAATTATTATTTTCGGTATAACTTACTATCTTATTAACAGTCATACCAGAACATTTATCTAAATAATTTATTGTGCTAGAGTCCAATTTTAATTTATTTATCAAACTATTATAAGCAACCTTTAAATTACCTCTATATTCTTCATTATTTTGTTTATAATCACGATATAAATTGTATATATTTATATCTAATAAATTAAGATCAAATATATCCATACCTAAATATTCTAAAATAATTGTAGTAGTCAAAATATGTTCAAAAATATTGATTGGTAATTCTTCATAATTTGAATAAATAGCTTTCAACAAATTATTTATTTTTGCAGAATCAAATTGCTTACAAAACATATTCTCATAATAAATATAATCTAAATATTGTTTAATGAACTCTATACCATTTAATTTTGGTCTTTCTAAATATGCATCATAATCAACAGTAATAAAAATATTAGTAGAATCATAATCTGGATTATACATTTTAAAGAAACCTTTTATTCCTTCTTTTAAAGTTGCGTTATAAAAATAATTATTTGTATCTATAATATTATTTAAAAATACTACATTATAAAACATTTTAGTTTTAAAAATAAGGTTATTTAATTCTGTTTTTCCCAATTTATATAGACTATTAATATCTTCGCATAACAATAATTGTGTACTCTCTTTTATATCCTTTCCTTTTAAATAAAGTGAAATAGTCCACATATTAGATATATTAATGTTTTTAGCGACTTCTACTGGAACTGAACTCGTTAGTTCTCCTGTATATCTTTTTATTTGTGTTGATAACAAGTTTAACAATTTTAATATAACTTGTTCGTAATCGCTATCTGAAATAATATTGTGTCTTAATAGCGTAAAAAATAATGTTTCCACATAATTGTTATTATCTATTTCATCTTTAATGATACTTTCTAAATCGATAATATTACTCATAGAAATCCCCCTTTTCTAATTTATTTTTCAACTCCTCAAAAGCAATGCTCTCCAATAACTCTGTTGAACCATTACAACTATTATTAAAGTGTTTTTTCATATATCTTATTATTTGCTCATCCGTTAATTTATAATCAAAGTCACATTGGTATTGATAAAATATATTTGTTAGTTCTTCTAATGATTCTGCATAACTCTCTTTATCAAGATATGGAGAATCATAAAACTCATATATTATTTTATCTAGAATGCCACTACCTACTTCAATTCTTCCCTTTTCTTTTAAATTGTAATTTCTATTATTAACTAGACTAATAGCTTGTTCTCTAGTTAAAGTAAGATTTTGTTTACTCGTAAGTTCATTTAATTTTAGTATTTCTTCTAATGCCAATTTTTCATTACTTAAAATTAAATTGTTATAATCATTTATCATTATTAAGTTAGACATATTTATCCCTCCATATACTTAATACACCTATTTCGTAATAACTACAAGACTTGAA
>JAUNSN010000027.1 GCA_030539175.1 bacterium | reverse complement strand
GGGAGTATATAGTAGTGGAACTAATGGAACAACAATAACATATGGAAGTTATAATGCAGCAAATTACTTTAGTCCAACATTATCATGTACAGCAAATACGTATGTGAATTGTTATAACAATACAGCCAATTCATCTTCTGATTATTCAACACGTATCTTAGGCGACGCGACGGCCGAGACACGTGCGTGGTATAGTGACTACGCGTACTTTGTCAATTCGTCCCATCCGTGGTTCCAGCGGGGTGGCCGCGCGAGTAGTGGTGCCCTTGTGGGCGTGTTCTACTTCAGCTACGATAGCAGTGCGTACTTTTACTACGGCTCTCGTGCCTCAGCCTTTGTGGTCTCATCTGGTTAGTTCCTGTAAAGATTTCATATATTGGTCGATATAATTATTCATAAGTTATAATATTTAATAAAATATATTGGGGTGAATTGGTTGTGGAATTATCTCATTTAGTTGTACTTGCAACTATGTTTGCTACAGTGATATTAGGATTTTTATCAAAGAAATTGCCGATAATTAACAATAATTTAATACCACTACAAAATGTATTGGTTGGTTTAATAGTTGCTTTAGTTGAATGGTTGTTTACTCGTGATTTTTCGGTTGCTATTGCTGTATCGGGAATACTTGCTGGTGGTACTTATGATATTTTTCATAATTTAGAAAAAATTGTGAAAAATGGATAGGGGAATTATTTCCTCTTTTTCTTTGTGATATTATTGGGAATTGATAGACTATGAAGATAGTTTGATGGTTAAAAACTTTTTTTGAATTTTTTATATTTTGGTTGCGAAGAAAGTCCTTATCGTGATATAATACTTGTAAAAGTAAGATAAGAAGGTGAGACGATGGCTAGTTTAGGTGGACATTTTGTTAAAGATGCTAGTGGTTTAAAGTGTAATGTTGACTGTATTATTCAAGGCGAGAAATATCGTTTTATGGTTCTTAGTGAAAGATTAATTAGAATGGAGTATAGTCCAACTGGTGTTTTTGAAGATAGAGCTTCGCAATTAGTGGTATTTAGAAATTTTGAAAAACCAGAATTTATTATTAAACAAATTAATGATGTTATACAGATATCAACTAAATATTTTGTTTTAAGTTATACTATGAATAAGCCATTTCTTGGTAAGAGATTTAATCCATCTGAATACTTAAGTGTAGCTTTAGTAGATAGCGATAAAGTTTGGTATTATACTCATCCTGAGGCTCGTAATTTTGGTGGTACTAACGAGAGTTTAGATGATTATAAGGGTAATTTGAAATTAAGAAAGGGTTTATATTCTACTGATGGTTTTGTACTTGTTAATGATAGTGATACTTTTGTTTTAAATGAGGATTTTGATTTTGTACCGAGAAATAGACATAAGAATTTAGATTTATATTTATTTATGTATCGACGTGATTTTGGATTATGTTTAAAAGATTATTTTACTTTAACTGGTTATCCAACTATGATACCTCGTTATATTTTAGGTAATTGTTGGGGTAAAAATGAGCGATATGATGTTAATGGTATAGTAGATTTGATTGATAAATTTAAAGATAATAATATTCCTTTATCGGCAATATTACTAGGTGATAAATGGCATGATGATATATCTAATTATGATTTTGCTAAAAATTTATATCCAGATTCTAGTGGATTTATAAAATATTTGCATGATAAAAATATTCATCTTGGTGTAACTATGAATCCTGAATTGGGAGTTAATTTGGGTGATCCAACTTATCCGATAGTTGCTGATGGATTAAAAGTTAATTTAAAGAAGATTCCTTTAATGCCATTTAATTCTAAAACTTTAGGGATGTATTTTAAGTTATATGTTACTAATTTAGAGAATTTGGGAGTAGATTTCTTCTATTTAGATTATTTTGATAAAAAAGATTTAGATACGACTTGGTTACTTACACATTATCATGTTGCTTATAGTACTGATGTCTATAAAAAAAGAGGTTTTATATTAGCAAGAAATAGTTTAATTGCTCCTCATCGTTATCCAGTTCTTTATTCAGGGAAGACAATTGTTAGTTGGGAAACTTTAAATATTTTACCTTTTTATAATTCTTCGGCTTCTAACTTAGGAGTATCTTGGTGGGCTCATTGTATAGGGGGGTATTATGCGGGAACTGAAGATAGTGAATTGTTTACAAGATTTGTTCAACTAGCAACATTTAGTCCGATATTCTTTTTAGCTAGTGATATGGGTAAGTATTATAAGAGAGAACCATGGAAATGGAATGTTCAAAGGTTAAAGATAATTAGTGATTATATGAAAATGCGTCATATGTTAATACCTTATTTATATTCAGAGGGGTATGTTTATCACAAAACTGGAGCGCCTTTAGTTCAACCACTATATTATCGTTATCCAGAAATATATGATGAACCTTCTTATAGAAATCAATATTATTTTGGTAGTCAATTTTTTATTGCTCCTATTACTAAGAAAAAAGATTATGTTATGAATCGTGTTATTCAAAAAGTATTTGTACCTAAGGGTATTTGGTATGATTTTAAATCTGGTAAAAAATATCCTGGTGGACATTATTATGTATCTTTTTATCGTGATGATTATTATCCTGTTTTTTGTAAAGCAGGTGGTATAATACCTTTATCTAATAATATTGATAGTGTAGAAACACCAACTGATTTAGAAATACAAATTTTTCCAGGTGTTAGTAATACTTATCAACTTTATGAAGATGATGGTATTAGTAATAAGTATGAAAGTGGTTTTTATTTACTTACTTCAATTGAATATACTTATAAAAAAGATAATTATACTTTAGTTGTTAGGTCAATAGATGGAAAAACTGGTGTAGTACCAGATCGAAGAAATTATACATTTAAATTTAGAAATACTAAATTACCAAGTGAAACAAAGGTTTATTTTAATCAATTACCAGTTAAATTTGAAATGTATATGTCAAAAAATGATTTGGTAATAAAACTTGATTCTGTACCATCTGTTGGAGTTCTAACAGTTGATATAAAAGGTGATAATATAGATATAGATGCGGTTAGGTTAATTAATGATGATATTCAAAGTATAATTAGTGATTTAGAGATAACTACGGCATTAAAAGAGAAAATTGATAGTATTTTGTTTAGTGATATGGAAATTGCTAAAAAGAGAATTGAAATAAAGAAATTACGTAAAGAAAAATTGGATGATAAGTTTATAACTTTATTTATAAAGTTATTAGAATATATAGTTAAAATATAGAAAAAGACTTGATAATCTAAGTTTAATATTTTATAATAAAAGCACTTAAAAGTATTTTGAGTGCTTTTTGTGAGGTGTGAAATGGATGTATTATATAAGATAGGGGAATTTGTTATTGTTTTTTTAGTAATATATTTGGTTACTTATTTAGTTTTAATAAGGAAGAATAAAATATTTAATGAAGATAAGATACCAGTTGAAGTTAATTATTTAGTTAGAATGTATAAAATAAATATTAAAAAAATAGATTATAAGTCTTTGGTTTATTCTTATTCTTTAGTTAATACTTTAATTATAACTATGGTTTATATGTTTGTAGTGTATGTTCCTCTATATTTTATTCTTAAATTAGTTTTAGGTTTTATTTTATTGGTGGGGTTTATGCTACTGGGATATCATTTTTTAGGTTTATATTGGAAAGAGAGAGGTATAGAAAATGTATAATTTTACTAAGATAGAGAAAAAATGGAAAAATTATTGGGAAGAAAACGAAACCTTTAAAACTGATGTATGGGATTTTTCTAAACCAAAGTTTTATTGTTTAGATATGTTTCCTTATCCATCTGGTGAAGGATTACATACTGGTCATGTTGAAGGATATACGGCAACTGATATAGTTTCTCGATTTAAAAGGATGCAAGGTTATAATGTGTTGCACCCAATGGGGTGGGATGCTTATGGGTTGCCAGCTGAGCAATATGCAATAAAAACTAATAATCATCCTGGTGAGTTTACCAAGAAAAATATTGCAACATTTAAAAAACAAATGAAGGATTTAGGTTTTTCGTATGATTGGTCTAGGGAATTGGCAACTAGTGATGAAAATTTTTATAAATGGACTCAATGGATATTTAGAGAATTATATTTAGATGGTTTAGCCCATCATAATAAGATACCTGTTAATTGGTGTGAGGAACTTGGTACAGTTCTTGCAAATGATGAAGTAATAGATGGCAAGAGTGAACGTGGTGGTTTTAAAGTAGAGAAAAAAGATATGCTTCAGTGGACTTTAAATATAAGAAAGTATGCAGATAGGTTAATTGATAATTTAGAGCAATTAGATGAATGGCCACATTCTACTAAACAAACTCAAAAAAATTGGATAGGGAAATCTGTTGGAGCTTATGTTACCTTTAAGGTAAATGAGAAAGATAGTAGTTTTGATGTTTTTACGACAAGACCAGATACTTTATTTGGATGTACTTATTGTGTCTTATCACCTGAACATGAATTGGTTAGTCACATTGTTTGTGATAAACAAAAAAAAGAAGTTGATGAGTATAAAGAAAAAGTGGCAATGAAGTCTGAATTACAAAGACTTTCACTGAATAAAGAAAAAACAGGAGTATTTACTGGTAGTTATGCGATAAATCCAGTTAATGGCAAATTAATACCTATTTGGATAGCGGATTATGTGTTGGTTGGTTATGGAACGGGAGCAATAATGGCTGTACCAGCTCATGATGATAGAGATTACGAGTTTGCTAAAAAGTTTAATTTAGCAGTAGTACCAGTAATTGAAGGAGGAAATGTTGAAAAAAATGCTTATGTAGGGGATGGACTACATATTAATTCTTTGTTTTTAAATGGTTTAAATAAAGAAGATGCGATTAACAAAATGATTTTATGGTTAGAGGAAAAGGGTTGTGGAAAAAAAGCGATTGATTATCGATTAAAAGATTGGATTTTTGCTAGACAAAGATATTGGGGTGAGCCTGTTCCTATTGTTTATGTTGGTGATGAGACTTATGCAATAGATGAAAGTGATTTACCACTTGTTTTACCTAAATTAGATGATTATCGTCCTAGTAAAGATGGTTCTTCACCACTTGCAAGAGCGGTTGATTGGGTTAATACTAAATATCGTGGTAAGGATGCGATTAGAGAGACGTCAACCATGCCTGGTTCAGCAGGAAGTAGTTGGTATTTTCTTAGATATTTAGATAATAAGAATGATAAAGAAATTGCTAATAAGAAGTTAATGGAACATTGGTTACCAGTTGATTTATATGTTGGTGGTCCCGAGCACTCAGTTGGGCATTTACTATATTCAAGATTTTGGAATAATTATTTATATGATAAGGGTATTGTTCCTGTAAAAGAGCCTTTTAAGAAATTATTTCATCAAGGTATGATTCTTGGTAGTAATGGAGAAAAGATGAGTAAATCAAAAGGAAATATTATCAATCCCGATGATTTGGTTGAAAATTATGGAGCAGATGTTTTAAGACTTTATGAAATGTTTATGGGACCGTTAGAAGCTGATAAACCTTGGGATGATAATGGTATAGAGGGGGCAAAAAGATTTGTTGATAGAATTTGGCGTCTTTATATGGAAGAAAATAAGATAAAGGATGCGACTAATAAGAATTTAGAAAAAATATATCATGTTACGGTTAAAAAGGTAACTTTAGATTATGAAGCTTTAAATTTTAATACTGCTATTAGTACAATGATGATATTTGTTAATGCTGTGTACAAAGAAGAAGTATTTCCGTTAGAATATGCACTTGGTTTAATTAAGTTGTTAAATCCAATTATTCCATTTATTACTGAGGAAATACATAGTATATTAACTGGTAGAGATACAACTATTGCTTATGAAAATTGGCCTTTATATGATGAATCAAAAACAAAAGATGATATTGTGACTATTGGTATTCAGGTAAATGGAAAACTACGATCAACTATTTCTATTAATGTTGATGATAGTAAGGAAATAATTCAAAAAAAAGCCCTTGATGATGAAAAAATAAAAAAATATATTTTAGGAAAACAAGTAGTTAAAGTAATTGTTGTAGTGGGTAAAATTGTTAATATTATTGTTAGTGATTAAAATTGTTAATATGAAATTGGATAAATATTAAAGTATATCCTTTTTCTTTACTTATTGTTAAAAATATAGTAGAATGAGGATATAAAGATTTGTTTTAAAAAAGGAGGCGAATTTGTAATGAAAAAATTAGTTAGCTATTTGTTTTTAATCTTGGTTTGTTTTACAGTGGCTGGTTGTGGTGAAAATAAAGATAGTATGGAAAAGAATGAACAAAAAGTTTCTTATAATATGGGTGATATTTTAGAATTAAAGACATTTGATGTTGAGTTAGTTAACTACAGTCATCAAAAGGCTCTTAGTGAGAAAGAAAAATATCAAAACTTAATTTTTTTAGAAGTAAATATTACTAATAAAAGTAGTAAGGAAGCAAAATTTTCTTCATCTTTGTATGTAGTTTATGGCCCTAATGACACGAAAGTGGCTACTGTTAATACATCGTCATACACAACATCTATTGTTAATTTACCGTCAACAAGACCTGGTGGTAAGACTAATGGTCATATAATATTTCCATATGTTGGGGCTGGAAGGTATTATATAGTTTTTTCTAATGGAAATAGTAAAGTTGATAATCCGCAGTTAATACTTGATTTAACTAATTAGTTTAATTGTTAATTATAAATATATGTAATAAGGAATACTTACTTTAATTAGTATTCTTTTTTATATATTTGTTTATATATAATATTGGTAAAGTTATGTATTATAAAAAAATAGCCAAAATGTACCATATATAATAAAAAGAGGATTAATGTTATTATAGGTAACTTTACTTATGTTGCTTAAATAAAATATAAAAAATACAAAAAAGACTTTTTTTTTTATAAATCTTATGTTAAAATTAGTTTATATGATAGAAAAAGTGTACAAAAAAGGGAGCGATGTTCTATGGCACTAAGTAAATTTAAAAAAATGTTTGGTACAGAAGAGGCTGAGGAAACAATGAATGGAACTAATGAAGAAGAGTATTATAAAGCTACTCGTCCGACGATTAGCGGAAATGGTGGAAAAATGATTTTGTTAGAGCCACGTGCTTTTTCCGAAAGTCAACAAATTGCTGATCATTTAAAACAAAGAAATACTGTTTTTGTTAATATGAAAAGAGTAACACCTGATCAAGCTAAGCGTATAGTAGATTTTTTGAGTGGTACTGTTTATGCAATAAATGGCGATTTGCAAAAAGTTGGTACAGGAATATTCTTATGTACTCCTAACAATGTTGATGTTGAAGGTCAAATAACAGATGAGGATGAAAAAGGTAAAAAGAAAAACGATTTAGATGTTGAATGGTAATTTTAAGTAGAGGTGAATCAAGTGGAGAAATTTAGTATCACTTTGAATGGATATGACCCGGAGGAAGTTAATAGTTTTATTGATGATGTTATTTCTAGGATGGAAAAGTTAGTTGTTGAGAATCAAAGATTATCAGTAAAAATCAAGAGGATTCAAGCTACTAAGAATAATGAGGCGGCATTAGAAGAGAAATTGAATAAAGCGATAATGGCTGTTCAAGAAACATCTGATAGAATGAAAGAACTTGCGCGAACTGAAAGTGCTATGATTATTGAAGAAGCAAGAAGAAATGCTGATGCGATTATTCATGAGGCTTTACTAAATGCCGAAAAAACAGAATTTGAGGCAAATAGATTGAAGAAGAATATTGCTGTTTATAAAAATAAGATTGAGAATATTTTAAAATCTCAGTTAGAATTAAACGAAGAAATAGATAAAATTGATTTTGATTAATGTCCTTAAATTAAGGATTTTTTCTTTACAAAATAAAAAAAATTGATATAATATATTTAAGTTGAGAGGAATGATTAGTGATGTATGAGTTGTTGAAAAAAAGAAGTGTTAAGGCTAGTGAAGATGAAATTAACCAATATTGGGAAGAAATAGATATATTAAATAAAATTTTAGAAAAGACTAAGGGTTTACCTAACTTTGTTTTTTATGATGGACCGCCTACGGCCAATGGAATGCCTGGTATTCATCATGTTGTTGCTAGGAATCTAAAAGATACGATATGTAAATATAAAACTATGCGTGGTTATAATGTTTTAAGAAAGGCAGGTTGGGATACTCATGGATTGCCTGTTGAAATTGAGGTCGAAAAGGAATTAGGGTTAAGTGATAAAAAACAAATTGAGAAGTATGGTGTTTTAAAGTTTAATCAAAAATGTCGTGAAAGTGTTTTTAAATATAAAAGTGCTTGGGAGAAAATGACTAAAGAAATGGGTTATTTTATTGATATGAATAATCCTTATGTAACTTATGATAATAACTATATTGAGACAGTATGGTGGATATTAAATAAATTCTTTAATGAGGGTTTAATATATGAGGGACATAAAATTTTACCTTTTTGTACTAGATGTGGTACTGGTTTAGCATCTCATGAGGTTGCGCAGGGATATAAACAAGTTAAAGTTACTTCCGTAATGGTACCAATGAAGTTAGTTGATGAAGATACTTATTTGTTGGTATGGACGACTACGCCTTGGACTTTATTGTGTAATGTTGCTGTATGTGTGAATCCTGATGAGAAATATGTTAAATTAAGAAGTAAAGATACTAATTTTATTGTTGGTAAGAAGTTAGTTGATAAGATATTTAGTGATTATGAAATATTAGATGAATATAAAGGTAGTGATTTAGAATACAGGGAATATCAACAATTATTGACATTTGCTAAACCTAGTGGAAAGAATTTTTATATTGTAAATGATAATTATGTTTCTATGGAAGATGGTACAGGTTTAGTTCATATAGCACCAGCTTTTGGTCAAGATGATTATGATATAGGGTTAAAATATAAATTAGATGTTTTAAATATTGTAGATGAAAATGGGAAATATACAACTGGTCCTTGGAGTGGGAAGAGTGTTTTAGAAGTTGATGATGAAATTATATTATATTTAAAAGAACAAGGGAAGTTGTTTAAAAAAGAAAAAATAGTTCATAATTATCCCCATTGTTGGAGATGTAATACACCGTTGTTATATTATGCTAAGCCTAGTTGGTATATTAAGATGACTGCTTTAAAAGATAAATTAATTAAAAATAATAATACAGTTAATTGGTATCCAGATTTTGTAGGCGAGAAAAGGTTTGGTAATTGGTTAGAAAATTTAAATGATTGGGCAATATCAAGAAATAGATATTGGGGTACACCTTTAAACATTTGGAGATGTGAATGTGGTCATATTGTTTCTGTTGGTAGTATTGCTGAATTGCGAGATAAAGCAATTGAAGAAATTAGCGAGAATATTGATTTGCATCGTCCTTTTGTTGATGATGTCCATATAAAGTGTGATAAATGTAATGGTGTAATGAATCGTGTTAAAGAAGTAATAGATTGTTGGTTTGATTCTGGTTCGATGCCTTTTGCTCAATTCCATTATCCCTTTGAGAATAAGCGATTATTTAATAATCAATTTCCTGCAGATTATATTTGTGAGGGAATTGATCAAACGCGGGGATGGTTTTATTCTTTGTTGGCTATATCTACTTTTGTAACTGGTGTATCTCCTTATAAGAATGTTTTAGTACCTGACTTACTTTTAGATAAAAACGGACAAAAGATGAGTAAATCTCGGGGAAATGGGGTTGATCCATTTGCGTTGTTTAATGAATTTGGAGCGGATATTTTAAGATGGTATTTATTATATACTTCTTTAGTATGGGCACCAACTAAATTTGATATTGAAGGTTTAAGGGAAGTACAATCTAAATTTTTTGGGACTTTAAAAAATACTTATTTATTTTTTGCTATGTATGCTAATGTTGATTCTATAGATGCTTCTACATTGAAACTTGAATATAATGAATTAGAAGACATTGATAAGTGGATTATATCTAAATTTAATAATTTGGTTAAAGATGTTATTAATAAATTTGAAGAATATGATTTAACTAAAGTAGTTCACTTAATTACTGATTTTGTTAGTGATGATTTATCTAATTGGTATATTAGAAGAAATAGAAGAAGATTTTGGGAAAGTGAATTAAACAATAGTAAAAAAGGAGTTTATAAAACTACGTATACTATATTAGTTGATTTGTGTAAATTAATCGCACCTATTTGTGGTTTTTTGGCAGAGGAGTTGTATCGTAATTTAACTGGGGAAGTATCAGTTCACTTAAGTAGTTTTCCTAACTTTAACAATAAATTTATTGATAAAAAATTAGAAAGTAGGATGGATTTAGTTATTGACTTAATATCTTTAGGAAGAAATGCTAGAGAAGATGCTAGAATTAAGATAAGGCAGCCAATTAAAGAAATAATATTAGATAAAAAATATGAGCATATTATTGGTGATATGGATGTTTTAATAAAAGAAGAATTAAATGTTAAGAATATTTCTTATGTAAAAAATATAAGTAAATATATGAATATTACTTATAAACCTAATTATCGGGAAGTTGGTAAAATATTTGGAAGTGATATAAAATATTATGCTAAGTATTTAGAAAATATTAGTGCTAAGGATGTAGATTTATTACATAATAATAAATTAAAGATTAGTATCAATGATAAAGATTATGAAGTAAATAGTGATATGGTTGAAGAAAAAATAAGTGCTAAAGATAATTATAATATAGGTCATTATGGAGAGTTGTTTGTTATTCTTAATACTGATATTGATAAAGATTTATATGATGAGGGATTAGCAAGAGAATTTGTTTCTAAGATTCAGAATATAAGAAAGAATAATGATTATAATATATCTGATAGAATTAAGATTTATTATGAAGCAACTAAGGATTTTAGTGATTCTATTGATAAACATATTTGTTTTATTAAACAAGAAACTCTTTGTGAAATAATAGAAGTTAAAGACAATATTGAAGATAAGTACTTTATTAATGAATATGAAGTTGGTATATTGTTGGAAAGGGTAGAATAAATGATATACTTTATGCGACATGGTCAATGTGATAAAACATATACTGGTGGTTATAACGATAAAAGATTAACAGAGAAGGGGACTTTACAAGTTTATGCTAGTTGTGATTTTCTTATTGATAATAATATTCGTATAAATAAAATTATTTCTAGTGATATAGTAAGAGCAGTAGAAAGTGGAAATATTATTGTATCGCAAATGAAGAAGAATATTGGTGTTAATGATATTTTTAGAGGCGTTGATAAGGGTGAGTATACTGGTTTGGTAAAGGGAAGCAAGAAGTGGAGTACTATGCAAGAGATGAAACCTAAAAAGGTGAATGTTGCTTACCTTTTTGGTGAATCTTTGCTCGATTTATACGAAAGAGTTAAAAGTAATTTAGATTATATATTAAGTTTAGATAATTGTTTGGTTATTACGCATAGAGAATTTATTAATGTATTATATTTTATTTTATATGATATAGAGTTAAATATGGATAAAAAAATGTTTGGTGTGGGACATGCATCTATCCATCAATGTGATGGTGTTGGAATTAGAAGAATATATAAACCTAAGATTAGAACAAAACTTTAATTTTAAAAAAGCCAATTATGGCTTTTTTTGTTATTAATAAAACAACTTCCCCTTTTAAAGGGGAAGTTAATATCATTAATGGCGGAGTAGGAGAGATTTGAACTCTCGCACCAGTTACCCAGTCTACACCCTTAGCAGGGGCGCCTCTTCAGCCTCTTGAGTACTACTCCGTGTCTTATATGAATATTTTATATTAAAAAGTATTGATTGTCAAATAAAAGTGATAAAAAATTTTAATATAATTGCTTAATGAATTATTTTATAGTATAATTATAGCAAGTTGGAGGAATGAGAAATGATGTTAAAAATTAAAAAGTGGGTTATGAAACATAAATTATTAACTATATTTGGGTCTTTGTTCATAATATTTTTAATAATTATGTTGGTTACAGTAAATTCTTTATTTTTTTCAACCGGTAAGTCGATATATGGCGATAGGTTGAAAGGGATTGATGAAGTGGTTATAACTGATTCAAGAATGGATGAAGCTAAAGCAAAAATAGAAAATGATGCGGCGGTTAAAGAAGTCAATATTCATGTTAAGGGGAAAATAATTAATATTGCTATTGATGTTGTCAAGGATACTAGTATAAGTAAAGCTAAGGAATTAGCAGGTATTACTTTACAGGCATTTTCAGACGAAGAAAAGAATTTTTATGATTTTCAATATTTTTTAACAATGAGTGAAGATAGTGAAAGTGTATCATTTCCTATAACTGGCACTAAACATCATAAATATACTGATATTTCTTGGACGAAAGATAGGTGAGAT
Source organism: bacterium (assembly GCA_030539175.1). GTDB lineage: Bacteria > Bacillota_I > Bacilli_A > RF39 > UBA660 > JAUNSN01. The sequence continues at coordinate 5,961 of JAUNSN010000027.1, read as the reverse complement.
AAGTGGCGAAAGTAGGGAGAAAATCTAATAAAACAATTGTTGTTATTTTAATTGTGGTAATTGTTATAGTTGCAGCTTTAATATTTATTTTAAATTATAGTAAGGATGATTATACTTTATCTTTTTTAGAAAAAAAATGGATTAAAGATAATGGCGATAAAGTTATTGATGTTTCTATATATAATGATGTACCAATATTCGGTGAGAATGGCGATGGTTTGTCTTTTGAATTGTTAGATAATTTTACTCAGGAGTATGATATAGAGTTTAATAAAGTTCCATATTTTGTTAATGATGCTTCAGAAGTTAAAGATATAGCTTTTAGAATAATAGATTATGGTACAACTGTTGAAAATAATGATATTTTAATGTATACGGATCCTTATGTTTTGATATCTAAAGAAAAAGAAAAGATAAATAATCCTAGTGAATTAAAAGATGCTGTAATAGGTGTTACTGGAAACGATATAACTAATGTTAGTAATTATTTGTATGGTGCTAGTGGGACTTCATATTTACCATATTCAACATTTGATGAAATGTTGAATGCTTATCATGAAGATGCTATTAATTATATGGCAATACCCAAAAACTTGTATTTATCAACTATTTTAGAAAATGATGATATGTATATTGTTTATCATATTAGTGAAATGCAAGATAAGTATGTATTGACTATTAATAATAATGATAATTTTAAGGGAATTATTACTAAATACTATAATAAATTTCAAAATGAAAATTATGATGATATTTATCGTAAAAACTATGTTGATTTGTTTTTAACTAGAAGAAATATAGAAGAAAGTAGTAAAATAAGTTATGCTTCTAAAGTATATATTTATGGGTATGTTGAAAATGAACCCTTTGAAAATGTTAAAGATGAAAAACTATTTGGTACATTATCTAATTATATTAATACTTTTTCAACACTTGTAGATGTAGATTTTAAATTTGTAAAATTTGATAAAGTTTCTGATTTAAAGAAAGCTATATCTAATGGGGAAGTTGATTTAGCGTTTGGTTATTTTTCAACTAATGGTTTAAATGTTGATATAAATGATACTTTGTCTTTATTTCCTGAAAAATATGTTGTATTATCTAATAATGATTTAATTGTAAATTCTATAAAGTCGTTAGATGGGGAAAATATGGCAAGTGTTTCTAATACTTATTTGTTTGATTATTTAGTTAGTAATAATGTTAAAGTTAAGGGTTACGATGATGTTGCATCTATGTTAAGAAGTACTAATAGATTTTCTAATATTGTTGTTGATTATGGAACTTATGATTATTATAAGAGTAATAGATTAAGTGATTATAATGTTGTTTATATAGGTGAAATACAAAATGATTATAAGTTTTATTTTAGAAAAGTAGATGCTAATAAAGTAGTTAGTGAATTATTTGATTTTTATATGTCAACGATAAATTATAAAGATATAGAATTTGATAATAAAATGACAAATTCTAATAAAAATAATCATGTTGATTTCTTTAAAACTTTACTAATAGTTCTTGGGGTTATATTAGTTATTGTTGTTATTGCAATAGTTTTACTTAGAAGTAAGAGAAAAACTAAAGTAATAAAAAAAGAAGAAAAAATGAAATTTATTGATCAAATGACTTCTTTAAAAAATAGAAATTATTTAAATTATAATATGGCTAAATGGGATAAAAATGTTATATATCCACAAGCTATAGTTATTGTTGATTTAAATAATATAAAGTATATTAATGATAATTATGGCCATTCTAAGGGTGATGATGTAATAAAGAAAGCTGCATCTATATTAATTGTTAATCAATATGAAAATAGTGATATAATACGTACTGATGGTAATGAGTTCTTAATATATATGGTTGGTTATGATGAAAGGCAAGTAGTATCTTATATAAGAAAAATTTATAAAGAATTAAATGAACTTCCATATAATTTTGGAGCGTCTATTGGTTTTAGTATGATAGTTGATGATATTAAGACAATTGATGATGCGATTAATGAGGCGACATTAGAAATGCGTAGTTTAAAAGAGAAAAGATAATTTTCTCTTTCTTTAGAGGAGGAAAAAGATGAAAATCTTTATAAGTGATATTATTCGTATAATAAAACAACCAGAAATGAAAGTATTACCAGCTAATTTAGCTTTTTATCTTGTTTTATCTTTAGTACCAATATTAAGTCTTGTTCTTTTTCTTGCCTCTATTTTACCGATTCCATATGATTTATTAACTAATTATTTTGATAAATTTATTCCTAATGATATAAGTGATTTTATTGTAATGGTTGTATCCACTAGTAATTATAATGATGGTATGCAACTGTTTAATGTGGCCGCCTTAATTATATCTTCTAGTGGTATGTATTCAATTATAAATGTTTCTAATGCTATTTATAATATAAAGAGTAGTAATATTATAAAAGATAGAATTAAATCATTTGTTATGTTATTTTTAATATTAATTCTTATGACTATATTAGTTGTAGTTTTATTACTTGGTAATAATATTTTGCTTTTTTGTAAAGAATTTTTTCCAACTTTTATAAGTGATAATTTGCTTTTAATATTTAATATTTTAAAATGGCCAGTTGGTATGCTGATAATATTTTCTACTATAAAGTTAATTTATACTATTTCTCCTAGTGAAAAAATGAGTAGTAAAACTACTACTATGGGAGCGATGTTTACAACTGTTATTTGGATTATTGCTTCATTAATATTTGGTAGTTATCTTACTTCTTTTGCTAAATATGATATTATATATGGTAGTTTATCTAGTATTATAATATTAATGATTTGGTTTTATATTTTAGCTTATATTTTTGTAATGGGAATGGCACTTAATTATTATTATTCAAATATGGAGAATAAAATAATAAAAAGAGATAATAATAAAAAATGAATACATAACAATAGTATTACTTAAATATGTATTCATCACGGACTACTTAAATTTTCAATTTAGTTTAACTGTGAACTAACGATTATTGTTATCAGTAATACTATTAATCTCCTTTATTTATTGGTCTTATATTTAAGATAAGCGACTTTTAACAAGTCGCTTTAGTTAATTTCAGCTATATATAAATATTTATCACTATGAATAAGAGTTAAATTAATAGTAGATGGATATTTTAAATCTTTTTGATAAGTTATGTTTACAACAGTATTTATTGCCTTATTATCAGTTATAGTATCATATTTAAAAGTTGTATTATTCTCAATGCTAGCTTCTACATTACTAACTATTGGTAGTTCTTGATTACGATTATTGTAAATATTACTATTTACATAAGCATAAATAGTATCTTGTGCTTTAGTAACAAAGGTGTCAATCTTATCTGGATATATAAACTGAAGTCCCCCAATATCATTTTTACTAATTTTTGAATTTAAGTCATAGAAATCACTAGCAAACATTTTACTAATTAATATAGCATATTCTTCTTCATTAACGGTTTCTGTTTCTAAAATATTTTTTAATTGATAAAATAAATCTTGATATAGTGCTGTTTTATTATTTTCTAATGTATAATTATATCCCTCTATGTTACTTATTACTTTTACTTCTTTATAATTATTATTTTTATTAAAAAAGTAATAAGTTATACCAATTAAAAATATGAGTATAATACTGAAAATAATAATTTTTCTTTTTCTTTTCTTTTTTTTCATAATTAACCTTCTTTCAGTTTTTCTTTTTCTTCTTTATCTCTAATTAAATCATGAGTAATAATATTATTAGAAACTTGAATTAATTTAGTCGCATATTCATTATTTTTTTCTATATAATCATCACTTATAGTTTGATTATCAAAGACATAAAATTCACTTTTTTGATTATTATAATAAACTTCATTAGTTAAGTAGTTGCCATTAGTAAATACGACAGTATTACTAGTAGTACTTAAAATATCATGTCCCATTGCATATTCACTTTGGAAATTAAACATATTTCCTAAAGTAGGTAATACATCAATCATTCCCATTGGTGTATTTACAGTTTTATTAAATGTTTGATCTTTACTCCATATGATAAAAGGTACGGCCTTATCCATTTCATATTTATAGTAATCAACATCAACATATCCCTCATCATTTTCTGTTAAAAGTCGGTCATTAATTGGATCATAATTGTATAAAATATTATATTCTTCTTCGGGCATTCTAGTATCATGGTCACCATATATAACAATAACAGTATTTTCAAGAAGTCCTTCTTGATCTAAATCATTAATAAATTGTCCAATGGCTTGGTCGGCATAATGAACGGAACGAAAATATTTTCCCATAGATGTTCCCTCTAAGTAAGGCCGACTAATAATTTCACCGTTATTTTCAATCTTATAGTCAACTGGATATTCGTCAAACAATTCTGTATCATCAAAAGGTGTATGATTACTAAGCATAATCATAGTTCCATAATATGGTTGATTATTATCTGATATTTCTTTTATATATTTAATTGATTGTTTGAAAAATGACTTATCAGATAAAGCAGTTGAATTAAAACCAATAGTTTCATCTATATTATAATAATTTTTATGATAAAATATATCATATCCCATATTTTCATGCATAGTTAAACGATTCCAAAATGTTCCATTATTAGCATGCATACTAAAACTATAATATCCTTTTTCTTTTAATATTTTTGGTATGGTTACATACTCTCTATCAAAGTAAGATACAAAAACAGTACCGCTACTGGCTGGTAACAAAGATGTATTAAAAGTAAATTCTGAATCACTACTATTACCAACAGCAACTTGAGCATAAAACTTATTAAAAAATATTCCCTCATTAGCTAACTTATTTAAATTAGGAGTCATTTCTAATCCATTAAAAGATAAATCCATAGTTAATGTTTGAATACTTTCAGCATGAATAACTATAATATTTTTTCCTTCAAATATATTAGTAAATTCATTCTCAGTATGTGTTTCTTTTTCTTTCTCTTGATAAAATTCATTAAACTCTTTTACTGCATTATCATATCCAAATAAATTATTAATCTTTGGTTGAAGACTTTGTATTAAATCATTTAGATGATATGTATATAAACCTATTTTAGAAGCTAAAAACTCTCTATTCCACATTTTAGCAAATCTATTTATTTCAACTGGCGTTAATGTTATAGCTATACCTACTATCAATATAAAAGAAGATATAAGACTTGCTTTTAAATATTCTTTTCTTTTTTCTATTGCTTTTTGTTTCATATAAAACTTTCGTTTAGTTAATCGTATGTGGATAAAATATATAAATAATGGTTGCCAAATAAAAGTAATATCTTTAAATTCTAAAACATCTTTTATTACTGCATCACTAACATTAACAATTTGAGTAGAAGTTGTTAATAACGATACTGATGCAAATGATGCATAGTAAGAGTAGTATATTGAATTAGTTATACATAAACCAGTTAATATTACTGATAATATCATAAATAGTTTAATTCTTTTTTCTGGCTTTTTATATAAAAATGAAAAAGATGAAAAAAGTAAAAGGATAGTAAAGTCAGCAATAATTGGTTTTATTTCAAATGTATTACCAACAGTATAAATTCTTAGTAATGTTGAATTTATTAAGCATGAGAAAATGAAACAAAACATTAAAACATTTGTTTTAAAGTAATTTTTATAATTATTTTTAATTATTAAATATAATTGTTTTAATTTCCTTTTCATAATTTCCTTCTTTCTTATTCTCGTATATTATATCATTTTACTAAAGATAAAACAATAATTTTCAATATTTCTCTTATTTTTTATTGACCTGTTGTAGAAAATTATGATATGATTCATTTATAGATAGAAAGGTTGTGGATATTGTGAAAAATTCTGCGTTAACTGCAAGTGAATACGGGGCGACCAAACCTTTAAAATAAAGGGTTTAGAGACGCTTTTTAAATTTGGTTATAAAATATCAGTTGTGGACGAAACCGTTGACAATCGTT
>JAUNSN010000062.1 GCA_030539175.1 bacterium | reverse complement strand
AAAGATTCAAACAACTGAATCTTTTTTATTTATTAATTAAAACATTATTTACTATATAAAAATTATAATAAATTATTAAAAAAACAAACATACTTTTTATTATAACTTTTGTTTTTTTATGATATAATCACTATAGATTATTTTAATCTTAATTCAATAAAAAGGAAGATAGTATATGAAAAAAGAAAAAAAGATAAAAATTCATCCCATATTAGTATTTTTAATATTAACATTCATTGTTATGATATTAAGTAGTATTGGTCATGTTTTAAAATTAGAAACAAGCTATAATACAGTTAATGCTATAACTGGAGAGTTAGAAAGTCAAATAGTTACAATTGATTCTCTATTTAATAGAACAGGAATTCAGTATTTAATTAGTAATGCTTTATCAAACTTTATTAATTTTGCTCCTCTTGGAACAATCATTGTTGGTTTATTTGGTATTGGTGTATCATACAAATCTGGTTTTTTAACTGCTTTATTTAAATCATTAACTAAAAATAAATCAAGAAAATTAATTACCTTTATTGTTGTATTAATGGGAATACTTTTTTCAATGTTTTACGAAGCTGGATACGTTATTCTTATACCTTTAAGTGCTATTTTATTTATGACTTTGAATAGACATCCAAATGCTGGGATTTGTGCATCATTTGCTGGTATCACATTTGGATATGGTGCTAACTTTGTTATCAATGGTTTAGATAGTGTTTTATTACCTTATACTAATAATGCAGCCCATATACTTGATACATCATATAATGTTAATATTTCAGGAAATTTATTTTTCATTATAGCTAGTAGCATAGTTCTTGCATTTTTAGGAACAATAATTACTGAAAAATACGTTATACCACGTCTTGGTAAATATACATCAACCAACGAAGAAGAAAATAATATACCACTTAATTCAAATGAAAAAAAGGGACTTATTATATCAATAACAACAATTGTTCTTATATCACTACTAGTAATATATTGTATTATACCAGGATTACCATTTTCTGGATTATTACTTTATTTAAAAGACAGTACCTACATAGAACAATTATTTGGTTATAATTCTTATTTTAACCAAGGTAGTGTATTTATATTTAGTGTATTGCTTATTATTGCTGGACTTATTTATGGATTAAGACTAAAAACTATTAAACATAATAAAGACTTTATTGACGGAATGAATTATTACTTAACAAATATTTCATCAATTCTTGTATTAATGTTTTTTGTTGCTCAATTTGTTGCGGTATTTAAGAAAAGTAATTTAGGTGTCTTTGTTACAGCATCAATTATTGAATTTATAGGTAGCTTACAAATATCAGGAATTTTATTAATTATTATTACATTTATAGTAATATTAATCTGTAGTATATTCTTACCAGTCGCATCCACTAAATGGGCAATAATGTCCCCTGTATTAATCCCTATGTTTATGCAATCATCTTTTACACCTGAATTTGCAACAGCAATATTTAGAGCTGGAGATGCCGTAATAAAATCAATTAATCCTCTATTTACATACTTTGTAATTCTCATTGGATTTTTACAAATATATAATCAAGATAATAAAAATGTAACAATTACTGATGCCATGTCATTGATCGCACCATATACAATAAGTGCAATTGTCGTATGGATATTAATAATATTAGGATTCTATATCATTGGAATTCCTCTTGGACCATCAGTAAATCCGATAATTTAAGGAAGTGATAATATGCCTTTAACTGCTGGAATAGTCGGATTACCAAATGTTGGTAAATCAACTTTATTTAATGCTATAACTAAAAAAAATATTCTTGCTGCAAACTATCCCTTTGCTACTATTGAACCTAACGTTGGAGTAGTTTATGTCCCAGATGAAAGAATGACTTACTTAAATGAATTATATTGCCCAAAAAACTTATGTCTAACATCTTTTGAATTTATTGATATAGCGGGATTAGTTAAAGGAGCTTCACTAGGAGAAGGATTAGGTAATAAATTCTTATCCCATATTAGAGAAGTAGATGCTATAGTAGAAGTAGTAAGATGTTTTGAAGATAATAATGTTATTCATGTTGATGGAGATGTTGACCCAATTAGAGATATAGAAATAATTAATATTGAATTGATACTATCTGATTTAGAAATAGTAACAACAAGACTTAAAAAAATAGAAAAAAAAGCCACCACTAGTAAAGATAAAGATACTGTTAAAGAAGTAGAAATATTAAATAAGATTAAAAATACTTTAGAACAAAATATTCCTCTTAGAAAAATAGAATTTAATAAAGAAGAAAAACTAATTATATCTTCATTTAACTTAATTACTATTAAGCCTATTATATATGTTGCTAATATTAAAGAAGATGAAATAGATAAAGTAACTAATAAATATGTTAACGAAGTTTTAAAGTATGCTAATAACGAATCAAGTGAAGTTATTATTGTATGTGCTAAAGTTGAAAGTGAATTAAGTGAATTAAATGACGAAGAAAAAAAAGAATTCTTAAAAGAATTAAATATTGAAGAAAGTGGATTAGATAAATTAATTAAAAAGACTTATTCATTACTAGGATTATCAACATACTTTACTGTTGGTAGCGATGAGGTCAAGGCATGGACTTTTAAAAAGGGAATGAATGCTAAACAATGTGCTGGTATTATTCATAGCGATTTTGAACGAGGTTTTATAAAAGCGGAAGTTATGAGTTATACTGACTTAGTTAAATATAAAAATGAAAAAGAAGTCCAAGTTGCTGGACGTCTTAGATTAGAAGGCAAAGACTATATAATGCAAGATGGAGATATATGTCATTTTAGATTTAATGTATAGCAATCATTATTTTAAGATACTTTATATATAAAAGCATTATAATATATTAAAAAATAAGAAATTAAATCATTTCTTATTTTATTTTTTTTCTACTTGGAAAGCTTACAACTTTCTGTTTTTTTCTATTGGCAAACACTTCTTCAATTAAAGCAATAGATTTTGAACAACTAGACATATTTTTTGTTAATTCTTTATATTTTCTATACTGATAGTTTACTGTTTCTCTAGGTAAACCATAATTAACTGCTTTTAATAAAGATTGAAGATATAAACAAAGAATAGTAGCTGTATCTTCGCGAGCATCATCATTACATTGCAACATCGTTGTAATTGCCATACTTTCTAAACGCAATAATACTTCATGTCGAAAATGAGCATCACTTTCATTTTTTTTAAATAGCACAGAATCAACATTATAATGTTTTGGAGCTTTTAAAGAGGTATCTAATAAAATATCTTCTACCCAAGGATTAACATATATTGTTTTATATAATAAACTCTTTAATTCATTACTATAATTTGCATACTTAGGATCATTCATAATATTTTGAAAACAATAAATAAAATTCTTTGTTATCTCGATATCTAAATTATTAAAATATAAAGAACAATAAGCATTATTATTTAAATCACTATATAAAAATTCATCATCTAAGTCTTCATTATCACCAACCATGTAATTAAACATCCTAATATCCTTTTTATCTTCATCTTTATCTTGTTGTTCATCTTGAGCTTTTTCTCCAGCTAAATACCTTAATTGCGAACCAGTTCTAGCATATATTAAATGGTTAATATTATTTAAAGACAATAAAAAATGTTGTATTGATGTCAAATGATCAGGTATTTTAAGTTCATCACAATAAGATATATATAAGTCTTCTAATTCTTCATATGTTAATTGTTTTTTTAATTGTTCTAACCATTTATTTTGACTATTTCGTAAATCTTTAATTTTTTTTACAAATAAGCTATAATATTTTGGATTAAAACCATGTTTTAATAAAGAAGCATATTTTTGAAATATTCCTATATTAACAGTTATCAATTTATTGGTTATTTCTATTACATCATTATCATCCATATTAATAGCTTCTTTGTCCTTTACTTCATTATTCATACAAACCTCCCTATGCCACCAATTATACAACATTATTATTTAATTTAGTAAAAAATTATCTAATAGTTAATCGTTTTTATTAATTAAATTATTTAATTCCATACATACTGATTTATCCATTGCTAAAGTATTTTCTAATTTATAACTTATATTTAGCTCTTTATACTTATCTATAGCCATATTATGATATGGTAACAATTCAACTTTTTTTATATATTTAATATCTTTTATATAATTTTTAAAATTATTAATATACTCTGTAGTATCATTAATACCAGGTATAATAACATGACGAATTATTAATTTTTTCTTTAACCTTTGACATTGTTTAATAAAACTATTTTGAACATTAATAGGCATATTAGTTAACTTTAAAGACATATC
>JAUNSN010000026.1 GCA_030539175.1 bacterium | reverse complement strand
AAATCTCCTATAATTTCAATTTCACTGTAATCAAATACAGAAATTTGTGTTATAATTTTCATAGATAAATCACCTCATTATTTTTATTTTTTTCAACATGATAACATTTTTTGTGTGATTTATCCACTAAAACTCTTATTTTATCTGTGCAATATTTTTTATTGCTTGATTTTATTGTTTATGCTTAACAAAGGAATTAGTACTAAAATAAGCAGGATAAAAACATGAAAAAAATTAAAAACTTTAAAATGTTCTAGAATTAAAGGAAAAACAAAGTTCAAAACATAACTGAATCTTTTTCAAGGCTTATTTTTTACTCCTAAATATGGCGAAAATGCTATTTTTCCGTTTTGTTGCCTTATTAAAATTGATATATTTTCGTTAAATTCACTAAGTCTTTTTATATATTTAGTTTTACAAAATAACCCTTCATTATTTAAATCATCAATTTTTTCATCATAGTATTCTACAGGAACAAGTTCATTTGAAAATGTTCCATCGTTGCCTATGCAATCAACTTCAAAGTTGTCAAATATTTTCAAATAATTATCTAACCAATATTTGTGCAATGGGATTTGTGTTTCATTAAGAATTAAAACATACTCTCTTAAATGATGAAAATTTTCTTCATTTAAGAATTCATACCTATCATTTTCTATTTTTGTTGTTTTAACTGTACTAATTTCACACTTGATAAAAAGGTTATATCCATATCGTTCCCTATACTCCAATAGCCTTTCTATGCACAGCATGTTGTTTTCTATACTTTTACATTTTACAATTATGCTAATTCTTTGTTTGTATTTTTTTGTCACATCTTCTATCTTATTTTTATATACTGTTTCTAAGATATCAATACATCGTGTATACCAATTATTTTTATTAACGAAACTATCACATAATGAAACATCAGATAATAGTTGTTCCGTCGATAATTTAGCCCACTCTAGTTCTGTATTCCCAAAATATATATTGGGATAATTCACAATATCTGGCAAATAACTTGATATTACAATTTTATTCATTGCAATGTATTCAAACACTTTCAATGGAGATACAAATTTACCAATTTCATCAACCTTAAAGGGAAGCAATGCTATATCTGAGTGATATAAATATGCGGGTAATTCATCTTGTTTTTTTAATCCCAAAAACCTAATATTTGGTGGCAAACTTTTTTTTCTTTCAACAATTCCAGTGCTATCACCTATTAAATTTATAATGCAATTAGAGTCAGACTGTGCAATTGCTACAACGAGATTCCAATCAAACCATTCACCCCAAAGTGAACCATAATAAATAAAATTTTTTTTTCCCTTGATCATATCAACTGGTAAATCATATTCCTTATTTTTATCGAAAAGTTCATCATTAACCGCATTTGGTGAATACAATATTTGTTTGTTTTTTATTTTGAATTTTCTAAAATATTTTTGTGTTTGTAAAGTTAGAGGTTGTGCAGTTGTGGTAACAAAATTACATTTTTGCAATATTTCCTTAAGTATATCCTTTGAAAAAAATTTTTTCCCAAGTGATGTTTCCCAATTATCAATATTTTCATAAACAATTGATGAACCTTTTTGATGGGCAATCTTTATAAATGGGATGAATTTTGGCGAGGGCATTTCTACTATACACAAATCATCTTTTGTTATATCTGTAGCAAACTTTTTAGGTTTTATTTTTTTTACTGGCCTATGTTCCACCGTAGGGATTGATAGGTTGTAAATTTTACTTTCCGATGTGAAGTTAGCATAATAATAATATACTCTATACCCAAGTCTGTTAAATGTTTTTGCCAGTTGTGAACTTCGTTGACCTCCACCAATATCAAAATATGGCACACATGCAAAAATATAAATTTTATTTGTGTTTTTTTTGTGTATTCCCTTTCTTTTCCTTAATTTTCTATTACCTAATGAATTATCCTTTTTTATTTTTCCAATTAGATGTTTAATTCTATGTCTTACACCACACAATATCCAATTAATTGATGATTTTATTCCATCCTGATGTATCTTGTTTTTTATTTTATTGATCATTGTCACTATTGCCACCGTAATACTTTTTGATAATACAATCAACTATTTTCTTGCTAGCATGTCCATCACCATAAGGATTAGTAGCTTTACTCATTTTCTCATATTCTTCATAATTGTTTAATAATTCTTTAAGTGCATCATAGATTTTTTCTTCATTAGTGCCAACTAATTTTAAAGTACCTGCTTCAATCCCCTCAGGTCGTTCGGTAGTGTCTCTCAATACTAAAACTGGTTTTCCTAATGATGGTGCTTCTTCTTGGATACCACCACTATCGGTTAAAATAATATAGGACTTATTCATAATATTATGGAAGTCTATCACTTCTAGTGGTTCAATTAGTTTGATTCTAGGGTGGCCTTTAAATACTTCATTTGCTATTTCGCGAACTTTAGGATTCTTGTGTACTGGATAAATGACTTTTATGTTTTCTTCTTCATCTACAACTCTTTTAATGCCTCTAAATATATTATACATCGGGGCTCCTAAATTTTCCCGTCTATGTGCTGTTAATAATACTAATTTATCACTATTCACCCAATTTAAAATTTCATGTTTGTAATCATTACTTATGGTTGTTTTCATTGCATCTATAGCTGTATTCCCCGTAACAAATATATTTTTTCTTCCTTCTTTTTCTAAATTTTCACAACTCAATTGTGTGGGAGCAAAATTAATACTTGCTATACAACTAACCATTTGCCTATTAGCTTCCTCTGGATAAGGCGAATATATATTATATGTTCGCAATCCTGCCTCTACATGGCCGACATCAATTTGATTATAAAATGCAGACAGCGCTCCTATATATGTTGTTGTAGTATCACCGTGAACAAGAACTATATCAGGCTTTATTTCTTTCATAATTGTTTCTAATCCTGATAATGCTCTAATTGTTATTTCGCTGAGTGTTTGGTCTTGTTGCATTATATTCAAATCATAGTTGGGAATTATATTAAATGTATCTAACACTTGATCCAACATTTCACGGTGTTGTGCTGTTACACATACAATACTTTCAATTTCATCACGTGTTTCTAATTCTTTTACTACGGGAGCCATCTTTATTGCCTCTGGCCTTGTCCCAAAAATTGTCATAATTTTAATTTTTGCCATTATTATTACCTCTCTTTTCTATAAAAATTTTTCGTGTTATAAAGTTATATATCATCACTATTGATGTTGATATAATTTTTACTATCATATAATGGATATAAAATTTTTTGATTCCAATATCCATAATAACCTGATTCAATAGTAAACCAATTATACTTAAAATAATAAATATTAAAAATTCTTTTATTGTTTGTTTATTTTTAGCAGTAAATACCCATTTTATACTTAAAACATAGTTGAAAATTACTGAAATACAGAATGCGATTATTGATGAATACATAACATATATTTTGAAACATTCTGTGCAAATATATAATAATACATAATCTAGCAGAAATGCTAATCCCCCCACAACTAGGAATTTCCAAATTTGTCTTCCTGTGCTATTTTTCATTTGCGATCCTTAAAATATTCAAATACAACTCATAAAACTGTTTGTTTTTTTTCACTATTACTTGTAGCAATATTCCACATATCCATAATAGCATAGATATTACCAATAGTATTGTAGAAACTATTAAACTTGGAAATCTGGGAACAAACCCCGTATTAAAATATTCTACTAAAACTGGAACCCCTAGCATCAGTGATACAACTAGGAAAGTCATCGAAAAGACATTAAAGAAGAAAGATGGTTTATATTCCTTAAACAATACTGCTATTGTTTTTAAAACCTTGAATCCGTCACTGTATGTATTAAGTTTTGAAACACTTCCATTTGGCCTATCTCGATAATCTACTGGGATTTCTACAACTTTAAAATTCTTATCTACTGCATGAATAGTCATCTCTGTTTCTATTTCAAATCCCTTTGATAAAACAGGAAAAGCTTTTACAAATTCGTAGTTAAACGCTCTATATCCTGTCATAATATCTTTTATTTTATTTTTAAAAAGTTTGTTTATTAGAAAACGTACAATTTTGTTTCCAAAATTATGAAATAAACGTTTATTTTCTACAAAGTATGTTGATGATAATCTATCTCCAACTACCATGTCGGCTCTGCCACTTAAAACCAATTCGCACATCTCTTTTGCATTTTCACTAGGGTATGTATCATCGCCGTCTATCATTAAATAGCAATCCGCATCTATTTCCCTAAACATACTTCTAATAACGTTTCCTTTGCCTTGTTTGTACTCATACCTAACTATTGCACCGGCTTTTTTGGCTATTATATTGGTATGATCTGTTGAGTTGTTATCGTATACAAAAATATCTGCATCTGGCAATTGGGATTGATACTCTTTTATAACTTTTTCTATGGTTTTTGCTTCATTGAAACATGGTATCAATATTGCTATCTTACTTTTTTTCATTTTTTCTTCTCTCCTCCACTATCTTTTTATACCCCACATATAACATGAAAGCAACTAATAAATAAAAAGTCAAAAATGCTGAATAAACATATCGCGTCATTGCAACTGGCATTGCTGGCATTAGACTGATAATGTTACATAGAGCGGGTAAACATAATAAAAATAGTTTTTTATTCTTATATATTTTTAATAAAATAATACAAAATATTATACTCATATATATATATATGGACGGTCTCATAGTGACAATTCCTAAATTTCCACTTTGATAACTTGATTGTACTGTTTTTAATGTTGGCAATAATTGAGGAATTTTTGAATTTTCAGCTAAATTAGGGTAAACATCTTCATAAACCCACAAATCTGTTTCGATGAACATGCCTACAGTAAAGGAATTATAGAAAGGAATGGGACTATATAAAAATGATAATAATTTTGCGTAATGTTTAATTGTTAGACCTAAATTCTCAAATATCTTCTTCATCCCAAAATTCAGATACTCTTTTCCATTTTCCTTCAGAGCATCGACTTTTTGAGAATTAATACTATAGTCCATATTATAGGGGTTATAACTCTCTTTTAATTGTTTGATATCAGTATATTCCCCTAATTTTTTTAGTTCTTCTTCGGTAAATTCAATATCACTATTTAAAAAATCAGCCATTAAATGGGAAATTGGGGCATATTTGTTTGAATAATTTGCTTCACTTACTTTTATTATACTGAAAAAAGTGCTACTTGTCATTATTAAATACAAAATTATACTAAATGCAAAAGGTAACCATAATTTTTTTTCTTTTCTGAATGAAATAATTAGAACTATTGCCAAAACTGCAATTAGTAAAATACCATTATGCCGTGTCAGCATTGTAATCAACGATAAGAACCCTATATATATGTAATTTTTCTTTTTTTCAAAAAATGATTTATTGCATATCATGTCAAGGATTAAGGACATAAAATATATAATTAGTGCAGAATATAGCGTGTCTTTTAATAGAGTTATAGCAAAGTTATAATTAATGGGGATAAGTGAAATGACCGTTGATGAGATAAATAAGTAAACTTTATTTACTTTATAATATTTGGTGATTTTTGAAAAAAATAGTCCTATTGAAAAACTGACAATTAGTATTTGAATAAAGAGAACAAATCCTGGATTGTTCCATATTCTTGTCAATATATATATATAATATGTATTATAAAAAGGGTGCCAATTATCAAAAATTCCGGTTTGCACTTGATTCCATTGGACTAATGAATCACTAACTAAAATTCCAGGCCAATATGCTAATAATACTATGAAAAAAACTACGATGGGCGGTATTGAATAAATTATTGATAGTGGTATCTTGCTAATAATTGCTTTAATTTTCTTCATTTTTGCACCTATTTGATTTTCTCATCAAGAAGATTATCAATTATTTGAGCTTTTTGTAACCAAGTGTTATCGTTTGCATTTTTTATCAATAATTTTTTGTATTTTTCGTTATCAGAAAGTTTTAGAGCTTTGTATATCATATCCACATATTCCTCCTTATTGTTGGCAATTAGTACTGATTCATATTTTTTACATTCTTTCATCGCTGTTGTAACAATAGGTTTTTGTAATGCCATGTATTCGAACAGTTTTAATGGACTAGTTGCTTCTGTAATATCATTAATTAAAAATGGAATAGTACATACGTCAAATTCTTTTGCATAATATGGCAATTCATCATAATTAACAGCACCTATCATGTAAATGTTCTTTTCTTTGTCTATATTGTGTTTTTCTAATTCTTCATCATATTTAATACCAATCAAAACAACAATGCAATTTGTTTTTTTTACAACGTATTTGATTAATTCGTAATCAAACCAACTTGCTAAGGCACCATAATAACCTATTATTTTTTTCTTACGGCTTAGTGCCTTTCGCATTACTTCGTTTAACTCAACTTCTTTATTATTTAGATTTTGAAAATGGTTAATATCTACCCCATTACACGCAAAGGCTATTTTTGATTTTCTATATTTTTTTACATCCTCCATTAAATTATCAGCCGTAACAACAACGTAGCAATTTTTTTCATCCCTCAAACAATAATCATGTTTGTCGAGTATGTTTTTTGGTATGGTCTTTGTCACGCTGATTGCTGGACTAATATCATCTATATATTCATATAGTACTTTGTAGCCGGTTGACACGTATTTTTTCAGAGTAGTTAGTGACATATATATCTCCGTAGAGTATATATGAATAAATTTAGGCAAATTTGAAAGTTGTATATATTTTTCTAATTCTTTTACAAATTTGTGATTTCTGTAATTAACCAAATATAAATTTTCACCTATTCCTTTTATACTATTAACTTTATCATTTTCAGTTGCTTCATAAAAATATAAATTACCAATGTTCGATAAATTTTTTGCAATATGTTGGGGTCTTTGAAACAAAACTACATTCCATCCAAAAACTCCACGCCATTCTATTATTCGCTTGAAACTTGGTTGAAAAAAAATTTTTTCTAGTGTTTTTTTTCCATTTGAAAAATCTTTTTTGTTTTTTCGATAGTTAATTATTCCTTTGAAGCATTTCTTTATCTTGTTCACTATTCTTTTATATATTCCATATATCCATAAACTGAATTTAACAAAAACGTACTTTGTTGCTTTTATTAATGTACGAAGAAATTGATATAAAAAATAAGTGACACCATAGTTTTTTATTACATTAACATTGGCCTTAACAAATCTTTTTACATCTATTTTCTCTTCTAATTCTGCTATAGTCCGTTTTAATTTTTCATTTTCTTCTAATAGAAGTTTATTTTCCTTTTGGTAATCCCTTGTCATATTGCTTCCTTCTTTCCCATTTGAAATTCATAATATTTATTGCAAACTTCTTCTGTTTTACCTATCATCACTACTTTACCATGTTCTAGCCAGATGACTTTAGTACATATATCTTTTATTGCTTGAAGTGAATGTGATACATATAACACTGTTGTTCCACCTCTAATCATATCCATCATTTTATTTTTACTTTTCTCTTGAAACTTTATATCTCCAACTGATAATATCTCATCAACAATTAACACTTCTGGATTAACAATGGTCGATATTGAAAAGGCTAGTTTTGCTGTCATACCTGATGAGAAATTCTTTATGGGAACATCCAAAAATTCCTCCAATTCAGAAAATTCTACAATTTCCGCAAACTTATCGTTAAGAAATTTTTCTGAATACCCTAATACTGCACCGTTTAAGTATATATTTTCTCTGGCCGTTAATTCAACATCAAAACCAGCTCCTAACTCAATCATTGGCGATAAAACACCATTAACAGTTATTTTGCCTTTTGATGGTTTCATAACTCCACTAATTACTTTTAACAAAGTACTTTTTCCCGCACCATTTGACCCTATTATTCCAACTACTTCTCCTTTTTCAATATCAAAATCTACATCTTTTAAAGCCCAAAAATATTCTTTTTTCTTTCTTTTACGTGGGTCGAATAATGATATAAACAGCATTTTGAATGAAAACCCTTTATCTATTCCTAGATCAAATTTCATAGAAACATTATTTGCTTTTACTATACTCATTCCATCCTCCTTATATATAATAAATAAATTTATCTTGTTTGTGTTTAAATATTGCTGCGCCTATTATTACTGTAACGATGCTTACTACTCCACATGATATTAACATACTTACAGAGGGTGGAGTTGCATGTAAAATAATTTGTCTTGCACTATCTATAAACATGAACAATGGGTTGAACTTAAATAGGCTTTGTAGTCCTGGCGTCAACATTGATATATCGTAAAACACTGGTGTAAAATAATTCCAGATAGTTGTAATAATTCCATAAATATAAAACATATCTCTAAAGAAAACTGAGACAGTAGAAATTATAAAACTAATCCCTAGACTAAATAAAAATAAACATATAAATATATATGGAAGCAATAAATAGTAAACATTTATTACACATTTAGTCTCACCGCTACCCGTAAATAATATTATAAATAATAACGGAATTAGAGTAAGCAGAAAGTTAATTCCAGTAAATAAGCACTTTGACAAGGGAAAGATATATTTTGGTAAATATACTTTTGTCATAAGGCTAAAATTAGTAACTACCGAAGTCATAGCAATGTTTGTTGCTTCACTAAAATAATTAAACATAACAAGGCCAGTCATAAGGTATACTAAATAATTCACGCCTTCTACTTTAAATTTAAACATTTGCGAGAAAACAAGTGCCATAACTGCCATCATTAAAACTGGATATAATAAACTCCAAAGAATACCTAAGACACTTCTTTTATACTTGACTTTAAAATCCCTAGATACTAATTGTTTTATTAAAAATGAATATCTTTTAAAATTATTAATTATATTTTTTATCATTTTTAAACCTCTTTCTATATCCCTATCTCTATCCGCAATCTCTGATATAAATAACAATATATCTTTAATAATAACTTATTATTTATAATTATTCTTTTAATAATATTGGTATTTTTATAATATTTATTTTGTTTCCATTTTTCGATTTTATTTAATCTCTTATATCCTTCATTATAAAACTTATTTCTTAATTTCTTATTCTTTTGATATCTTTGCTTCAACATGTATAAAGTTATGATATTAATATTAAAATATTCAACTTCTTCTTTTAGTTTATCTTGGACATTATAACTATTTACTATATCTAATATGGCAAAGATATCAAATATTTTAGAATTAACCGTCGTTGTTTCACTACCTTTACGTATTAAATAATAATACATACTTTTATTGATATGCCCTATTCTCTTAGCATTAATTAATGCTTTATAAACAAAAACAACATCTTCATATTTTAAATTTTCGGCAAATATTATATTGTTTTTGTTTATAATATCTTTTTTGTAAATTTTCCCCCATGAGGTACAATTAATTTTATTGAGAATTTGCTTATTTTCATAAATATTACTTATATCAAAGTAAGGCACTTTAAATTCTATTCTATCTAATGTAGATTCAAAGCACTTTATATAGTTACCTACAACGATATCTAACTTATTTTCTTTAGCATATTTATAATATTCTTCATACATAGTTGTATCAACAAAATCATCATCATCTATAAAACCAATATATTCTCCAGTTGCATGTTCTATCCCTTCATTTCTAGTTTCCCCAATACTTTTGGCTTTATTATCAATAACTTTTAATATATCTGGATATTTTTGTTGATATTCTTTTAAAATATCAATACTATCGTCTGTACTACCATTGTTAATAGCTATTATTTCTATTTCTTTTAATGTTTGATTCACTAGCGACGTTAAACATTTTCGCAAATACTTGCTGGTATTATAAACAACAAGTATAATACTAACTTTCTTTTTCATAGTAACCTTTCCTTCACCTAAGATTATATCATGTTAGAGAAAATATGTAAAACATTTTACTTAATTTATTGACACTTATATTGTCCCCGTATGACCAAATCCCCCACCTCTATCATTTTTATTTTCCAGTTTTTCAACTACTTTTATGGTTGCGTTAACATAATATGTAAAAACTAATTGAGCAATACGACTACCTTTTTTTATATAGTAAGTACCTTGCCGATTATTTTTTTCATCTATTGTATAAACACCCTCTTGATTAATTGAAGTGTTGGTAATAATAATTCCTATTTCTCCGTTATATCCTCCATCAATTGTACCAATTCCATTAGAAATTCTAAGTGGCGTATGTAGCGATATACCACTTCTTGCTCTAATTTGGGCTTCAACATTTTTTGGAAGTGATATTTTTATACCTGTTGGAACAACTTTTGTCTCTAGTGGTTTTATGTTAATATCTTCGCTTGCTCTTAAATCCAAGCCAGAATCTCCTATATTGTTATAAGTAGGTAGCTCACCAGAAGAATTTATTTCTACTTCTATTGGTTGATTAAATAGTTTATCTTTAAATTCAGCAAACAATTTTTCTTTTTCTTCTTTACTAATCATCTATAATCATATCCAATTCTATCTTTGATTTTTTTATTTTGATTTTTTGATATGTGATTCCGCATACATCAAACATTCTTTTAGAGGCAATAACATTATTTTTACTAGCATATTTATCTGACATATATACTACATGTTTTATACCTGATTGAATTATTAATTTGGCACATTCATTACAAGGAAATAGAGCAACATATATTCTAGCATTTTCTAACTCTTTATTATTACCACGAAAATTTAAAATAGCATTCATTTCGGCGTGACAAACATATAAATATTTTGTCGCTAACTCTTCACCTTCTCTATCCCAGGGAAAATCATCATCATGAAAGTTGTTTGGCGCACCATTATAGCCAATTGACAAAATTCTATTATCTTGTGATACTATACACGCTCCCACTTGCGTTGATGGGTCCTTGCTTCTTTGGGAAGATAAAACAGCAACAGCCATAAAATATTCATCCCAGGTTAAGTAATTGTTTCGATATTTTTTCATCATCCACCTTCTTTCTTATACTTAATATTGTAACATAGAATTTGTTTTTTGATGAAATTTTAAAATAAAAACATGAAAAAAACATGAAAATTTGCATTATTTAAAAAAATGTGGTAGTATATGCAACCGAAAGGAGGGTTTTGGTTATTATGAAACAAAATCTAATAAAAATAGGAAAATATTTTTCAATACTTGCTATTGTAATTGTGGCTTTATTTATTGGAAAAACTAGTGTGTACGCTGCAACTATTGCTAAAAAAGAAATTCCTGGTTATGAAGGAAAAGAGGTATATAAAAACACTAATTTTGTAGGTGGAGCAACAACTACTGCTCTTGGTGCTAATCCATTTATAACTGTTGATGGAAAAATAGCATATTGTGTTGAATTTGGACAATTACTTGATATTGCATATGGCGGCAGTGCTTCAGGCTTTAGTGCTAATGATATTAGTAGTTATACTACAGGAAGTGGCTATAGTCGATTTAATGTTAATTTAACTTCTAGCATAATTAATAAAATATCTTTAATTGCATATTATGGATATGGTTATGACGGACACAATACTGGTAAATATTATCTTGCAACACAAGCTATGATACTTGAAACTATATATGCAAATGCAAATGATGGTGGTAACAAAGCTATTATATCAGGTTCAAACTTTGATTATATTGATAATATTTATTGGACTGTTGATGGTAGCAAGATTGATATATCAGCTGAAAGAAAGGCTATTAACTCGTTAGTAAATAATCATGCTAAGACACCTAATTTTGGTCGAACTAATGTTGAAATGCGAGTTAGCGATACTACAACATTAACTGATAGTAATAAGGTTTTAGGTAATTTTACAGTTACAACTGACAACAATAATGTTGGTGTTACAGTTAGCAATAACAATTTAAACTTAAAGGCTAATAGTGTTGGTACGACTAATATAACTATCAGTAAAAGCGGCTCTAACGGACAAAATTTAGTTTATACTAAAGATGGAAACGTTCAAGGAAACCAAAAAATTGCAACTTTTGGTAAAGTAACTGCTAATGAAACAAAAATAAAAGTCACTGTTACTGCACCTGAAGAAGCTGGAAATTTCAAATTAATTAAGACAGATTTAAGTGGTAACAACAAACTTAACGGCGCAGTGTTTAAATTTGGTACTAACTTAGATGGAACAGAAAATATTGACTGGTATTATGCAACTACTGATGAAAATGGAGAAATTAATATTTCAGGTATTAATCCTGGTACTTATTATTATCAAGAAGTTACTGCACCAACTGGTTATATTATTGTGGATAGCGATGTTAAAAAAGTGACAATTGAAAATAATAAAACTGCTGAAGTTATTGTTACCAATAAACAAATTACTGGTAAATTAGAATTTTCTAAGGTAGATTTTTCTACTGAAGCTCCTCTACCAGATACTTTAATTCAAATTTATACAGTTGATGGTAAGTTAGTGTTTGAAGGAAGAACTGATCAAGATGGAAAGATTGTAATTGATGAATTAGCATATGGTGAGTATTATATTTTAGAAAAAGATGCTCCAGCTGGCTATGAATTAAACGAAGAAAAAATGCCTTTTTCGATAACAGAAGATGGCAAAATTGTTAAAGCAACTATGAAAAATTATAAGATTTCTAATCCTAAGACTGCTGATATGAAAGTCATGGCATTTAGTTTGATTGGCCTTACTAGCTTAGGCTTATCAGTATACTGGTATAAAAAACAAAAACTTGTTAAAGTTTTAAATAAGTAAATATTAAAAAGATAGAATAAATTAAATTTCTATCTTTTTTATAATCATTATTTAGTTATTTCTCCGACTTTTTAGAATTGTTTTTTTTAACTGTTTTTTCTGGGGCTTTAGACACGTTCTTTTCTGATGTTAAAGGTTTATCTGCCGCTGGTTTATTGCCATATTGTTTTTGATAATAAAGTATTCCTGCCGTTAATCCCCCTAGCCCTACTATAATAACTATTATTATCGGTAAATCAGCTGTAACTGGAACATCAACTTTAGTATTAGTAATCGCACTTTTAACAGTGTTTCCATTTGTTATTTCAAAATGATGAGGTTCATCGTTTAATATATAACCATCGGCTGCTTCACTTTCAACAAAATAATATTTACCATCATCTAAAGCAGAAAATACTAAAAGTCCATTTTCATCGGTTCTTCCCTCATTTATTTTTGTTCCATCTTCTTTATATAATGTAATTAAGGTATTAGGTATTGGTTCACTAGTAGAAATATCAGTTTTTGATATTTCTATATTACCTTTAGTCGGGATTGTTAATATTGTAACAACTAAATTATCATTTACACTTGGTCCACCACATGGAGATGCAAGTGATTGACTTGATTGAGGATTGCCATTTAGGACGTAAGCACGGTTAGTACAACTAACTGTTTTAGTTGGATTATTCTTGGTTAAAGTTATTCCTGATGTTCCCGCTGCGACACCAGTAATACTTAATGTATTTCCGTATTTACTTATGGTTATTTTACTATCTGTTGCTGATGCTGTAAAGCTTTCCAAAACACCTGCTGTATCAGTTATAGTGATAGTTTGTCCTACATTTAAACTCGATAATTTCGCTTTATCTGTTGTACTAAATGTTGGCTTTGTTGTCGCCGTATCTATTGATGCTTTTATAGCTGCTTTTGCTGCCACTACAGCGCTGTTGAATGTTGCATCCCCATCTCTAACATATTCTACACTAGCAATCGTATCATACCTATCATCTGGACATGCATCATCTGGTGCTCCAACTTCCCGACAAACTGCCTTATTTCCAGTACCTTCACCATATATGGTTTCAAAAATCATGGCTTGAGTGGCAAAATAGTATGCTGCTGTAGTTCTTTCCGTATTATACCCATATCCATAATAACCTATTAGAGCAATTTTAGCTTGTATTTCTTGGTTAGAATCAGATATAACTCTATATGAAGTGTTATATGTATTATTGTTAGTAAAATATGCATTTATTGATATTTCACTATAATCTCCAGTTTGGAATGGAGTCCCATACTCGACACAGTATAATGGGGTATTAACATTTCCTGCATACATATAGGATGCATCTGATGCAGTTGTTCTTTCTACACCACATGTGTATGTAGTAACTTTATTAACGTTTTGAAAAGCCGCATCTGATGACGTTGATACTGTAGTTGCCTTAACCTTATCTATTCCAATAAATATGCTTAAAATCAATGTTATCCCGATAATTAAACCACTTAATTTTCTTTTCATTTTATTCCTCCTCATTTATGATAGCTATCTCTATCGTTAAATATAATTTATCACATTAATTATAATAAGTCAATTACTTAAAAAAAGTTTGTCACTTTTTATATTTTGAATGTCTTTTTTAATTTTCCATTAATTTTTAATAAAAAACAGAAAAATGTAATAAAGTGGTTTACATTTTCAAATAGTTAGTTTATAATTTATTTCGAAAAATATGAGGAGTGGATTTATGATTAAATTTATTGTATGTGATGATAACGAAAGCATTGTTAGTTCTGCTTCAACTATCATTAACAAAATTATGATGCCTGGTGATACTGATTATAAAATTTGTAAATTTTATGATTATAACAAGGAGATGAAAAATATAATTTTTCATGACAAATGTAAAAAAATTTATTTACTCGACATTGAATTACCTACAATTTCTGGATTAGAAATTGCCTCAAAAATCCGAGCTAATGATTTTAATAGTAGTATTATTTTCTTAACTGCTCATGGAGAATGTATCAATGACGTATTTACTTCAAGACTGGTAATTCTTGATTACATTTCCAAATTTTTAAATTATGAAGAACGCTTAGCCGAAACAATTAAATACGCCTTAAAAATAGCATTAAATGATAAATTTTTAACTTTTAGATATCGTGGTACACTTTATCAATTAAATTATGATGAGATATTATATATTGAAAAGCAAATGTCTAATTCAAAAAGCATTATTTTTACTGAGGATGGCCGAGAAATCGAATTAATTAGAAACATTAATGATTTATTAGAAGAACTTAGTCCAACCTTTCAAAGACCACACAAATCATTTTTAGTTAATGTTAACAAAATTAGAAGTATGGATTTAAAATCTGGAATTGTAACTTTTAAAAATGGTAAAAAAGCGGACATACTATCAAAACGTGGTGGTAAGAAATTATTTAATTATATTTTTAATTTAAATAGATAATGAACCAATTAGAACAGTACAATGGTGTTGACAAGGAAAAAATTGGTAGGATATAATTTATGTGTTGTGTTTTATGGTTGTAATGGGAATGTTTGTTATACTTGCCTTTTACAACTTTATTTTTGAGTATTTTGAGGTGTTTTATGAAGAAAGATTTAAATAAAATTATTAGTACCATTTTAAAAGTTTATGTTTTTTTACTATTAATAGTCTTTATACTTAAGCTAGTTGGATTAGACTACTTTGGTTTAGATGTTGATAATCCAATTGTAGTAGGTATAGATAAATTTGCTAAAACTTACCATTTAGAAAATGTTTGGTATTTTATAACACTTTATATTTATACCTACGTAATATTAAGCATCAGTTGTAATGATAAGAGTAAGTGGATGAAGTTGTTTAATGTCGTGTTGTTACCTTTAAGCTATTTAGTTCAAAAGATCGACTATATCAATGCTAGTTTTTGGATGATAATTTTTACTGATTTGATGTATTTATACTTAATCGCTATAATATATAATTTGATATTTAAACGAACTGATTTTAAAGGGTTAACTAAAAGGTATTGGTTAGTTATGGCTTTAAGTTTTATTTTTCAGTTCTTATCGGCAATAACTAGAGTTTCTCATCTTAACAACCTAAATTATGGATTTATTGTAAACATCGTTTTAGATTTAGATTATTTATTGTTATCACTGATGTCTCATGAATTATATTTTAAGAAAGGAGTTGGCTTATTATGTGGCGAGGTAGCTGGCTTATTTTCGCGCCTACTGACTTCATCAAGAAGTTCGTTGACAAAGTTTCTGACAAGCTTTTCTCAGAATAGTAAAAAAGCAAAATTTGAATTCATTTTATTTACTATTCTTTTCTTGCTATGGAATGTGTTTACTATTGCAGTGGTATTATTCTTTGCTTATTTAAATGGTACTTTAATTGAATGTATTTTTATACTTAATGCTTTTTGGGTAAGTAAAACAGTATTTGGTAAACCGTTTCATATGAAGAACGCCTCACAATGTTTTTTAGTTTCTAATATTACTTATTATTGTTTAAACAGAGTTACTTCTCCCATTGGAATTTCTTTATTAATTCCTATTGCACTTGGTATATTGTTATCTTACTTTACTTCTAAGTTAGTTAAGAAAGATGAACTTAGTAAGCCACTTTATCGAGGTATGCCTGTTGAAGATTTTTACAAAATAATCAAAACTGTAACTAATAATAAATTAGATATTAAAATATGTAAGTTGTTTTATTGTGATAGGCTAAAAGAAGAAAAAATTGCTCAACTGGTTAATTATTCTAAAGAATCAGTACAAAAACATAAAAGAGCAATTAATGACAAACTAAAAGGATTGCGTTAGTAATTCTTTTTACGTTTTTCGACATCTTTTTCATTATATTATTTATTAAGGAGGATCGATATAATGAATTTGATGAAAGTTATTAGTAACTATGTAGGTAATATTATGCTTATTTCTTCTTCAATTATTTTCTTAAAAATAATCTTGGGGAGTAAATTTAAAAGAAATATGTTTATTACCTTTATTGGGGTTTTATTTAATGCTGGCATTTATACTGTAATTTTTTATAATGTTGAGGGTATATTTAGAACGTTATTAATTATATTTTTCAACATATTGCTTCTTTATTATGTTTTTAATATTCAAAGGGATAAGGTAGTATATATAAATTTAATGTATTCTATTATTAATATCATTTCAGAAATTTTAGTATTTTTTGTCTTAGTTTTTATTTTAAAGCTTAGCAACGATTATTGTTATAATGTCTTTGCTGGTAGTTTTTTATCCAACTTTGTAATTTGTATGACTACAATTTTAATATCACTATGTCTTAAGAAACCGTTAAAAAAGTTAACTAATATTAAACTAAAAGAAAATAAACAAATAATAGTATTTTCCATTCTTATTTCCGTTAGTGTATTTATATTTTTCTATGATAGTTTTACCAATTTACAAATTAATAAAAGATTATTAATAAACTTTGCTTCTATTGTTATATTTATTACAATAATGATTTATTTTATTAGAGAAAAAATTATTAGTAATACTACTTCAGTAAAATATAATGCTATGATCGACTTTGTAAAAGACTATGAGGTTACAATTGATGAGCAAAGAAAAATAAAACATGAAATGAAAAATCAATTAATCACCATAAAATCTAAATTAATTGATAATGAAAAAAGAAATAAAATTATAGAATATATTGATAGCATTTTAAAAGATGTTAAGGAATTAGACAAAGAAAAATATGCAAAATTAGGATGTTTACCTACTAATGGGTTAAAGGGTTTGTTTTATTTTAAAATAAGCGAAGCTGAAACATTTGGAATAAAATTAAATTTAAGCTTTTCTAAGGATATAAAATCTTCTTGCTTAAGCAATTTAAATGCGACTAATTATAAACAATTATGCCAAATAATTGGAGTGTTTTTCGATAATGCTATAGATGCTAGTAAGATATCTGATGAAAAGTTAATTGGTTTGGAAATATATGTTATTGAGAAAAATATCGTTAATATCATTATTTCAAATACTTATTCAAAGAAAGTTGATATTAAGAAAATTGGGAAAGCAAATTATTCTACTAAAGGAAAGGGTCATGGTTATGGCTTAGCATTAGTACAAAGCATTGTAAATAATTGTAAATAATAATAATATTTTTATTCAAAATAGAAATGTTACGGATAAACTTTTTATACAGTCATTAACTGTTAATACAGAAAAATAAAAAGACTTCTAAGTTGTGGGAAAGTCTTTTTATTATGTTTTTTATTTTTCTAATAAATTTTTGGGCATAATTGGTTCTTCTAGTATAAACATAGTGCATGCTTGTGTTCCAACTGTTGCAACTGTAGTTGCGGCTAAGCCTAATGCTAGTGCAAAATATTTCACTCGACTTCCCTCCTTCTTATTATTTTATTTAAATTTATTTTAATAAATTTAAACCACTAATTATATTGATAATTCTTATAATTATCAAATGGTAAATTAAATATCTTGTAAACTAAAGGATGAATTAAGATGCTTGCTTCTACTAAACCAATTAACAAGTAATTAGAAATAATACTATTATCTATAAGTATTATAATTGTATATAGTACAACAGATATAATACTTATTGTTTTGTATCTTTTTCTTTTTTTAATATTTATTAATGGTCTATTTTGGGTGTCTGCTGGTGCATATAAATAAATACATATAAAACATAATATACAAATTATTGTTTCTATATAAATTGGTATAGTTAAATTTAAACAAATATATGCTCCACCAATAAATAATAGGATTGACGATATCAAGCAATATATACTTTTTGTTGCGTGTAAACCAAAGCTTGTACTTCTAATAATGTTATATGCTAGCATAACTAAAAGTGTAGGAATTAACAAATTTAATGTTGTAGCTAACAATACTATTATTATTATCTTTGAAATATTGATATACATCGATTCTAAGCCATATTTAATTGTCGCAAGTTCTTCTTCAGTCATATTAGGCTTGTTATTTACAATTAGTTTTAACGATTTTGATAAAAACTTTTTTTTCATATCTTACTCCTTTATTTACATAAATATCTTATCAAAGAAATAATTATTATTAGCGTTTTTATTTTTAAAGTACAATATTTGTTTTTTAACGACGACATTGTCTTAATATTATATTATATTTTTACGTTAACATTATCTTTTTAAACGAATAAATTTTTTTGAAGGAAAAACTACTTTTTTGTCACGAATTAACAAAAATGTGATATAATTATATTGTCTTTGGACTGTTAGCTCAGTTGGTAGAGCAACTGACTCTTAATCAGTGGGTCTAGGGTTCGAATCCCTAAC
>JAUNSN010000025.1 GCA_030539175.1 bacterium | reverse complement strand
TTATATATGAAACAAAAAAAAGTGTATATAATTCAATAGATGAACTTTTAAATAACTATTTAGTTTATAATGAAACAATCATTGAAAATGAAAATAGAATTGTAAAAATTAATTGATTGGAGAATATTAAAATGAAAATGGAAAAAGAAATAACAGTTTTAGTAAAATGTTCCTATGATGAATTGCATAAGCAGTTAATAAATAAAGGATTTGAAATAAAAGAAGAATATGAATTAAATGATAATTATATGATTGATTTTAATGTTGATATAAAAATTCTTGATAAATTAAGTATATTAAAAAAATGTATTTTAGTAAGAAATATTGTTGGAATTAAAAAAGTATTATTGTATAAATATAAAAAATATGATGATAATGGCAATATTTTAGAGCAAGGAAAAACTGAGTGTCCAATTGAAGATATAAAAAAAGCAATAGATTTTATGAAAGCGATTAACTATAAAGAATTATTTAAAATATATGATAAATGTATTGTATATAGTGATGGAATAATAGAAATTGTTGTTCAATTAGTAAATGATAAATATGTTTTTATCGAAATGGAATCTACGGGGGATTATACTGATAATAGATATGATAATATTGATGATATGAAGAGAGTATTAGATAGTTATAATTTGCCTTATAATAAAGATAATTATTTTGTTAAAAAAGCAGAATTAATGCTTACTGAAGTATTAAAAAAAGAAGTTGAGTGAAATGATGAGATTTTCAACAAATTAAGTTGATTATTTGGAGGTAAATATGGATATATCATTAATGATTGAAGATATAAAATTAAATTTTAGAGTAGGGGCTTTATTAAAATACAAAGATAAAGTTCTAATTGAAAAAAACGAAACCGTAACATTTTCAGTAATTCCAGGTGGTAGAGTTAAAATATTTGAAGATACAAAACAAGCTTTAGATCGAGAATTAAAAGAGGAGTTGGGAATTGATATTAGTAAAGAAAAAAGCAACTTAGTGAGTATTGTTGAAAATTTCTTTATTTTTAATAATATAAAATATCATGAGATGTATTTTATTTATGAATATAATTTATCAATTGATTATAATATTAAAGATGGTATGTCATCTTTAGATTCTGATGATTCAAAATATTATTGGAAATCAAAAGAAGAATTAGAAAATATTGAAATGTTACCAAATGAATTAAAAGATGTTATCTTATTAAAAGAATTCAAAAAATATGTTGTACGAAATTGTTAAAAAATACCAAATACAAGATTTGAAAAAATAAAGTATTTTAATTATGAGTAGATTATTAGGAGATGATTATGAATTATTTAGGAACAAAAAAGATTGAAACTGAAAATTTAATTTTGAGACCAACGAGGGAAGAAGATTTAAAAATATTATGGAATATATTATGTGATATAGATGTATCAAAATATTATTTAGTAGGTAAGTTTAATTTTGATTGGGAACAAGAAAAAAAGTGGCAATATAAGAAATTAGAAAAAGCAAATAATAAAGATGTTTTTCAGTGGTCTATAATTTTAAAATCAAATAATAGGTGTATTGGACAAATTAGTTGTCAAAATAGTTACGATAAAGATGGGAATTTGCAAAATGATTCTATCAGAGATGTAGGGTGGTTTTTAGATTCTAAATATCATAGAATGGGTTTTGGAACAGAATCGGCAAAAGCAATTCTTGAATATATGTTTAATGAAGTGAAAATCGATAGAATTGATACATCGGCTGCAATTGATAATCCAGCATCTTGGAAGTTAATGGATAAATTAGGATTTATTAAAACGGGAGCTATAAAAAAAACGAAATATACTATGCTTAATGACGAGGTTGATTGTTATTGCTATACCAAAACTAATGATGTGATAAATAATTTATATTTATATAAGCCAGAATTAAAAGATTATTGGTATGAACAGAAATTATTATCTGATCCTAAAACCATGAATTATAATGCTGGTTGGGATGTGTCATATAATGGTTATCATTATGATACTGGTTGTATAGACTTTCCTAAAGAAACATGGTTAATAGATTATGAAAAAAGAAAAAATGACAAAGTTAAATTTTTTAGATATATTGTAAGAAAAGAAGATAATGAGTTTATTGGTTATTTAAATTTTCATTTATCCAATAATGACAAATATGAAATGGGAATAGTAATCGAGGATAAATATCGTGGAGTAGGATATTCAAAAGAAGCAATGAGATTATTAATTGATGAAGCATTTAATGTTTACAATGTTGATGCTTTATATGATTCATTTGAAGAAGCAAGAATTGATTCTTGTAAAACATTTTTTGATTTAGGATTCAAAATTGCAAATAAATTTAAAGGAAAAAGATTTAATCAATATATAAATATAGTAGAAATATGTTTGAAAAGGGAAAATTATGAAAATAATAGAATATGATAATAAATATGAAGAGGATGTAAAAGATTTGCTTGTTGAATTAGAGGAATACATTATTTCTATAGATAAAGATAATTTAGATCAAATTGGTAAAAATTACCGCGAAGAAATGATAAAATCTGATTTAGAAGAAGTAAACTCTAATAATGGGAAATGTTATTTAGCAGTAGAAGATAAGAAAGCAATTGGTTTAATTATGGGATATATTGTTAAATACGAAAAAAGTGATTATTTAGATTACAAATGTCCTAAAAAAGGTAGAATTTCTGAATTAATTGTTTCAAAAAATACTAGATCAAAAGGTATAGGTAGAAAGTTAATGAATAAAATGGAAGAATACTTTAAAAGTAACGAATGTAAATATATCAGTGTTGAAGTATTTAGCTATAATGAAAATGGAATTAGATTTTATAAAAATAATAATTATCATACAAGATGTATTGACATGATCAAGGAAATTAATTAATAGATTGTTTCAATTTTCTTTAATATGTATTAAAAAAAATTATAAATAATGTGAATTTATTTATAATTTTTTTATTGCTCTCTACCACAAAGCCAGTCCATTGAGATGTTGTATTTTTTTTCTATTTGATATGCAAAAGCAGTAATAATAAGTGTTTTTCCATTTTCATAATAAGAAATCGTAGATGGTGTGGTATTAAGTAATTTGGATAAATCTCTTATTGTTAAACAATGTTGTTTTCTGATGTATTTTATATTATTACCAATTTTTGTTTTATCCAAAATTTTTATTGTATTAATATTACTATATTTGTTATTTGTTAATCCCATTATATAATTCATACTTACTTTATAATAATTACATAAAGTATTTAAATGCTTTAATGGTATTATTTTAATACCTCTTTCCCATAAAGAATAGGTTTGCTGTTTAACTCCAACTATTTTAGCTACATCTTTTTGATATAAATCATTGTATTCCCTTAAATTAAATAAATTATTATCATTCATATTTATCACCTATAATAATTTTCTCATTTAAAATGTTAAATACAGATTGTAGACAGACAAATACGAACAACTTATGATATAATATATATGTAGTTATTTATTTTAAGAAAGGAATATATTATGAATTTGAATGAAAGAAAAGAAGAATTAAAACAACTTGCATTAGCAAGTAAATCAAATGGAGCAATAATATTTCAATTGATTAATGAAAATGTTTTGGATGTAGTTATTTCAAAAATAAACGATAAAAAAACTAATACAGTAGTAACTAGCCTGGTAAAAAAAGGTTATCTAACTGGTAATGAACAATTTATAGATATATTAAGTGAGTTTATATATTATTATGAAAAATGGTTTGCGCCTTTATCAAATAAAAAAGTATATATTGCATTGATCTTAGAAAAAAAGTTTCCAAAATTTTTGGTGTGTAAAAATTATTGGGGTGACAATAACTTTATTCCATATTATCAATTTAATATGAAAAAAGTAATAGTGGAAAATATGTATGATAATATTAAATTTGTTTATAATAAAAATCAAAAATTTTTTAAAGGTGTTGGTATTAATAATAGATTATCATTAAAAAATTCAAAATCTATTGATGTGCTTTTTGATTTTATGAAAAAATTGATTTGGTGTAATCCAGATGAATTTGCATTGTTTTATGTTTTTGATTCATATAAAAAAAGTATAAATGAAATAGAAAAAAATGGCAAAACTACGGAAGAAATAACTGATTATGTTCAGAATAACTATTATATACAATGGAGTAGATTAATAGAAAATTATCAAGAAAAGATTACATTAATTGAAGAATTATTCAATAGTATAATATAAAATGTTGATAAAAATATGATATAATAAATAAAAATGAGGTGAATTTATGTTTAATAGTGTTTATGATTTAAATCTATATAAAATATTTTATGTTTGTAGTATCAGCAAAAGTTTTTCAGAAACTGCTGAAAAAATGAACTTAACTCAGCCAGCTATTAGTTATAGTATTAGACAATTGGAAGAGCAATTAAAGGTAACATTGTTTGTTAGAACAAATAGTGGAATTGAATTAACGAAAGAAGGAAAAGCTTTATTATACTATGTTGAAAAAGCAAATAGTCTATTAATGTCAGGAAATAAAATATTAGAAGAAATAAGAAATGAAGAGGTATTTGAAATTAATGTAGGTGTTCCTACACATGTTGGAGCCTATTATTTTATTAAATATCTAAAAGTATTTAATGATAAGCATCCAAATGTAAGAGTAAATATTATTGATAAAAAAACAAGTGAAATGTTATTAATGTTGGAAAATAAGGAATTAGATTTGTTAATAGATACGGATTTAACAGAAAATAATAATAAAAATATAAGAGTAGATAAAATAAAAGATTTTAAAGGAATCTTTGTTGGAAACGATAGTTTTGTAGAATTAGGTAAAAAAAATATTGTTACTGCTAAAGAATTGGAAATATATCCACTTATTCTTCCGAGCACGACAACAACAACAAGAAAACTATTGGATTCTAATTTCCGAAGAAAAAATGTTTTGCTAAAATCAATAATCGAAACAAATTCATCACCTATTGCAAAAGAAATAATTGAAGCTGGCATAGGTATAGGATGGATGATTTCTGAATTTGTTCAAACTGAAATTAATGAAAAAAAATTTGTGGAAATTAAAACTGATGTTGATAATGTCATGATACCTATAAGCGTTGCTTATCAAGAAAAAAATATTAATAAGATAATAAAAGATTTTATTAATATAATAAAAGAAAACTAAATAAATTTTGATATAAATATTATTTATAGCCAATAAAAAAATTATGAGTTCCATAATTTTTTTTTAACGTTTAGAATACTATTGAGAGGAAAATATGTGAAATATGGAAAAAAAGAGAGAATATTGTGGTAAAAAAGTAACATTTATGTCTTGTTCGGTTTGTAATACAAAATGCAAACATTGTTATGTTTCATATAAAGGAAATATAGATTCAAAAGATTTATATGATATGTGCTTAAAATTAAAATCAAAATATCAATTGAATATTAATGGAACGGAAATACTGCTTCAAAATTATTATGATTCTTTGAAATTGATTAATCAGTATAGAATATTAACAAATGGTATTGCAATTACTAATAATCCAAAAATATTAACGAAATTACAAGATGCAGGGGTTAATATGATAGCTATGTCATATCATTTTGGAATTCATGATAAAGTATCTGATGTAAAACAATGTTTAATTGAAAATAATATTAAATTAATTCAAAAAAAAGGTATGAATGTTGAGTTAATGTGTACAATCACTCAAAAGAATTATAATTTAGTTTTAGATATATGTGAAAAAGCATTAAAATTAAATGTTCATAAACTTAGGTTTATTAATTATTTAAAAACGGGAAACGCTTTAACAATTACTGATAATAATGTTTTAACAGATGAACAAAAAAAAGAATTTTTTCGTCAGTTAACAATAGCTAGAAATATATACGCTAAAGAAGATTTGTTAATAAAGAGATGTGGAACATTTGGAAAAGACTTTAGTAATAGTAAATGTAATTTTATTTGTCCTGCAGGACAAGACGAAATAGTAATAGCACCTAATCTGAAAGTATATCCATGTATTTTTTTAGTAAAAGAAGGATATGAAATTGGTGAGTATATTAATGGACATATTTATTTGAATAAAATAATTATTCATGATGGTAATTTGTGCCTAGCAGATCAAATATTTAATAAAAATAAACAAATAAAATTTGAAAGGTTGGGTTAAAATGATAAAAAACATTGATTTACATATTCATTCTATTTATTCTGATGGCAGGTTTACACCAAATGAAATAATAGAAACTGCCAAAAAAAACAATGTAGGCATTTTATCGATTACTGATCATGATACTATAGATGCTTATAGAGAAACTCTTGAAATTGATGATATGATTTTAATAAATGGTGTTGAAATATCAGCATTTTATAAATCAAAAAAAGGAATTAAAACTTTAATTCATATATTAGGTTATGATTTAGATTTTAATGATAAAGAATTATTGTTATTGTTAGAAAATCTAAAAGATTATCGATATGAAGTTAACAAAAAATATCTTTTGGACTTAATGAAAAAATATAATTATTTGTCAACAGATATTTTAAAAAGCATTGATTGTTCAAAATACTACAGATTATGGTGGGCTATTCAACAATATATGCAAAGTGCTCAATATTCAGAGGAAGAAATATTGACTATTAAAAAATATTGTAGACATAATTATCCTTTTTATCCAGAATATGATATCGAATCAAAAAAAGCGATAGAAGCAATAAAAAATGCAAAAGGAATTCCTGTTATAGCACATCCATATGAATATCATTTATCAGATTTAGAATTTAAAAGAATGTTAAGAGAACTTATTGATTTTGGGCTTGAAGGAATTGAGACTTATCATAGTGAATGCCCATTAGAGTATATGAATAAATTGAGAATGTTAGTGGAAAGTTATAAATTAATATATACAGTTGGAAGTGATTTTCACTTTCCTACTGAAGAAAAGAATAAAATAATAGGTTTAGGTATTGATAATAATTTGTGTAGTAAAGAATGTTCTTTGCCAAAAATTGTTTTAGAAAGAAGGAAATATTAATGGAAAATGTTAGAGAAAAAGTATTGAAATTACAGTTAGGACATTTATTGGATTTGCAGATAGCAGATGAAAATAATTATTTTGCAGCTTATAATTGTGGTGGAAAGATTCACCGAATACCATCATACTCGCATTTGAGAATGACTGATTCAAGTATTGATATAATTAATTCAAAAATGGGAAACTATTGTAAGGTTATTGATAATAGTAATTATTGTGTATTAAGAAATGTAACTAATGGTGGGTTTTATTTGTATAACTTTATAACATTGAGTGAATCACCAACAAAATTTTCAAAGATAGATTTTATTGGTGATGTGATAAAAGTAACTGATGTAATTTCTGATAGAGTGGGTGAATTGAATATAATTTTGCATTCGTGTATAAATTCAGATGGAAGTTTTATTACTCCGGTGTTTAATCAAACCGAAAACAATTATTATGATGTCGCTGATTTAATGGAATATGAAAAATTAAAAAACAATATTAGAGAAAGATTAATTAATGGACCAACAAATCAAGAAATTGTAAAGCAATTATTATTACGAAAAAAAGAGGTGAAGTAATATGAAAGTATTTATATCGTGTCCATTTAGTGGAATATTAGATGAAAAAACAAAAATAGTAAAAGAAGAATATCAACAATTTTTCCAACCAATTATTGAATACTTGGAGCAAAATGAAATAGATCATTATTTTGCTATTACTAGAGAAAGATTTGGATTGGATTATCAATCGCCAGAAGAAAGTACAAAAAGTGATTATGAAGGAGTAAAAACAAGTGATGTATTATTTGTTATTCCAGGCAATCCAATTTCA
Source organism: bacterium (assembly GCA_030539175.1). Classification (GTDB taxonomy): domain Bacteria; phylum Bacillota_I; class Bacilli_A; order RF39; family UBA660; genus JAUNSN01. Next base: position 11,231 of record JAUNSN010000025.1, on the reverse strand, counting down.
GGCGGTGTTCATATTGAATTGGGATGGGCATCTTCTTTAAATAAAAAAATACATTTGTTTTTAGAAAAAAATAATAAATATTCTCCAGTTGTAATGGGATTATCTTCACTAACTAAAACTGTTTATCATGAAACAGAAAAATTTCCAAGTAAACAATTAGCAAAAAAAATAATTGATGAAATAAAAAGAGAATTGAGGTAACTATAATGTATTTAAAAATAATGGGAGAAGAACCAAAAGAAATTTTTAAAAATTACGAATCACCGTTTTATGTTTATTTGTCATTAACTAATCTTTGTAATGCTAATTGTTCATTTTGTGATGTTCGTTTGAATAAAGAAAAAACCAATATCTTAAATGTAAAAAGTATAATAAATGAATTATCTCAATTAGGAACAAAATACATACATTTTACTGGCGGTGGAGAGCCTTTTATTAATGATGATATTTTTGATTATTTAGAATTTTGTACAAAAAAAAATATTAAAATAGTATTAATATCAAATGGATTAAATTTAAATGAAGAGAAGATTAAAAAATTATCAAAATATAACATTGTAAATTTCTTTTTTTCAATAGATAGTAATAATGCAGAAATTCATAATGAATTGAGAAGAACTAAAAATTTATGGGAATTTGCTACGAAGAATATTAATTTAATAAAAAAATATATGCCACATGTTAATATAATTCTTAATCATGTTATTAACACTAAAAATATAGATGATTTTTCTGATTTTATCAAAATGAAAGAATATGTTTTTTTTGATTATATTAATCCAATAGTGATTAAGGATTGTATAGAATTATTTCCTAACGATGAACAAATCGATAATTATTCAAGAAATATACAATACTATTATAATTTAGCAGAAAAATTAAATGTAAAATTTTTATGTCATAATATTGATTTTTTTAGCAAAAAAGTGGAATCAAATGGCGATAGAATTTATAATGGTGATTTAAAGTGTGTTTATCCAAGTTTTTGTGCTTTTATAGACTGCCCAACGGGAAACGTATATCCATGTGATTGTAGTATTCATAGAGATAGAGATATTTATAAAATAGGTAATTTAATTGATAATTCTTTTACTGAAATTTGGAATGGAATAAAAAGAAAAGAACTAAAAGATAAACTAATAAACGGAAAATTAAATTGTAAATTAAAATGCGATGAATCAAATTGTTTGTTTAACGATAAATATTTTGAAAGAGAGGAATAATATGAAAATTTTAGTAACTGCTGAGCAATTTGGCTATGGACCTATTGCTACATGCTTAAATGTAATAAAAGAATTAAAAAAATATCCCAATATAGAGTTAACTTTTATGGGAACCGGAATAGCATTAGAACAAGCAATAATGTCAAATTATTTTGATAAAATAATTGAATGTAAAACTTATGACATAAAAGAACTAGAACAGAAAAAAGAAGAATTTTATAAATATGATGTTATTTTATCATCTGAAAATATTCCAGGAGCAATATATGCTTTGAAATTAGGATTAAAAAATGTTTATTATATGGATAATTTAATGTGGATGTGGGACAAATTAGAAGATGGCTTAGAAAATCTAAAAGGTTATATAATATCAGAAATAATCCCATGTAGAAAAAATTTTGCAAGAATTGGTAAAAAAATCAAAAATCCAGTTTTTGTTGGTCCAATTAGAGATATTTCTTTAAATAAATCATTAAATAAGGTAATGAATAAATTAATTATTAATATCGGTGGAGCAGAAGCTTTTATTATAGATTCTAAAATTGTTATTGAATTTTACAACAAACTGATTAACGAAGTATTATCTGTTAATGAATTAATTAAAAAATTTGACAAAATAATTATTTGCGGTGGAAGTGGAGTGATAAATAATCTTAAAATTGATAGTCCAAATGATAAAATTTTTTTGAAAACACTTTCTAATGAAGAATATTTAAATGAATTAGATTCTTGCTCGCATTGTATTATGGCATCCGGTTTAGGAAATTTTGTTGAAACAATTTGGAGAAATAAAAATATTCTATATTTGCCACCAGTTAATTATAGTCAATTATTACAATTAGATTATTATAAAAAAATGAATTTAGGTTTTGAAATTATTAATTGGGATTCATTTGAATTTTACAAAGAAGTGCCAAGCTTATTAAATGAAGAAACAGGGGTTAATTTAGTAATTGATAATGTTAAAAAATATTTAGATTTGCAGGATAGTTTAACAATTTCAAATAAAGTAAAAAAATTTATTAATACTGATCAAAATAATTATTATAAAAATAGAATAAAATATACCGAAAAACTAAAAGAAAATGGAAGTAAGGAAATAGCAGAACTTATTTTTTCACAAAATATGAAAGGAGAATAAAAATGATAATACCAAACGATCCATTTTTAGGAACACATTATATTGGAAAAGAGGAATTAAAGGCTGTAAAAAAAGTAATTAAATCTAAAAGTTTATTCAGATATCATGGACCAAATTTGTTATATAAAACAACTGAATTGGAAAATAAACTAGCTCAATATCTGAATGTTAAATATGTTTTGGCATGTTCTAATGGTGCTGCTGCTTTAAAATTAGCATGTATTGGTTGTGAAATAGGTCCTGGTGACGAAGTGATAATGTCGTCATTTACCTTTATTGCTTCAGCAGGAAGTGTCTTAGCTTGTGGTGCTGTTCCAAAATTTGTAGATATTAATGAAACAATGAATATTGATACAGAAAAAATAGAAAACGCAATTACAAAAAATACGAAAGCAATTATGGCAATTCATATGCAAGGTCAAGCTTGTGATATGATTAGAATTAACGAAATTGCAAAAAAATATAATTTGAAAGTCATTGAAGATGTTGCACAAGCTTTTGGATCAGAAATTGACGGAAAAAAATCTGGAACTTTTGGTGATTGTGGCGCTTTTAGTTTACAAGCTGGAAAAACAATTACTTGTGGTGAAGGTGGTTTTATTGCTACTAATAATAAAAAAATTTATGAATTAGCAAAAATGTATCATGACAATGGTGGTTATAGAGAAGGTGATAACTATCCGACATGGGAAAATGGTAAAACTATTTTTGGAGAAAATTTTAAATTAACTGAATTGCAAAGTGCAGTAGCAGTAGAACAAATTAAAAAAATTGATATGATAATACATAATCAAGAAAAAAAATACAATTATATTATAAATAATATTGATAAAAATTATTATTGTCTAAGACCAAAAATGATCAATCAAAAAAATGTTTCGGTTAGCTTGTCAATTCAATTTAATACAGAAAAACAATGTAAAAAATTTATAAAATATATGAATACAAAAGGTATTGGTTTTAACAATTATTGTAGTAATTTAATAAATGAGTTTGATACATTTAAATTACATCAATCATGGAATAAAATTTGTTTCCCATATAATGTTTCAAAATATCAAGATAATAAATGCCCTAAAGCATATTCTTTGTTTAAAAGAACAGCATGGTTTAATCTTTCAGCTTCTTTAAATAATAAGCATCTTAAATATATAATTAGTGAACTAGGAAAATTTCAAAATGAAGAATAATTTCACATTATCAAATGATTGGTCTAAAGCTATTTCAATAAGATATGATATAGGTTCAATAGTGAAAATTGATGATTTGTATTTTGTTAAGAAGAATAATATATTAGAGTGTCAACATTATTTTGATTTTAATCTTAATTCAAATATATTAAAAGAATTAGAAAATATTATTAAAAAAGGAAATATTATAAAATTCAAATATATAGATGATGGAAAATGTTTAAACAAAATTAAATCATGGGCAAAAAAAAGAAAAATGATATTAAATATTATTGATGAATGGGAAGCACCATGTTTAAATATTAGTGATATTGATAAATATTTTGAAAATAACAAAACGAATCAAATAAAAAGAAATTTTAAAAAGTATAAATCAACATTAAATAATTATAAATATGTTTTATCTAATATATCAAATGTTTTAGACTTATGGAATGATGTTTTATTTATTGATTATAATTCGTGGAAGAAAGATAATAATTGTGATATGAAAAGTCTATCAAGAGAAGATTTACAATATATATTTTATTTAATGAATGAACCAAATAACTCTTCTTTAAATGTGTGTTATAAAAATAATATTCCATATTCTTATTCCTTGTTATTTAGAGCAAATTCAAAATCAAAATGGTATGCGGTAAAATGGGGTGCTTCTAAGGAAGGAAGAATAGGCTACACCGGAATATTTTGTTTATTTGATCATTTGTTAAAAATATCAAAAGATAAAAATATAAATATTGATTTTTGGGGTAGAAGAAGTAGAGCATACGATTATTTGAAAAATAGTGAAATTCATAGATTACATATTGAAGTAAAAAAAGAGGTATAAATATGAAATTAGAAATAGATAGTGTTAATTCAATAGAAAACTTGGATGAAAAAATAGATAGAAGTTTTAACGGAACCTGTTTTGCTTATTCTTGGTTTTTAAAACTAAAGGGAGTAAAAAAAATTATTAAAATATTTAATAAAGATAAAATAATAGGATTTATGCCATTGTTTTTAAATGATAGTGGAACCCAGATATGCCAAAGTACAATGTACATTCCTTATGGTGGACCTGTTATTTTTGATTTACCAAAAGAACAAAGAAATCAAATAAGATTTATTAGACAAATTGAAAATGCTTTATCAGTTTTTATGAAAGAAATGTTTAATGAATTTAGTTTTTCAGTTGATGATAAAATTATAGATATAATGCCATTTATTAGAAATGGTATTATACCTGAGTTAAGATATACATACAAAATTGATTTGACACAAAAACCAGAAGAAATATATGAAAAATTTGGTAATGATAGAAAAAAAGAAATTAGGAAAGCCGAAAAAAATAATGTAGAATTTTATCTTGACAAAACTTTAAAATATTTTTCTTGCGAAAAATGTGTTAATTGGGAAAAAAAATATAATTTTCCTTCATCGGCTTCTTTTGTAAAAAAATATATTATTAACACTATTAAAAATGACAGAGGAATGTGCTTTGTTGCTAAAAATAATGAAATAACATATGGTGCTGTGCATATAGCTTGGGATAAAAAATGTGCATATATTTTATATTCTTACTTTGATCCTAAATATGATGTAGGTGCAATAGCGTTCTTATATTATAATATATTTAAATTTTTAAAAGAAGAAAAACATATAAATTTTATAGATTTTGAAGGATCGGTTTATGAAAGTGTTGAAAATTTTAATATTTCTTTTGGTGCATATCAAAGTAGATATTATAATCTGCATTATAGCAAAGAAAATCTATTAAAATTAAGAAATAATATGTATAATTATTTTGAAAAGTAGGAGTTTTATGAATAAATTATTGGCCAAAAGTTATGATTTTTATAATGAACATATGTTACATGGACAAAATATGGATATTGACTATTATATAAGAGAGTTACAAAATTATCAAAGTAAAAATATTTTAGTAGTTGGTGCTGGAACAGGAAGAGTTGCAATACCTATTTCTAAAGATTTATTTGTTGATGCTCTTGATATAGATCAATATAGATTACAAGTTCTTCAAGAAAAATGCCCAAATATCGTTTGCTATAATATGGATATATGTAAGGAAACACCAAATAAGGAATATGATGCTATTATTTTTCCATATAGTACAATTCAATTATTAGGTAACGAAGGAAATATTGCACTCGCTTTATTAAATTGCAGTAAGATATTAACATTAAATGGGGTACTTATTTTTGATGCTAGCGAAAGTTTTAATTATAAACCAGATGTTGATAGAATGTGTTTATTTGAAGATTACAATAAAGATATTAAATCAAAAATATCAGTTTATTATCAAGCAAAGAGATTTGCCGAATATATTAGATTTATTACTGAGTTTTATGTTCATATAAATAACATTACTTTAACTGAAATTGAGCAATATTTGTATTATGACAAAAATAGAATGAGTGAATTAGTTAATCATAGTTTTAACATAGAAAAAATTGATAATGGTTATCAAAATGGTTTGTTTTTACACAAACATTTATATCATTGTAAAAAGAGGTAGATATGAAAGAAGATTTAATAAAAATAATGGCACAAAAAATAAATAAAAATTATGGCATTTCGGTGTATTCAGGCACATTAGCTATTGAATCAGCATTAAAATGTTTAGAAATATCTTCTCAAGATAAAGTTCTAATATCTTCTACTGTTTGTTATTCAATATTTGAGGCAATAATTCATATTGGAGCAATTCCTATAATTTATACACCAAAAAATGGATTTAATTTATCAGAAAAAGATATTATAGATGCTTTTTTGATGGAACCGGATATAAAATGTATTATATTAGTACATCAATATGGGTTGGTACAAAAAATAAAAGGAATTCGAGAAGTGGCAAAAAATATTCCTATAATCGAAGATATAGCTCAAGCTTGGAATATCATTTTAAATGATGAAAAAATTGGTGAGTATAGTGATATAGTAGTTACTTCTTTTGGAAAGACAAAACCAATATCATTAGGATATGGTGGTGCATTGTTTTCCAATATAAATTATTCAGATAAATTTGATTTTTATGATAACGAAAGCCGAAAAAAGCAACATTCACTTTTACCATATACCTTTGATTTAAGTTATATTGATGCTAATCAATTATTGAATAATGCAAACAAAATTGTTCAACATCAAAGAAACATTGCAAAAGAATTATTGGATTGTTTTTGTGATTTTGATAGTATTTATTGTATAATAGATAGTGGTGATGATTGTTCAGTTTGGCATAGGTATCCAATAAGAATAAATAATGCTGAGTTGTATGAAAAATTAATTTTAAATTTAGATGAATTAAACATTAAGTATCAATTGCCACATGACAAAGAATTGTTTGAATTAGATATGGTTAAGAATAGTAATGCAATTATTTATAATAAAAATTTTATAAAATATAATTGGATATTAATTAGGACAAGAACTAATAAAATTGATAATATAAGATTATTAAAAGAAAGAATTAAAGGTGATATATAATGAAAAAGACAGTATTGTTTGCAACACATAATCCTTCAAAACTTCAATTATATAAAAATATGTTAAGAGATCAAAATTATGAATTAATAGGTTTGAATGATATAAATATTGATTATAATGTTGAAGAAATAGGAAAAGATTCAAAAGAAATAGCTATAAAGAAAGTGAAAGAGTATAATAAATTAACAGATTATATTACTATTTCTGAAGATACAGGATTATATTTTGAAAACATAAAGGAAGAAGAACAACCAGGAATTAATGTGAATACAATTAACGGTATTAAATTATCAGAGGAAGAAAGAATTAATTATTATACAAATCTCATAAATAAATATGGTGGTAAATTAAATGGATTCTGGAAAAAAGATATTGCTATCTGTGATAAAAATGGAAAGGTTTATACATTTGAATATAAAATTAATAAGATATTTGTTAATAAAATTCATAATAAACGCAATATTGGATATCCATTAGACTCAATATCCATTACACCAGAATATAATAAATATACTGTTGAACTAACTGATGAAGAAAATGAACAATTAAATAATATGTGTAATAAGGAAATATATTGCTTTCTTACAGAAATTCTTAGCAAAATATGTTAATGTTGAACGAAATATGATATAATATAAAGGCGAAAAGAGCTTTAATGGGAGGTGTTTTACAATGTTAGAAATAGGTTTAAATAAAATTGTAAAAGGTTTTGGTTTTAAGAGAGTATTAGATGAATTTGATTTTGAGGCAGTAACAGGTGAAAGAATTGCTTTAATTGGTCCTAATGGATGTGGAAAAACAACGATTTTTAAAATAATTGCAGGATTAGAAAATGCAAATAGTGGTTTGGTTTCTATTAGAAAAGATGCAACACTTGGATTGTTAAGTCAAATTCCACCAAAAGTAGATGATAATTGTTCTGTAAGAGATGTTTTAACACGTGGATTAAAACACTTGTATGATATGGAAACTAGATTGAGAGAAATAGAAGATAGAATGGCACATTGTACTCCTGAAAAACTAGATTCTATTTTAAAAGATTATGGAAAATTACAAGAAGCATTTGAACAAATGGGTGGTTATGAGTTAGAATCAAAGGTTAGTAAAATTTGTAGTGGGTTTAAAATAAAAGAAGAAATGTTAGATCGCCCGTTTAATACATTGAGTGGCGGAGAAAAAACAATTGTTAATTTAGCTTCTTTAATAATCAGTAATCCGTCAATTTTATTGTTGGATGAACCAACAAATCATTTAGACATTGATACTTTAGAATGGTTTGAAAATTTTTTATCAAATTATAGAGGAACTGTTATTATTAGTTCTCACGATAGATATTTTTTAGATAAAGTTGCAACTAAAACAGTATTAATAGATAAAGGTAAATCTGAAACATTTCATGGAAATTATTCTTATTATTTACAAGAAAATGAAAGAAGAATTATGGCTGAATTTGAAGATTTTAAAACACAACAAAAGCAAATTGAAGCTATGAAAACAGCAATAAAAAAATTAAGAGAATGGGGTAAAATTGGTGATAATGAAAGATTTTTTAAACGAGCTGCATGTATTGAAAAAAGATTAGAAAAAATTGAATTATTAGATAAACCAGAACAAAAAAAAGAGTTACCACTAAATTTTACAATTGAACAACGTTCTGGAAAAGATGTTTTGGTTGTTGAAAATTTAGGAATAATTGTTGGAGATAAATTGTTATTTGAAGGTGCTGATTTTTCTTTGAGATATGGAGAAAAAGTATGCTTGATGGGAAAAAATGGAAGTGGTAAATCAACATTTGTTAAAGCATTATTAGGACAAACTGAGATTTGTGATGGAAATATAAAACTTGGAAGCAATGTTTCGATTGGATATATTCCCCAAGAAATAAGATTTGAAGATGAAGCAGCAACTATTTTAGATACTGCTAGAGAGTATTTTTCTGGTACTGAAACGCAATTGAGAGCTTCTTTAGCAAAATTCTTATTTTATGGTGAAACTGTTTTTAAAAGAGTTGGAAAATTATCTGGTGGTGAAAAAGTAAGATTAAAATTATTTGAATTAATACAAAAAAAGGCTAATTTTTTGATATTAGATGAACCAACAAACCATATTGATATAGATACCAAAGAAATGTTAGAGGAAGCATTACAAGAATATCAAGGAACTGTATTATTTATTTCACATGATAGATATTTCATAAATAAATTGGCACAAAGGGTTTTAAATATTGAAGATTGTAAAGTTCAACAATATTTAGGAAATTATGATTATTATAGGGAACAAAAATCAAAAAACTTAGATAGTCCTATTGAATTAACAATTGATTCTAAATCCAAACATAGATAGTCAATAGGACGAAAGGAGTAAAAAATGAAATTTGAATTTAAGATATCTAATGAATTAAAAAAAATATTAGATAAAAGTAAAATTGAAGAAATAAGTATCGGTTGTTCTGATTCTACTGTTTTTAGAATCACATCTGATAATGGTATATATTTTTTGAAAATAACTAAAAATGGATTGCTGACAAATGAATATAAAAAATTAAAATGGTTATCAACAAAAACTATTGTTCCTAAAATAATTTTACATGAAGTAATAGATGATAAGGAGTTTTTGCTTACTGAATCTTTAGAAGGAGAAATGGTTTGTTCTAATTTTTATTTACAAAATCCTAGTTTAGGAATACCTATAATAATTGATGCTTTTGATGAATTAAAAAAAGTTGATATAATTGATTGCCCATTTAATGTTTCATTAGATTATAAATTAAATTTAGTAAAATATAATTTAGATAATAATCTTATTAATATAGATGAAATTGATGTTTCAATTAAAAATAAATATAAAACATTACAAGGAATATATGATTATTTAATTAAAAATAGATTTGATGAGGAATTGTGTTTTTCTCATGGTGATATAAGTTTGCCAAATATTTTTGCTAAAAATGGCTCTTTTTCTGGATTTATTGATGTTGGTGATTGCGGAATTGCAGATAAATGGTTTGATATTGCAATTGCAACTAGAACTATTATTAGAAATTATGGTGAAGAATATTTAAAAGATTTTTATAAAGGAATAAATATAATTCCAGACAAATTTAAAATAAATTATTATTTGTTAATGATGGAATTATATTTATAGAGGGGAATAAATAAATTTATGGAATATAAAATAGAAAGATTATCAGATTTTATATATGATAAAGAACAATTTGAACAATTGTCTAATCAAATATATTATTTAACCGATCATTTATCAATTGATTATCCAAAACATCAAGAATGGTTTTTTACTAAACAATTACCTAATGTTGGGAATGGTACCAGAGAAGTATTGTTTATAAGAAATCATAATAATATTTGTGGAGTTGCTTTTTTAAAAAAAACTGAAGAGGAAAATAAAATATGTACTTTTTATGTTGCTGAACATGGAAGAAATATTGGTATTGGTAGAAATTTAATGAAAGCATCTTTTGAATATTTAGAAACTACCACACCAATGATTACTATGCCAAGTGAAAAAGTTCAATATTTTTTACATTTTATTCATAACAATAACTGGAAAATAACTCAAATAATTGACGGATATTATGTTAAAAATGTTGATGAAGTAGTTTTTAATGGTAAATTAAAATAACTATAATCTAATAATTTTTTGTTTACACTATTTGAAAGAGGGTAAAAATGAAAACTGATATAGTTTTAACAGGTATTTTAAAAGATGGTGATATGCTTCTTGTTGTAAAAAGAAATGAAGATGATGATTTATTTCCGGGAGCATGGGAGTTTCCTGGTGGACATTTGGAAAATGGCGAATTGCTTAAAGAAGGATTAGCAAGAGAATTAAAAGAGGAAATTGGATTTGAACAAGATTTTGATTTAAAAATCACTCATTATTTCGATGAAATCAAAAATAAAAATGGTAATTTAATTCATAACATAGAAATTGATTTTATAATAGATGTTGACAAAGAAAAAACTGATATTATTTTGAGTGATGAACATTGTGCTTATGAATGGGTAACCAAAGATTCATCTTACTTAGATGATTTTATAAAAGAAAAGTTAAAAAATTTAAATTAATGAAAGATTGGTTTTTCCAATCTTTATTTGATGAATTTGACTTAATAATGAAATAACTGTATTATATTTATATATAAGTTGAATTTTCAGGAGGTAAAATATGTAT
>JAUNSN010000061.1 GCA_030539175.1 bacterium | reverse complement strand
AATAAAAATCATCTTAAAGCCTTATTGATGTTGGGTTTAATGATGATTTTTTAGTTTATTAAGTGCGGAAGTCGGGAGAACTAGAAGTTCCAGAAAAACCGCCTGGAGATTGAAAAATCATATTATAAATAGTTCGAATGTTTTTAAAAGTTAAACAATCAGAAATAGTTCGATTAACCCCAACATTACCAACCATAAGCATTCCCAAATCGCCCTCCCCTACTGCTTCTGCTCTCATTAATCTTGCTAATAATTCTAACTCCTTCTCTGTGTATTTAACTATCATATTATCACCTATTTTATAATATGTAAGTAATAATTTTAGTTGTTAACAATATTATTAAATAAGTTTTACAACTTAAATTATTCATGTTATAATACATTTACGAGGAAGTGAAAATATGAGTTTAAAAATTTATAATACCTTGACTCAAAAAAAAGAAGAATTTGTTCCCCTAAATTCCAAATTTGTTGGCATGTATGTTTGTGGACCGACAGTATATGGATACCCACATTTAGGTCATGCTAAAAGTTACGTATTTTTTGATATAGTTAACAGATATTTAAGTTTTTTAGATTATAAAGTAAAATATGTTCAAAATATAACTGATGTTGGACACTTAGTAAACGATGCTGATGAGGGAGAAGATAAAATTCAAAAGCAAGCAAAAAAAGAATCTTTAGACCCATACGCTATAGCTTATAAATATGAAAACATTTACTTTGAATGTATGGATAAATTAAATATTAAACGTCCGACGATTAGTTGCCGAGCAACAGGACATATAATAGAAATAATTGAAATGATTAAAACTTTAATCGATAAGGGCTACGCATATGTAACAGAAAAAGGTAATGTTTATTATGATATTAGTAAATTTAAGGATTATGGCTGTTTATCTAATAGAAGTATAACTGATGCATTAAGCGGCAAAAGAATAAATGTTGCAACTGATAAGCGCCATGAAGAAGATTTTGCACTTTGGAAAAAAGCAGATAATACCCACATAATGAAATGGAATTCACCTTGGTCAATTGGTTATCCTGGTTGGCATATTGAATGTTCTGTTATGGCAAAAAAATATTTAACTGATAGCTTTGACATTCATGGCGGAGGTATGGAAAATATGTTTCCCCATCATGAATGTGAAATAGCTCAATCAACATCAGCAAATGGTCATCCCTTTGCTAAATACTTTATCCACAATAATCTTTTAACAATTAATGGTCAAAAAATGGGTAAATCTTTAGGGAATTTTATTACCCTACCCGACTTATTTTCACAATATAATCCCAATATAATTAGATTTTACTTACTTCAATTTCATTATCGAAAACCGACTGACTTTGAAGATAAAAAACTATTCGAAACAATTCTCAACTATAATAAAATATGTTCATCTTTTAAAAGTCTACCTCTTCCTAGTGATAAAATAACCACAAAAGAAATACAAGCAATCGCTGATAAGTTTTTAGAGGCAATGAATGATGATTTTAATACCTCGCTTGCTATAACATATATCTATGACTTAATGAAGCTAGTCAACAAAACAAAAGACGAAGATATTTTAAAAGATGTTGCATATTTTAACGAAACATATATTAAAGGAATTTTAGGGCTGATTTTTGATTCAACCAGGGATATTAGTGATTTAAGCGACTCATGTATAATTTATTTAATAGAGTTAAGAAACAAATTTCGTAAAGAAAAAAATTATCTTTTGGCTGATGAAATAAGAGATAAACTATCTTCATTAAATATAGAAATCAACGAAAGAGATCCAAAACCATCATATAAAATTAAGATGTAGATAATTTCTACATTTTTCTTATATATCATAAATTTGCTAAATTTTAAATATTTTGATATAATTATAACAGGTACAGGTGATTTATGTGAAAATTAATAATGTAAAATTAACCATTTCTGCCGTAAGAATGAGTCAATTTCCAGATGATAACAAAGAAGAATTGTTATTAGTTGGGCGTTCTAATGTGGGAAAAAGTTCATTTATTAATGCAATAATTGATAGAAAGAATTATGCAAGAACATCATCCACTCCTGGGAAAACACAAACTTTAAATTTTTATTTAATTAATAACAATTTTTATTTAATAGATGTTCCTGGTTATGGCTTTGCTAAAGTTAGTAAACAATTAAAAGCCAAATTTGGTCTCATGATTGAAGAATATCTTGAATCAAGAACTAACTTAAAAGCAGTATTTCTTCTTGTCGACTTCCGTCACAAGCCGACTGCAGACGACAAAATAATGTATGAATACTTAAAATATCATAATAAAAAAGTATATGTTATTGCCACCAAGGCAGATAAAATTGCCAAAAGTAAACATCTTAAACATATAAATATGATTATATCAACTTTAGGTATAAAAGAAAAAGAAGAATTAATAGTATTTTCATCAATCACTAAACAGGGCAGAGAAAATATTTATCAAATAATAGATAATATTATCCCAAATGATTCACCAGTTGCATAAATTAATAAGGGTGATAAATGTTGGTATGTATAAAAAATGACAACCATAGCTATTTACTTAAAATACCACTAGATGAATTAGATAATATAGACATAACAAACAAAGAAGAAATATCAGAATTTCTAACTAAAATTAAAAATAAAATCTTACCAAAAAATACAAAAGGAACATTATATTTTGATATTTATATCAATGAATATTATGGTATGATAATAGAAGTAGAAAAAGAGGACTTTTCTTTTTTTCAAAATGAAATAGATATCAAAATAATGTTCCACTTAGATTCCCCTATTCTTTATAAAATAGATTATTTTGATATTAAGAAAATAACTAAAAAAAACATAGATATATATTACTATAAAAATAATACATATCTAAATATAAAACATCAATTATCTTTATATCAAAAACAATTATTGTCAGAACTTAGTACTATAGTCTATAATAAAGAAGCATATGATATTATAATAAATGCAATAAAATTAGAAAGTAAGTGATATTATGAAAACCGTCGCACTAGTTGGATGTCCTAATGTAGGAAAGTCAACTATATTTAATCGTTTAGTAGGGAGAAAAGTTGCTATTGTTGAAAATACCCCAGGAGTAACACGAGATAGAATTTATGGAACTGTTAATTATAACGACAAAAGTTATCATTTAATAGATACAGGTGGAATTGATGATGAGAAGAACACATTTAATAACTTAGTTAAAATTCAAACAACCCTCGCAATAGATGAATCTGATGTAGTAATATTTATAGTAGATGGCCTTTCTCAATTAACTAAGAATGATTATGTAATAAGAGATATGTTAAAAAAGTCCAATAAAGAAGTAATACTAGTTATAAATAAGATAGATAATGAGAAACGAAAAGATAATATTTATCAATATTATGAATTAGGGTTTAATAATATAGAAGTTATTAGTGCTGAGCATAATCTAGGAATAAGAAGTCTATTAGATAATATTGATAAATATATTCCATTAACGACAAAAGAAGAAATAGAAGATGAAATTATAAAATTTTCTATTATTGGAAGACCAAATGTTGGAAAATCTAGTTTAGTTAATGCCTTATTAAACGAAGAACGGTTAATAGTAAGTGCTAATGCAGGTACAACCAGGGATGCAATAGATACTCCATTTATTAGTCATGGTAAGAAGTATTTAGCAATAGATACAGCGGGTATTAGAAAAAGTGGTAAGATATATGAAAATATAGAGAAATATAGTTTGCTTAGAACTATGAAAGCTATTGAAAAGTCTGATGTATGTGTTTTAGTAATAAATTCTGAAGAGGGTGTAATTGAACATGATAAACATATTGCAGGTATAGCTTTAGAAAATGGAAAAGCGATAGTAATAGTTGTAAATAAGTGGGATTTAATAAGTGATAAGAACAATATAAAAGATTATACTACAAATATAAGAAATGAATTTCAGTTTTTACCATATGCTAGTATTGTATTCCTATCTGCTAAAACTAAAAAAAGAATTCATACTCTATTACCAGAAATAGATATAGCATATACAAATAGGAGAAAAGAAATAAAAACATCCATCTTAAATGATATAATTAATGATGCTTATATGTTAAATAATCCACCATCTTATAAAGGGAAAAGATTAAAAATATTCTTTTCTCATCAAACTTCAACTAAACCACCTAAGTTTATCTTAAATGTTAATAATAAAAATTTAGTTCATTTCTCTTATTACCGTTATTTAGAAAATAAATTAAGAGAAAATATTGATTTTACAGGAACACCAATCATATTAGAATTTAAAAATAAAAATGATAAATCATAGTTACAATTAAAATAGTTTAATTGTAACTATTTTATCAAAAATATTTTCTAATATACTTGTCTGATAATAAATTATGTGATATGATTAACTCAATAATAAAGACTGTGGATAAGTC
>JAUNSN010000024.1 GCA_030539175.1 bacterium | reverse complement strand
CAGTTGGTAGAGCAACTGACTCTTAATCAGTGGGTCTAGGGTTCGAATCCCTAACAGTCCACCAATTTGATAGAAAACTCGAACTTTTAAGGTTTTGAGAGTAATAAATTGCTAACAGAAATGTTAGTTTTTTGTTATTTGAAATATAATTAAAAAGAGCTATAATGAAGCAATTTCTTTATAGCTCTTTAATTTTTTATATGGCGCCTAATGTAGGACTCGAACCTACGACCTATTGGTTAACAGCCAAGTGCTCTACCAGCTGAGCTAATTAGGCAAGTTTTGAAAATAGTCACATATTCATTAAAAGAATAAATATATATTTATTGCTTTCGTTTGCAAATTAAAAAACACTTAAGCAACGTATTAAATATATCATATCTTTAATAAATTGACAAGTATTTTTTGTTACTATTTACGATTTTTTTTAAAAAGTATATTTTTTATTAATTCAAATTATATATAACTTCTTTTATATTTAGAATTTAGCAAAAGAAAACAAGCTGTTGGTTATTGGCTCTCCACAAATAAGTGGAGAGCTTTTTATTATTTTCGAAATAAAATTCAATAAATACAATTTTAATTTAGTTATTTTATTTGATATTTATAGTGTTTATTTCTAAAGCTAAATTCAAACCATATAGCACTAGCATTTTCTAATTGATTAGAAACTTCCAAATATACAGCGCTTTCTTGATGATTAGCTGGTGTTTTATTCGTCATTTCACTTGTATATACATTATCATCTATTTTATACAAAAGACGCGAATAGTTACTGATAAAATCATATAAACTTAAAGAATAATCTCTACTTTCGTTTGTAGTTAAATTTAAATTTAGCTTCATAATTGTCTTACTTTGACTAGTTATACTAGTTGGTGAAATTAAAATTGTATGATTACTGCAATTATTTGTTGTATAACAATATTGATATGAGTAATTAAAAGTCCTTGATATTTCATAACTATTAATGATAAAAGTACTATTATTCAATACATATCCATCTATTGTTACCAAACTATTTAAAGCAGTATCTATCATTGGTTCTTCTTCATCTAAGTTAATACTTGTAAGTTTTATTTTCGTATAACTTTTTTCTTCACTTGCTGTATTAGTAAAACCCTCTTCATAAGCAAATATTATTCTTTTTTCTATATCTGCTTTAGGAATGTAATATATAAATAAATATTCTGTTGGATTTTCAATTGAAACACTTTGGTTATTATAACAATTTCCAATATCCGCAAACTTTTGGCAAGATGAGGTTTGCGGAAAATACTGACCACTTTCCGTTATTAAAGGAAATTTATTAAGAGCAAACTTGTTACTACTACTGTATATTGCTAGTAACTTTGTTTTAACAATCAAATAGATATTATTTTCGTTTGCAATTACTTCATTAGATAAAGATTCTTCTGTATAATAACTACTTTCAACTTTAATTTTATTTGTCGTTGTTGTTACTATTTCTTTTTCTTTATATATATGTTCAAATTTAATATTGTTTATTAAGTAGATACCGATAGATAATATTCCAATAATCATTACTATAATAATGAATAGTTTATTTTCGATAAAGTAATACTTAAATTCTCGTATTTTTCTATTAGTTTTTCTTTTTATTCTATTTATATCTATACCAACTACAAACTCAAAATCTTCGCTATCGTCTTCTGTTATATCTAATTCTATTAAATCATCAGTAAAATTAAACTTTTTTATATCAAATCCTAACCCTCTAACAAACATAAAGGCAATCATAACATATTGAAAACTCATAACAATTATTGATAAATCTCTTAGTAATAAAGCTGTTTGGGTAGAAATAGAACTTTCTTTTATTAGTGTTATATTACTAAATGAGTACCACCAAAATATCTCAACTAATAAATAACCAACTATCATTATGATATAAAGAGTTTTTGGCTTATTCTTTCTTTTCATAAGAATTACTAGTACTATACATATAATAATAACAATAATTGTCCAAAAAATCATTGGTTTTGTTATATATAAAGCATTATTTAAGAGACCTGTTTTGTCGCTAGCATATGATTTAAAAAATTTATATAGAGTATTGTTTTTAACTATTAAATAAAATATTAATGCAGTTATTATTAAGTGAATTGTTTTAAAGTTCTTAATTAAAAATTTATATGGCTTTTTTAATACCATTTTACCGCCTCCTTTATCTTTATTACTATTTTACCAAATTGTTTTATTAATGTCTATTATCTGTACTAAATATTTAAACAAAAAATTCCAATGAATGGAATTTATTGTTTATATGCAATTATTTGATCTGGCAAAAGATAAATTGCTGGATTATTATTTAATAATACATTTAACGGTTGATTAGTTTTATTTGTTAAACTATTAATTGTATCATTTTCCTTGGTAATATAAATACCAACTTCTTTTTTAGGAACCATAATAGTTTGATTAGGATATATGTAATCATTTATGTTTAAACCATTTAACTCTGCTAAGGTTGTCGCACTCGTTTGATACTGATTAGCTATTGAATATAAACTATCACCTTTTTGTATCGTATAATAATCAAAGTATTGATTCTTGTAATTTGGGACAATAATATTTGTACCTGAAGTTAGTATGGTTGAGGGATTAAAATTATTTAATTTATACAAAAATGCTGGATCAACGTTATATTTTGTGGCAATTATCTCTAATGTATCATTTGGCATAACCGTATATATTTCATACATAGTTTTTATCACTTCCTAGTATATGTTATTCAACTATTAAAAAAAAGTGAAAAATTTCACTTTTATTACTAGCGTTTAACATTGATTAGAATATTTTCTTTTTTCTTTTATCATAAATGTTGATATTTGTGTTTCTATTTCTTGTAAAGCATTGGGATCAACATTTGATAAAATAACTAGTTCCTTTACCGTATCAATCTTTACCCGCCCCCATATTAATCCTTGATAAATTGATAAATCATTAAACAAATCTGGTGTAATAGATAAATAAAAGTATCCCCATAATACCCTTTTTGATGCTATAATCAATCGTTTATTGGTTAATACAACAACGTTACTAGATATAATATCAAATATGCTATTGTTTTTTTGGGCACAAAAAGCATATCTTATACATTCATCTGGGTTTAAATGTGTATCAACTATTTTACAATGCTTATTTAATCTCCAAGCTACTGTCAATGGGTACTTTTGTTTAAATTGCTTTACAAAATCATAAGTTTGACTTGCCATAATAACCTCTCTTTTCTAATTTATTAAATTATTATCGGAAAAGAAACTAACTAATTCGTCTTCTTCGACATAACCAGATAAGACATCCACTACTTCATTTCCAAGTAAAATTAAAGTAGTTGGAGTTCCCCATTCATTATCTTTTAAATATGAATTAGAAGTAGACAATTTAGATTTATTGGAACTAGTTAAGGTTGAAATGTCAATATAATAAACTACTAAATTATATTCTTCTGCTACTTCTTCAATAATTGGTTGGAACTTAGTACAATAACTACAACTAGCCGAACCTATATATACTATATGATTGTTTTGACTATCGTTTAATATTTCTTCATAGGTCGAATATTCTATAGTATTAATACCAACTGCAGCATCTGTTAAACCAGTCGTAGCAGTTAGTTCTTTTTTGTTGCCAAAAGCAAAGAAACTAATTATTATTAATAATACTACAACTCCAATAAGAATAATATCATTTTTTTTCATCTTGTTACCTCCTCATGTATTAATTTTATAATGAAATGGTAATTAAATCAAGTATTTATTATTCGTTTAGTGAAAAAAGAAGGTATTAACCTTCTTAAGTTTGAAATTTAACTGAAATATACATTTTTTTATCAAATTGTTCTTGTACTTTTCTCATTATATTATTAGCTATTGTAGTGTTATGTTCAGTACTTCCAACCACTATTCTTACTTGATCATCTGTTATTTTAATAAAGGCATCTACTTTAAATTCATTTTTTAATAATTCTTCTAGTTCTGCTTCTTTAGCCTTATTGACATTTAATTTTTTCAATTGTTCAAAAGCCGTGTTTTTTTCCTCTACTGTAACATTCAAATCAGTTAAAGTCTTTTTTAAATTCTCCATTTCGTCTAATACTTGATCGGAGGCTTCTACTCTAAGAGCGGTAATTATGTCACTTTCCTCGAGAACTACTTCGTTTGATGGAGCATTATTTTCTGATGTTATTTCTTCTTCTTTAGTAACTTGATCATCATTTGTAGCAGTTAATGTATCACTATTATTTAGTAGTAGTAATTCATTCGGTAGAGTTACATAGTAAATACTTAATACTAAAACAAGACTAAATAATGTTAAAAACCAAAGATTCCTTTTATTTATCATATTTGTTTCCTCTTTTCTTATTTTATTTATTAAATTATATTCTTATTTTATTTTTTTATGAAATTTATTCATAAAAAAAAGGAATTTCAGTACATTCCTTGAATTTTTTTACGATCAGCAGTTGTTAAATAATTTACTTTCCAGTTTCCATTTTCTTTTAAAACATTAATGTATAATGTATATTTAACTTTTTCTTTAGTTTTTTCTAGTGCTTCGAGTTTAGAAGCATTAGTTTGATTAGTTTCACTTGCTGTTTTATAATCTAATACTTCTATTTCAGTAGTTACGACTGCCTCATCACCATTAATTTCTTCTTCTTTGATATCATATACTAAATTTTTGTATTGATTCTCTATTACTTTATAGTATCTTTTTCTTTCTTCTTCTGTTAATTCTTCGTTGGCTAAATATTCGTTTATTTCTTTTTGAATATCAGTATCTACGGTTTGATATTTATTAAATAATGCTTCAACTTGTTTGGTAGGCGTATTTAGTAATTTTTCGCACCCAGTGAATAAGAAAATAATAGTTAAGAAAAGAATAATTTTTTTCATATTGTTCCTCCTACAACTATTATTTACTAATTATTAAAATTTATAACTTTAAAATTGATTTAGCCGCGACTATACCTGAAGCAGAGGCTTGCATTAATCCTCTTGTTATTCCAGCACCATCTCCAATAGCATATACACCAGAAAATGATGTTTGCATATTTTTATCAACTGGAATTTTTGATGAATAAAATTTTACTTCCGCTCCATAGAGAATGGTATTATCTCCACCA
The DNA here is from genome assembly GCA_030539175.1 of bacterium. Classification (GTDB taxonomy): domain Bacteria; phylum Bacillota_I; class Bacilli_A; order RF39; family UBA660; genus JAUNSN01. Next base: position 14,385 of record JAUNSN010000024.1, on the reverse strand, counting down.
ATTCCTGGTATTACATTTTCTAAGTTATCGAAGGTTTCTAAAATAGCATTTAAAATTCTTGATGGTAAAGCAAACGATAAGTCTCCTGGTACTGCATCTTTTAATGTTGGTTCATAACATAATTTTTTTAAACTATTATACGTACTTCTTTTACCGTGCTTTAAATCTTTTAATCTTTGAACCATTATTTTTCCACCTGTTAGCATGTTACATAATTTGGCAATATATATTCCATACTCTATTGGTTCGTTAAAAGGGGAAGTAAATTGGGCCGATACTAAAAGGGCAAAATTTGTATTATTAGTTTTTATATTTTGATAACTATGACCATTTACAACTGCTAAATCATCATCATAATTTTCTTGTGAAACAAATCCACCAGGATTCATACAAAATGTTCGAACAATATTTTCACTAGTCTTAGATGTGTTATATATCTTTATTTCGTATAATTCATTAGTTATTTCATCCATAATTGATCGTGGTAACTCTACTCTAAGTCCAATATCAACTTGATTATTTACTGGAATAATATTGTTATTAAGACATTGTTTGGTTAACCATTCTGCTCCACTTCTACCAACTGCTAAAACAATATTATCAGCTGTATAGGTTGTATCTTTAATAGTTATTTCTTTCTTTTCTAAATTTATTTTATCTACCGTTGTATTAGAAAATATATCAACATTATCTTTTTTAGATAAATCTTCATACATTTTCTGCATTATTTCACTAGATTTTTCAGTACCTAAATGTCTTACTGGACATTTTATTAACTTCATCCCATATTTACTACATTTATAATCAAATTCATCAGCATACTTAGAATTATAGGCAACTTGTGTATTAGCACCATATTTTAAATAAATATCATCTACATATTTTATTAATTCATTAGTTTTAGTCGAACCAATATAATCTTCTAACCAGCCACCAACATCCTTTGACAGTGATAATTTTCCATCTGAAAATGCACCAGCTCCTCCCCAACCGCAGGAGATATTACAAGGATGACAACTGACACATGCGTGAGTTTTACTTTTAGGACATTGTCTTTTACCAATTATTTTGCCTTTTTCAAACATTGCTATTTTAATATCTGGTTTATTTTTTGTTAACTCTAAAGCTGCAAAGATACCAGCTGGTCCACATCCTATTATTATGCAACTATATTTTTTCATATATACCTCTTTTCTATTTATAATTTTACTTACAATTGAATTATATTATAAATAACCAAAGATGTAAATAAAAAACATTGTGATTGTAAAGTAATATTATTGCCTTTACTATATTTGGCAGATCATTAAAAGTATGCTATAATATTGAGTAATTAATTTTTATATGGAGAGATAATATGAATAATAATAGATTACAGGCTTTTAAAGAATTACCTAATATATTTAATGAGGAAGAATTAATTGAGCATTTTAAAAACTTGCAAATGGGAAATATAGATGAAAGAAATATTATAATTGAACATAACATTAAGTTGGTTTTATATATAATTAATCATGAATTCTATAATACTACTTTTCCCACGGAAGATTTGCTTTCTTATGGTTTAATTGGGTTAATACGGGCGGTTGATACATTTGATATAACAAAAAATATTAAATTTTCTACTTATGCGACTAGATGTATAAAAAATGAAATTGGTTCCTTTTTAAGAAAACAGAAAAATCATTTAGAAATTTATAACTTTGATGAAGATATTTATTGTGATGATGAAAACGACTCTTTTTCTTTAAAACATATTTTGCCTGATAAAAGTATTGACTTTGTTACGGAAATAGAAAATAGAGACTTTTATATTTTTATCAAAGATTTAATTAATAACTTACCAGAAAATATATTATTAGATTCACATAAACAAGTTATGAATTTACGGTTTGGCTTTATCGATGGTAAGTTGCATTCTGCAAAGGAAATTGCTTCTATGCTAAATTTTACTACACCTCATATTTTTACCATAATTAATCGTTGTTTTTATAAGATAAGAAAAATCTTAGAAACTAAATATAACCAAGATAATTGTTATAACTTGAAGCGATCTTATTTCCAGGATAAACGCATTTGAAAAAATGTGTTTATCCTGGCTTATTTTTCTAACTACTGGACAAATCTCTTATTTTAGAGTATAATACGTGTTAGTTAATCTTTTTACATTGGAAAAAGAAGGGAGAGAAAGAAATTTGACAACTAATGCTACTTCTATTTTTGCGTTAGGCGGGCTTGGCGAAGTCGGTAAAAATATGTATGTTGTTGAGTATAACGATGAACTGATCGTAATTGATTCTGGAGTTATGTTTCCAGAAGATGGTTTATTAGGAATAGATTATGTTATTCCAGATTTTAGTTATTTAAAAGATAATGAACATAAGATTAAAGCATTGATTATTACTCATGGTCACGAAGATCATATTGGCGGTATTCCTTTTCTGTTACAGAAAATTAATATACCTTTAATATATGCCCCTATGCAAGCAACAGCACTAATTAGGAAAAAGATAGAAGAAAGAAATATTACTTATAAAAAGATAATTATTTATAACGAAGAGACTAAGATTAATTTTAAATATTTTGCTATTGAATTTTTTAGAACAACCCATTCAATACCAGATTCTCATGGTTTATCTATTACAACCCCAGATGGTACTATTGTTATGACTGGTGATTTTAAGTTTGACTTTACACCTATTGGTCCGATGGCTAACATTCACAAGATGGCTGAAATCGGTAAAAAAGGAGTCAAGGTGTTACTTAGCGATAGTACTAATGCTTTAGTAGATGGTATTTCTTTGAGTGAATCAAGAGTTGATGAGGCTTTAAATAGTATTATTAGTTCTTATAAAAATAATAGAATTATTATTGCAACATTTGCTTCAAATATTTATCGGTTAAAACATATTATTGAAACTTGTCGTAAACATAAACGAAAGGTTGTTTTGTTTGGTAGAAGTATGGAAACTTCAGTTGATATTGCTATTAAATGTGGCCATATCAAGAATAATAAAATAATTATTACACCTGAAGAAGCAAGTAAATTAAAACCTAATAAAGTTTGTTTATTATGTACTGGGAGTCAAGGTGAACCACTTGCTGCTTTATCAAAGATTGCTATGGGGACACATAGGCAGATAAAACTAATACCTAATGATATTGTTATATTTTCCTCATCACCAATTCCTGGTAATTCTAAGAGTATTGCTAATACTATTAATAATTTGTATTTAAAGGGTGTTAAAGTATTTACTAATTCTTTTAGTGAAGTTCATACTTCTGGTCATGCTAATAAAGAAGAATTAAAATTAATGTTAAGACTATTTACTCCTCAATATTTTATTCCTTATCATGGAGAAAATAGAATGCTAAAATCACATGCTGACTTAGCAATTGACTGTGGTTTAGAAAAAGAAAATACATTTATTTTAAAAAATGGTGATGTTGTTTCATTTATTAATGGAAAACTTGTTAAAAATGGATGTGTAAATGCGGATGATATTTATGTTGATGGTAGTAGAATTGGTGATGTTGGAAGTGTTATTATAAAAGATAGAACTTTGATGTCAAACAATGGTATATTGGCTGTTATTGTCAATATTAATAGTCAAAATAAAGAGTTATTGATTAAACCTACTATTACTACAAGAGGATTTATCATAGTCAATGAAAATGAAAAATTATTACGAGAAACTGAAAGAGTTGTTGCTTGCGTTGTTAAGAAGAAATTATCTAATGACGGATTCAACTACAATGAATTAAAAACTGAAATTATTACATCTTTAATGCCTTTTTTAGAAAATAGGATGGGTAGAGTTCCAATTATTTTACCTATTATTATGGATGTTAAAAATGTAAATGTATAAAAAGATTAATTGTTAAGCCCTATTTGGGCTTTTTTTATGATAAAGCAAGATATAAATATGAAGAAGATACAAATATATAATATTAGTTTTATATCGTTAATTAAAATAGCTAGAAGAGTTATTAAACCTCTTGTTAAACAAAAGATTAATTCTACTACTATAATATAACCTTTTATATTGTTTTTTGAAGTAAAATTATATAAGTTTTGAGTACTTATACTTTCATACATTTTTATTCCTAAACCCTCTACAAATGCTATAAATAGCAATAAATGTTTATTATTTAAATTAATTTTCAAAATTAAAACTAAACAAAATATTATAATATATAAATAATAATATTTATTACTTACTTTTTTATTAAAAAAGTATATAAAAACAACAGAGGCAATTCCAATAAATATATTAAATATTCCAATATATTCTAAAGAATTGTCTACATATAGAAATAAATATAATGGTTGAAGAGTTAAAAAAATCACTTTAAATTGTTCAATTATGAAAAACAAAAACTTTCCTTTAGAAATAGATTTAATAGTTAATATTATTTTACTAGGAGCTTCTTCAACTGTTATTTTTAATCTAATTAAAGGAATAATACCAATAATAGAAATAACAATAATAATTAAAGAAATATACATTAAACCTATTGTATCTATTAAATATGCCCCAATGTAAGTTGCAGGTATTACAGCTATATAACTCAATATTAAAAATTTAGTTATTGCTTTCTTTTGCTGAGCGTTTGGCATTACGTGTAAAGCATAGTAATGTCTTATTGTATGATAGATATAACTACCTAGAGAATATAAAAAACTAAGTATTATTAAACTAGATATTCTTTTATCTATATTAGATAAATAATAAATAGATATTCCATATATTATTGATGATAGTATTAATATATAATTTACTTTTATATATTTTAATAATTTAATTGTTAAATACGAGACAATACTACCAAAAAAGTATATTAATGCAAAGAAAAACAAGATGTTAGTAAGACTAAATCCTTGTTTATATAAGATTATTATACTTAATACTTCAATCATATTTCTAGCAAATGTTGATATAAATATAAATATATTATACTTTTTTATTTTATCCATTCGTCTCACCTATTTTTATATATTATGGACTTTTTAAATAAAAAAATACTTATAATTATATAATAATGGATGTAACGATAGTTATTAATATAGTTATTATAATTGTTATATATAAATATATTTTATTGTATTTAATCTTTATACCTAGATTATTTAAGATTGGTACAAGAAGATTAGCAAATAGTATAGCAAAATATATTGAGCCAAAAACATTAAATATATTTTGTAATAGTATAGTGATAATAGCAATAATAAAACCATAAATAAACTGTGATGCTTTAGTAATTGGTGAGGTTATACTATCAGTTGCTAGAAAGCATGAAGAAAATATTATTGATGAAGTTGTTGTTAGATATATGACATACGTTATTTCTTGATTTGTTATAAGGGTAGAAATAAGTGCGACTATAAAGATGGTTATAATAATTGTTATGGGGATAATGTATTTTATATTTTGTTTATATATTAGATAAAAAGATACTATAAGTGGGATAATAGATGTTTCACTGAAGGCATTAATTCCGATTAAAGAAGCTAATATGTTAGTTTTAAACGATTCAAAAGTTATAAAAGAAAGATTTATATTGATTAAAAATGATAACAATATAACAGTTATAATTCCAATAATTGCTGGTGAAATGATATTCTTTCCATTATGTTTAATTATAATTTTACTAAAAGTAGCAACTATTCCAGCAATAACAGATATGTATATAGGAGTTGTTACAGGAATAATAATTGCTAATAACAATCCCAAAATATGAGAATTTGTTTCTTTAATGTAATAATCAATACTCTTATTATTATGTTTAATAATAGTATTATATGAATATTCAATAGTAATAGTTAATAGTGGTAAAATGATAGTTATTAATAATATACTAAAGATATTTTTAAAATTTATTATAATATTAATTATTTGAATAATACCTAGTGTTAAAAATAGTTGGTTGGCTATTTTTAATTTTGTATTAGTGGTTTTTATGTATGGACCATTCTTAGTTAAAAATTCTCTAATCATTTTTTTCACCTTGCCCTTGTAATTTTACAATTTCCCTTATATCAATTCTTGATGGGCAAATATATGAACATAATCCACAACCTATACATTTATGTGGCTGAAGTTCTTTTAACTTACGAGGATTATTAGCATTATCTTTTATCAAAACAGGAATAAGATTTACTGGACATACTTCAGCACATTTTCCACAATTAATACATATACTTGAATTTTGTTTAGCATTTTCTAAAATTACAATACAGTTTAAATCTTTAGTTACTACTACATCATCGCTGGGAAGACTCTTTCCCATCATTGGTCCTCCAGCTATAAAGAGGGGATTCTTCATGTTCTTATATCCATCAATATTCCCTATTACTTCCCAAATGGCCGCACCTATTTTTACTCTTATATTAGTTGGCTTTTTGATGCAATTTCCAGTTATGGTTATTATTCGTTCTGTTAGGGGACGATTATATTTTAACATTTCATATATAGCATATATTGTTGAAACGTTATTTACAATTATTCCAACTTCACTTGGATATTTATTATATTTAATATTGAAGACATTTTCAATAATACTTCTATCCCAACCACTTGGATATGTATCTGGAACTAATTTAATGCCAATGTTTGGATAAGTTCCAATATATTTGGAAAATTCATTGAGAACAGAAGAATTATTTTCTTTTAGTATTATGTAGGCTTCTTTGATTTTCATAATTTCTGTTATGGCATCTATCGCTTCCAATAACTCATCAGCATGTTGTTTCATAATGGCTTGATCACAAGTTGCATATGCTTCACATTCTACTCCGTTAATAACTAAACACTTAATTGATTTATTGCTACTATATTTAATAAAGGTTGGAAAGTCTCCACCACCGAGTCCTGTGATTCCTGATGTTCTTAACATTTCAATAAATTCTTCTTTACTATAATTATTGATATTTTTTTTATAACCTTTTTTATATTCGTATTTTTCCTTAAAGTCATTTTCAATAACTATACATTTTATTTTTTGCCCATTTAACATCATTTTCTTTGTACCTTGTATAACATAACCACTTACACTTGAATGAATTGGAAAATCAATATCTGGGTTAATTGCTACAACTGTACCTTTGTAAACATAATCTCCCTCTTTGACTAAATGTTTATATTTAACTCCAAATTTATTTTCTAGGGGAATGCAGACGGTTAATGGTTTTATATATTCGGTTATTTTTTTAGTTTTTGTTAATTCTTTCTTAGTTTGTATATAAGTACCTTTAATCACATCATCACCTACTTTCATTTAAAATAATTATACTATGTTTTTTGACAAAAAAAAAGAGATTTTACTTTAGTTGCGGGTATTTTTTTTAGTTTTAGTTTTAGCTTTTCTTTCTGCTTCCTGATAACACTCTCTACATAGTGCTTTATATTGGGCATTACCGTCAATAATAACTTGTTCCCCTGTAAAAACGAATTCACCTTCTTTAAGACGAGCATTAAACAATGCTTTTTTTCCACAGGGACAAATCGTTTTTAATTCTTCTAAGCTATCAGCAACTTCCAACAAACGTTTAGAACCTGAAAAAAGATAACTTTGGAAATCAGTCTTCAAACCATAACAAATAATAGGTATATTGTATTCATCTACGATGGTTGCTAATTCATCTACCTGTTGAGGCAAAAGAAATTGTGATTCATCTACTAAAATACATTTTATATCACTAAGCTTACCCTTTAATAAATCGTAAATATTATCTTTTGATTTAATTAAGTAATCTGCTTGTCTAGTAAGACCGTTGCGGGCTACAATATTATTGTTACCTTTAATATCTATCGCTGGTTTTATAACTAGTGTTTTCATTCCCATTTCATAGTAATTATATGCGACTTTGATTATATCTATTGTCTTTCCTGAATTCATTGTTCCATAACGAAAATATAATTTTGCCATAGTATGCTCTCCTTTGTTTTTATTATAGCATTCGTATTTTTTTTTGCAACTTTTTTTCGTCATTGTTAACAGTAATTTTACATACAAAAACTAGCCAATCATCACCGACTGACTAGTTGTGTAAACCAATAACATTGGTTTACACTATTATAATATGTAGAATTGTTATTATTATTCATATTTTTTATCTTTTAAGCAGTTTTGTTTTTAATTTCTTTTTTATTTGATATTGTTAACCCTAAAATTTCTCTTACTTTATTTTCTACTTCTTCTAACACTGTTGGATTTTCTTTTAAAAATAATTTTGCATTTTCTTTTCCTTGACCAATCTTATTACCGTTATAAGCATACCATGCTCCACTTTTTTCTATAATACCATTGTCTGATGCTAAATCAACTAATTCGCCTACTTTACTTATTCCCTCTCCGTACATTATTTCTACTGGGGCAATCCTAAATGGTGGTGCTATCTTATTTTTTACTACTTTAATATTTGTTTTATTGCCAATAACCTCTTGCCCTATTTTTATTTGTTCTCCTCGCCTAATATCTAACCTAATTGATGAATAGTATTTTAAAGCTTTTCCACCAGGAGTGGTTTCTGGATTTCCAAACATAACACCTACTTTTTCTCTTAGTTGATTAATAAAAATGACTATTGTATTTGTTTTGCTAATAGAACCAGATAATTTTCTCAATGCTTGACTCATCAATCTTGCTTGGAGTCCAACATGAGTATCGCCCATTTCTCCATCTATTTCAGCTTGCGGAACAAGTGCGGCAACTGAATCAATTACTATAATACTTATCGCTTGACTCTTTACTAATGCATCACATATTTCTAAAGCTTGTTCTCCAGTATCAGGTTGAGATAGCAATAACTCGTTTATATTTACCCCTAATTTTTGCGCATACAAAGGGTCAAGTGAGTGTTCTGCATCTATGAATGCTGCCCGTCCACCTGATTTTTGAGCTGAGGCAATTGCATGAAGGGCAACTGTTGTTTTACCCGATGATTCAGGTCCGTATATTTCCACAATTCTTCCCTTGGGATAACCTCCTCCCAGTGCTTTATCCAAAGTTATTGAACCGCTTGATATTACGTCAACTCGATGTTGCTCCTTTTCTCCAAGTTTCATTATTGAGCCTTTTCCAAATTGTTTCTCTAAGTCAGCCAATACTTGATTTAAAGCTGCATCTTTATCTTGCATTTTTGTCATACTGTTTCTCCTTTCTTGATAACTTTATCTTACAATATATTATAAAAAAAAGCAAGCCTTTTCACAAACTTTTGTTCGAAAAAACTGCAAATAACTTTGCTCAACTAATTAAAATCTGTAATAGTTTAAAATGCAATTAATAAAAAAAACGCTACTGGTATTAGCGAATTATTATTAATTGGTAGATATTTTATTTAATTTATTACTTTGTAATATTTTTTTATTTATATTATAGTATTGAACTGCTGATACTATTGACATTACTGCACCAACAATAAGTATAAAGTCTGATATTCTTAAATTTAGCATTTCAAATGGTAAATTATAAAATAAAGTTAATATTATTCCAATAATTATCATAACCATTTTGGTCTTAGACAAAATATTTCTCTTTATAAAATAGCCTTCTCTAACAACTATAACATTTACTGCATCAACAACAATATCTCTTACTATAACTGCTATAGTAATAATAGGATTAATCATATTTACTGATGTTAATATAACTAAAACAGTATCTATTAATATTTTAGTAGATATAAATTCTATAAAAAAATTATTATCTTTTGAATAAAATTCATCATATATACAAATAATACTGCCGATAATAAAAAGAACTCCAGCAAGTATATATTTTAATTCAACAATTATCTTCCCATTAATAGTAAAATTAACTATTTCTATTCCTAATTGATAAAAAGGAACAATTAAAAGAATACTAATAAGTATAGTTATAACTATTTTAATTATGGTTCGACTATTAATTAGCTTCATATTTTACCTCGTTTCTACTTGGCTATCTTTTTCAACAAAATCGTCTCCCTGATAATTACTTAGTAATACATAACTAACAGCAATTATAATAAGACCAATAGTTATATATATTAAATATGATGGTATTTCTATTTTCTTCTTTTGTGTCATTGTATAAGGTGATATTATTTTTTTAGTTACTTTCTTTTTGGTCTTTTTAGCTTTTTCTATTTCTTCAACAGGTATTTTCGATGTATAATCAAAGAGAAACTCATTAAACTCATCTACTATTTTTTCATAATCTAAACCTAAATACTTTGCATAATCTCTAATAAAATACTTCAAATAAAAAACGTCTTTAAAATTAGTAATATCCCCTTCTTCAATGCTCATAATTTGACTAGGACGTATTTTTAAATCTTCAGCTGCTTCTTCTATAGTAACTCCTTGTTCTTCTCTTTTATCCTTTAATTTCGTTCCTATTTCTTGCATTATTCCACCTCTATCAAAATAAATATATCAAATAAGCCATGTTCTGTACCTATTACTAGGTGGCAAACATTTATCTATGAATTAATTCATCTGTTACTAAATTCATTTCTCTTGTAACAGTTCCCCTACCAAATTTGGGTTTCTCGCTTGCGGGGTTTACCTCGTTTCACAAAGGAAATTTCTAAACCTTCTCGTCTCTGTGGCACTTTATATTTTTAAAACCTTAGCCTTAACCTTAGGCTTTAAAAATGCCGTCAGGGGTTAACCTGCTCTAGGTTATTTTTTCCCTAGACACAAACACTACTATCATCTCAGAATAGTGCGAGCATGGACTTTCCTCTACAATATTATATTGCAGCGTTTGCCTTGATATACTTAATTTTCTTCCCGACCTAAAACTATATTTTCAAGTTGTGATATTCTTCTTAATAAATCTACATTTGTTATACCCTTTTCTTCTTTTTTTAAAGTATCAATACTTAATCTTAAATTTCTTAATTCTTGTTTTAATTGTAAGTTCTCATCATTCATTATTTTATTTTCTTTTTTTAACCTCTTTAACTCGATATCATAAACCTGATAATCACGTATAACAATATCTAAAAACTTATCTACTTCCTGCATTCGATATCCCCTTGCATCTACTTTAAAAGGTTGTTCCAATATAGTTTGAGGAGTTAATACTATTTTCCCATCACACATTACTATCCGCCTCTTTCTTTAATATATGAAAAATAATTACACTTTCATTGTACTATATTATGTTATAAAATTCAAGATAGTTTTGTTGAATTTTGTCATATTATAAGCTTTTTAATTAACCTATCAACATTAAAAAGAACTTTTAATCCTTTAAAAGTTCTTTTATTATATGAGAATAATTATATATAGTTAACTATTGTTTTAATTAGTTGAAGTTTTCGAATTCTTTAATATCTTGGATAAATAATATCCTGTATAAGAATCTTTATTATTAGATATTTCTTCTGGCGAACCTGTTGCAACTATAGTCCCGCCTTTATTACCGCCTTCTGGTCCTAAGTCAATTATATAATCTGCTACTTTAATAACATCTAAATTATGTTCTATGACTATTACTGTATCTTTATTATCTACAATACGATTTAATATTTTTAGTAGCTTCTTTATATCATCAGTATGCAACCCAGTAGTTGGTTCATCGAGTATAAAAACACTTTTCCCAGTTGGTTTCTTTTGTAATTCTTTAGCGAGTTTAATACGCGCTGCTTCACCACCTGATAGAGTTGGAGCGGATTGACCTAATTTTATATAACTTAGCCCAACATCAATTAATACTTGCAGTTTGTTTTTAACTTTTGGATGATTTTCAAAGAATTTTATTGCCTCTTCGACTCGCATATCTAATACTTCGCTAATATTCTTATCCTTGTATTTAATTTCTAATGTTTCACTGTTATATCTTGTCCCATGACAAACTTCACATGGCACATAAACATCTGGTAAAAAAAGCATTTCATGCTTTTTAACACCATCTCCCCAGCATGCTTCACATCTGCCTCCTTTAACATTGAAACTAAATCTCCCCTTTTGATATCCACGCATCTTTGCTTCTTTTGTTTGCGTAAAAATATCACGAATGTCATCAAACACGCCAACATATGTGGCTGGGTTACTCCGCGGAGTACGACCTATTGGGTTTTGGGTAATATGAACAACTTTGTCAACGTTGTCTAATCCTTTTATAGTTTTATGTTTTCCTGGTTTTACTTTTGAACGATATATTTTTAATGTTAAAGCATTATATAATATTTCATTCACTAATGTTGACTTCCCACTTCCTGAAACACCTGTTATACACGTAAAAGTACTAAGTGGAAACTTAACATTAATATTTTTTAAATTATTTTCTGTCGCTCCCTTTATTTCTATACATTTACTAGTTATTTTACGCCTTTTTTTCGGCACTTCTATTTCTTCTTTATGAGATAAATATCTCCCAGTCAAACTCTTCTCATTATTCATTACTTCAATTGGTGTTCCTTGAGCAACTATATAACCACCATGTTCTCCAGCTTTTGGTCCAACATCAATCAAATAATCTGCTTGAAGCATAGTGTCGGTGTCGTGTTCTACAACAATTAATGAGTTACCTAAGTCTCGCATTTCTAACATTGAATCTATTAATCTTTGATTATCTCTTTGATGAAGACCAATACTAGGTTCATCTAAAACATACAATACTCCTGTCAATCTTGATCCTATTTGCGTTGCTAAACGTATCCTTTGAGCTTCTCCTCCTGATAATGTTCCAGCATTTCTACTTAGTGTTAGATAATCTAATCCAACATTTATTAAAAATGATAAACGAGCATCTATTTCTTTTATTATCGTACTGGCTATTTCTTGTTGTTCTTTAGTTAACTTTAGTTTATTAATAAATTCTTTTAAATCACATATTGGTAAACAAGTTACTTGATGAATATTTTTTTTATTTATTAAAACCGACAAAACACTATTCTTTAATCTTGCTCCGTTACATGTAGGACAAGTTAATTCTATCATATAATTTTCTATATATTCACGAATAAATTGACTAGATGTTTCCAAATATCTTCTTTCTAAATTAGTTATTATCCCTTCAAAGTAGGATTTACTTTCACTTATATTACCATTTTTAGCAACATTTTTAAACTTTATTATGTCTTTAGAACCATATAAAATAATACCTAGTTCTTCTTTAGTATAATTAGCTATCTTCTTATCCATATCAATATTGTAATACTGACAAGTAGTAGTCAACTTTTGAAAATAATAATTCATATTATCATTATTATTTAACACTGCAATAGCACCCTCATTTAAAGATAAATCTTTATTGGGAATAACTAAATCTACATCAACTTTTAGTTTAACTCCTAATCCTTTACAATCTGGACAAGCACCATAAGGAGCATTAAAAGAAAATATTCTTGGCTCTAATTCATCTAATGAATAATTACAATAAGGACAAGCAAAATTTTCACTCATAAGTATCTCTTTATTTCCTACTTCTTCTATTACTACTTTACCATCTGATAATTTTGTTGCTGTTTCTAGTGAATCATATAGTCTTGCTTTAATATTTTCTTTAATGATTAATCTATCTATAATAACAGATATATTATGTTTTTTATTCTTATCAAGATTAATATTATCGTCTAATTCCATTGTTACATTATCTATTTTTACTTTGGTATAACCATCTTTTCGAAAATTCTCAATAAGAGAAAGATGAGTCCCTTTCTCTCCACTTACTACTGGTGACATAATAATTAATTTAGTACCAAGTGGTAGTTCTAATAACTTATTTGTCATTTCCTCTACACTTTGTGAGGTTATTGGAATATTATGAGTCGGACAATATGGAACACCAATCCTTGCAAATAGCAACCTTAAATGATCATATATTTCCGTAACTGTACCTACTGTTGAACGAGGATTCTTATTAGTTGTCTTTTGATCAATACTTATTGCTGGACTTAGTCCCTCAATACTATCAACATCTGGTTTATTTACATTACCCAAAAATTGTCTAGCGTATGCTGATAAACTATCTAAATATCTTCTTTGTCCCTCTGCATATATAGTATCAAATGCAAGTGATGACTTACCACTTCCTGAAATACCAGTTATTACCACTAACTTATTCTTTGGTATTTCAATATCAATATTTTTTAAATTATTCTCTCTTGCACCCTTTATTATTATTTTATCCATCTTCACCCTCCTCGTGATTGATTATTATAGCAAATTAACTCCCACTTAACAAGACAAATTTATTACCAATATATTCCTTTTGACCTTGTCAATGTTATCATATTTTCCAAATATTGTCAATAACTTACACAAATGTTTGTTTGGCATTGTTTTTAAACTAAAAGCATGCTTATCACATGCTTATTTTATCAAAATTTTTACGAACTTTTTAACTTAACTGTGTCTGTGAGGACACAGTTTTTAAGTTAGGAGG
>JAUNSN010000023.1 GCA_030539175.1 bacterium | reverse complement strand
ACAAAAGTATCCCAGCTCTCGCTGGGATTTCAGGGGGTTTTGGTTGAATACACTCCTACATTTTATATCGTAGAGAGTGGACATGATTTCTCATGTCACATTAATCATAATATAGTTTTTTAAACAATGCAAGTGTTTTAATAAAATTTGTCATTTTTTTTACAAAAGTGTAAACTATAACCATATTCACTCTATACAAACATTTTTTCAACATCTTCTTTTACCTTTACTAACATTTTATAATCACGACTAATATTTACCAATTTAAAATTCAAATCACCACTCTGCCTATTGCCAAAAACATCTCCCTCACCTCGATTATTAAAATCATATTCACTAATTACAAAACCATCATTTGATGCAATCAAAATATTTAATTTATCACAATAATTCTCACAAACTAAAATACAATATGACTGAACATTTCCTCTTCCCACTCTTCCTCGCAATTGATGAAGCGTTGACAAACCAAAATTAGTCGCCCCCATAATTACTATCATAGATGCATTCTTAACATCAATACCCACTTCAATTATTGTAGTTGAAATAAGAATATCTATATTTCCTTTTTGAAATTCACTCAATACTTTCTCTTTTTTCTCACTCCTCATTTGTCCATGTAAGGCGCTTACTCGATAATATGAACCAAATGCTATTTGCATCTTTTTCTCCAAATTGACCACATTGTCCAATACACTATCATCATTTTCTATAGCTGGTGTCACTACATAAATTTGATGTTTTTTATGCAACTCATCTGCCATCATCTTTAAAACATCATACATCTCACTTGTCGTTTTTATTATTGTAACAATGTCTCTTCGTCCACTAGGCTTAGTCTTAATACTTGACACATCCATATCATTATAAACAGTTAAAGCATAAGTACGAGGAATTGGTGTCGCACTCATTGATAAAATATCTACCATATTACCTTTTTTACTCAATTTATTTCGTTGATCAACTCCAAAACGATGCTCTTCATCCGTAATAACCAAACCCAATTTATAAAATTCTACATTATCCTGAATTAATGAGTGCGTCCCTATTACCATATCAACCTTTCCTAGAGCAATCAATCTTAATACTTCCTTCTTTTTATTTAACTTAACTTTCGATGTCAAAATCTCTATTTTTATATTAACCTTAGAAAATAATTTACAAGCATTATCATAATGCTGAATTGCTAACAATTCTGTCGGAGCCATCAATGAAGTTTGAAAACCAGCTAATATCGTTGCATAACAAGCAATAAAAGCAACAACAGTTTTACCACTTCCAACATCGCCCTGCAACAATCGATACATAGACTTTTTATCCCGCAAATCAACATATATTTCTTCTAAAGATTTATATTGATCATCAGTCAAAGTAAAAGGCAATTCATTAACAAAGCTCTCAATCTTATTTTTATCAAACACCTTAGAACAATCAAATACACTAGTTCTTATAGACTTTTTCAACAAAGCAATACCATACATATAATTATATAATTCTTCATATTTCAATCTAATTCTTGCTTTTTTTAATGATATAATATCACTTGGAAAATGAATCTGTCTAATTGCTGTATCAATATCTAATAAATCGTATTTTTTTATTAACTCAATTGGCAAATTTGATTTAATTTTATAATTTGTGTTTATAAGCGCTTCAATATAATTACTAATATCTTTATTGCTAATATCTTTAGTCAAATGATAAATACTCTCAATTTTTGGTTTATTCAATTTCCCTATAATAATTCTTGAGGCCACAATACAATTAGGTACATAATACTTACCGATAACAACAACATCCAAACCTGGAAATAATTTATGCAACAAATATGTTTGATTAAAAGCGCTTACTCTAAATACCATTTCATTAGTAAGTAGAGTAAAATTTATTTTTTTCAAACTTCTAGCACCATAAGTTATCGTTGGATGTCTTTCAACAGAACCAGATATAATAACAGTTTCATTATTGCTTATTTTACGAATATCGCTGTTTTTTATTATAAAATACCTATATGGATAATAATGTAATAAATCATCTACCGTATTTATATCTAACTTCAATAATCGCTTATATTTCACATCACCAATTCCCTTAATATCTAACAATTCCATTTTTCACCTACTCATACCAAAAAAGAAGTTTATAAACTTCCCTTATCTATCTTTATTTCTTTCTCTATTTTTCTTACGTGAATTTTTAATACCTTCTTTTTTCTTATCTCTTCTTTTAACTCCAGGTTTTTTATACCCATTACGTTCTCTATCCTTGACTTTGGAAAGGCCGCCATTTCTAGCATTTTCTTGTCTAAATCTCCTAATAGCACCATCAAGGTCTTTATCTCTTACTTTTACAGACATCATTTTTCCCTCCCTTCCATAAGACAATTAGATTATATCAAATTTTTCCTTATATTACAAGTAAAAAAATAATAGCCAGTAAAATTTTTAAATTACCAATTTATTTGCTTCAGCAACTTAATCATTCACCTACTACTAGAGTTTTACTCCATTTGCAATTTTGCAAAGAAAAAAGGCAAAATGAAATTAGTTCATTTTTGCCTCTTATGCTTTTTTCTTAAATAAAGCTTAACTAGCAATAATTACAAGTAACAATTCTTCTAATAGCACTTCCAAGTGTTCTACCTAAATCTACAACTGCATTTAATGCCTTTGTTGCATAGTTCAAGAAAGATGCAGAAAAACTCCAACCACCTGTTACAACAGCTAATTCCGTTCTTTGTAGCTCATACATATTTATCTCTCCTTTCTTTATGTTAATTTGTGTCTTTTAACGACAAGGCAACAGCCTTACAACACCATCTATAATGCCGATAATAAACGCTACAGCAGCAGTAATACCAAATGCCCAACCCCAGCCAGCACCACCTTGTATCTCGTTCATTTCAACAGTTGTTAACGATACCATTATTTCTCACCTCCTAAAAATTCAATAAGTATGAATAAATCTTTTGTTTTGTAGATTCAACCTTAATATCAATAACATTGTTATTAATTAAATAATCATTATTAATCATTGTATCAATATACACAACTCTGTAACATTCACCAAATTCATCAATCAAACAATTTTCATCTATTTGCAATAACGTATAAGTATATACTTCATTATTTAAAATAAATTTATTATGAAGAGTAATAGTTTCCAAGTCTTTTTGTCTTATTAATAACTTAAACTTATAATCATTTTCTTCCTTTATAACTTCTAACTGCGTTTGATAATAACTTTGATAATCAAAAGTAAACATTATTACAATTCCTATAATCATCATCAATATTAAACAATAACTAAATTTATATATCGTGTTTTTTTTATCTTTTGTAAACATAAACAAATCATATTTAATATCCTCATCCATTATTATCACCTGTCTTAGTTATAACCTCTTTAATACTCCCCATTTCTAATCTAATAACTTTATCATATAAATCGATATTTTCTAATCGGTGTGTCACTACAATAAAAGTTTGTTTATTATACTTGGTAAATACCCTTTTTAATATTCTTCGTTCTAAATTAATATCCAACTCATTTAACCCCTCATCAATTAAATTAACATCACTACATCGCAAACATGTTCTAGCAAGTATTATTCTCTGCCGTTGTCCCCCAGAAATATTAGCTCCATTTTCTTCCAACATCATATCGTATCCTAAAATATTTGTTTTTACTATTTCATCCACTTCCATTAACTTGCAAACATCAATTAATTCATCATACGTAGCATTTTCCCGCCCAATAATAATATTATTTTTTATAGTATCTGTATAAAGAATTTCATTTTGGGAAATATAACTCATCCCCCTCTTTACATCAGCATAACTATAATCGTTAATATCAATATCGTTAATAAAAACACTATTTCGTCCAACATTATAATACTTTAATAATATCTTCAACAAAGTTGACTTTCCACTTCCTGAATTACCAAGTATTAAAACACGTTGACCCGCTTTAATAGTTAAATTAATGCTTTTTAATATATCGTTTCTTCCATCAAATGCAAAACATAAATTATTTATTTTTATATCACCAGTAACTTGTAAATTGTGCATTGTAGTCAAATCAATTGAATCTTCATAAAACATATTATTGGCCCTTTTCAAAGACTTTTTAGCATAATAATAGTTAGCATCAAATTCTAATATTGCCCGAAAAGGATTTAGAAAATAACCAAGCAAAGTAGTATAACTAACTAATAAACCAATTGACATTTTATTCATCATAACCAAATTACCACCTACAAAAATTATTATCAAAGTACCAATACTGCCAATAGATTCTTTAACAAACATTTGTAAGTTACTTAAGCTTTCAAAACGATACATTTCCTTTAAATATTTCACATAAAGATGTTCCATCTTTGTCTGTACTTTATTTTCTAAATTCATGCCTTTTACAGTTTCATAACCATTAATACTTTCCACTAAAAAAGAATTAACTAAAGAATTATTAAGTAAATTACTATCAATCTTTTTCTTTAATAAAGGCCAAAAAACTATCATACATAAAACATATAATAAAGCAATTATACAAGTTACTAAAAACAATGTTTTACTTAACAGAAAAAGTATAACTCCCCCTGCTAATACAAGCATCATATCAAGAATAACCGTAACAATAACATTAGATATCATTGATTTAACATACGCTAAATCGTTTATTCTCGATATTACTTCGCCTGTTGTTTTATTTTTAAAGTAACTATAAGGAAGCAATAATATCTTTTTAAAAGTGTTTAAAATTAATGAAACATCAAGTTTTTGATTTAAATAAATCAATAATTGATTACGAAAATAATCTGTTATGTTTTTTAATAGGATTATAGATAGAAAGATTAAAGAACAAACAATAAGGTTAGAAACAGATGTATTGACAATTTCATCAATTACTATCTTGAAATAAAACGAATATATACAAGTAAAAATTGTAAAAGTTATAGACAATAACAGGATATTCATTGCGACTTTTTTATTATTTTTTAAAGTGGATTTAATAGTTTCTAAAAGATACTGATGATCTTTGATATTGGGTAATGGTTTCATTGGTTGAAATACCATAATGTAGTTTGTCCACATTTCTAAAAAATCTGAAATTGAGATAACTCTTTTTCCCATTGCCGGATCCATCAAAACAACGTTTTTTTTAGTTAACTGATACAAAACTACAAAATGAGTAAAATTATTATTGATAACTTGGCAGATACAGGGAAAAGTATTACTATCAAGATTGGTTAAACTTTCAACTTTAAATGCCTTAGAATTTAAAGAAACGGTAGTCGCAGCATTTTGTAAATTGAAAAAAGTTGTTCCATCCTTAGTTGTATTGGTAAGTTCAATTAGATAATCTAATGAAACATTACCACCATAAAATCTGATAATCGATAGTAACGTTGCAGCACCACAATCTTTGTTACCATTTTGTAGGACTATTAATCTTTTTTTGATATTATCACCTCCTACTTATAATACACAGTTTTTTTTTCGCATTTACTGAAAAAAGCCAAAAAAAAATGCAAAAAAATGCATTGTTTACGTAAAAAATGTAAAGTTATGGTTCAAAAATAAACTCAAAGTTAATAATTCTAACAGTGTCACCATAGTTAGCTCCAAGTTCGATTAACTTCTTGTCAACCCCCATTTTACGTAATTTATTCGCAAAAACACGAACAGATTCATCGGTATTAAAGTTAGACATCCGTAATAATTTTTCTACTCTTTGTCCTTTTACAACCCAAATATTGTTCTCTTTTATTATCTCAAAAGGCGGATCATTTTTAAATTTATAGACAACATGTTGTTTAATTTTAGTATCTACAACAACATTATCGGTCTTTATTTTTGATACAATTTCACCTAAGTAAGTAATTAAATTATCAAATCCTTCATTTTTTAAAGCACTTACTAAAAATACTTTTTTATTGCCAATTTTTTTCTTAAATTTTTCAATGTTTTTAGTTGAACTTTCCAAATCCATCTTATTAGCAACTATTACTTCTTCTTTTAACAATAATTTATCACTAAATTTTTCTAATTCATTTCTAATAGTTAAATAATTATCATAAGCATTATCATCAGACATATCAATAATATGAACTATTACTTTAGTTCTTTCTACGTGTTTTAAAAATTGATAACCCAACCCACTACCTGAAGATGCACCTTTTATTAACCCTGGTAAATCAGCCATTACAAATGTTTTTTTATCTTTAGTAGTTACAACTCCTAAATTAGGAGAAAGAGTCGTAAAATGATAAGCAGCAACCTTAGGTTTAGCTTTGGTAACACATGATAAAATCGTAGACTTACCAACACTAGGCAAACCAACTAACCCAACATCAGCCATAACTCTAAGTTCTAATTTTAACTTTAAAGTTTGTCCCAATTCACCATTCTCACAAAAACTAGGACATGGATTAGACCTAGTAGCAAGACTAACATTACCTCTACCACCTCTACCTCCAGTAGCTACAACAACTTCCTCGTTATTAAGAGTTAAATCAGCAATAACAGCATCATCTTCCAAATTATATATAGTTGTCCCAATAGGCACTTTAATAACAACATCTTCGCCACTTTTGCCATTTTTATTTTTTCCTAAACCATGTTGTCCATTATTTCCAATAATATGTCTTTGATACTTTAAATCAAGCAAAGTAGACAATCCCTCATCAGCAATAAACCTAATATCACCACCCTTGCCTCCATTACCACCATATGGACCACCCATAGGTAAATATTTCTCACGCCGAAAAGCCATACAACCATTACCACCACGCCCAGCAGCAACCTCCAATTTCACTTCATCAACAAACATAAAAACCTCCTCATATGCCTAACATTATTTTTTAGTTGAAAAAATAGTCGCCCCAACTAAAATTATTATAACCAATAACATACCAACAATAATGACATTTAAATTGTTGGGATTTGTCACATCATTTATAATTGCACCAGGCTGTAAAACTGCACCAAAATTAATTAATGAAACAGATTCAGCTTTAACAATACCTGGTAACATCAAAAAAGTTCCTACAACCAGAACTAATATATTTTTCTTTTTCATTAATAACACCCTCTTCACTATAGTAAGATAGATACACCATAAATTAGTGCGACTAAGCTCGGAATAACATTATAAAGTATTCGATAGAAAATAGCAACTAAAATATTATCAGTTATATAATAAATATAAGAAAAAGTCATACTAAAAATAGCAATTGGAATAAAATATAGCAACGAAGTTATAGAATTAAGAGATAAAGCAAGAGTAAAAAATGCGGTTATAAAACCAGTTACAAATACAAACAACCACTTATTAGTAATAAACTCTTTAAATGACTTTTTAAACACTATTTCTTCTATAACTGGATAATAAAACATTGAAGCTAAAACAAATAAAATAGGAATTTTACTATACACATTCAACATAGCATTAGTATTATCTTGTTCTAAATTAACAAACACTTTTAAAACAGCATTTAATCCAATATAAAGTACAAGACCAATAATAAAGATTTTTAAACCAACTAACAATTTCTTCTTATTCTTTTTTAAATCTTTAAAAGAAACTAAAAAATCTTTATAATAAGTATATATAATAATGATAAATAAAATAAAATTACCAATAAACATACAACAAAGTGATAAATCTTCATCCAAATTAATTGGAACTAAAACTGCCTCAATTAAATAAGGCCAAATAAAATATAAAATCATTATTAATATACTAGTAATTAGAACATCACGTTTTTTATTAAATGACTTTGCTTTCCCCATCATTACTCACATCACTTTCAACCTAATTATAAACACAATTTAAAAAAAAGACAATAATTATTAAAAAATAAAAACATTTGACAACCATTTTACTTTTTTATTAATTATCAGAAACTAATTAAAAATAAAAAGCAGTCAATAACCGCTTTTTATTTGGTTTTTAGAACCAGCAGAAGAAGTGCCACCATTTAAACGTCATAATGCATTCCTCCTTTCATTACTGCAAAACATCAGTTGTTATAATTTCCCTGTAATTAATATATATCACATAATTATGACAAAAACAACAATATTTTGTTTTTTCACATAATTTTACACATTAATTATCTTCTAAAGTAGTTATTTTACCTATTTCAGTATATGTTATAGTCACTAAACAATTACTAATACTATTATTACTATGTTTAACAACATTTGTATAATCTATACTAAGTTGATAACTATCAGAGCTATATTTTTCAAAGATAGCAAAAACATCATTATTACTTACTTGATCTAATAAAACATCAGAAACGCTTGTTTCATAATTATATAACATACTTTGCTCTTTATAATTAATACTTTCTAATACTAAGTTTGATTTTTCAATATAACTATTAATTAAATCTATAGTAAGATAACTATAGTTTATAGGATATATTTGCTCAGCAGTTACTTGGATATAATTATTATCAACCACTTTATAATAAATATTTAAATCTTGATAATACTTTTCTAAGACATTATCAACCTTCTTCATTATCAAATATTTTTCCGATAATCTTGTACCATAAAATGTATAAACCTTTTCGATATTATTTTCAGTAATATTAATTAATATTTCATAATTATAATTATTAGTCGGTTTATCTATCAAATTAAACATCTCAGTAGATAAAGTTTCCTCAGTAGTATTACTAACATCTTCTTCTTTAATATCATCAATAACTTTCTCAAAATTAACGTTTTTACTAGCAGAAAAAATTGCATAACCAATAATAGCGATAATAACTATTACATAAAATATTATTTTGTTTTTTGATTTACCAAAAGAACTCTTTGACTTAGATAACTCTTCTATTGGTTGAGAATTAATCACTTCATCTTCCAAAGAAATATCCTTACTTTTATCCTTATCATCATCTTTATTATAATTAAAAAAATATTGACTCATTTTCCTAACATAACACCTACCAATTCTTCTTTATTATGAACTGAATTCAAATAATCTCTAGCACTCATTCTTTTTTTACCCTCTATTTTTAAATCAGTTATTTTTATTAAACCATCCAATACTTTTACAACTATTCCATCTTTATCTATTCTTACTATCTCACCAATATTTTTATCACTAGCCTCTTTTACCATTACTGTATTATATACTTTCATAATTTTACCAGCAAATATAGTATAAGCTCCTGGATTACTGTTTAATCCTCGAACCTGATTATAAACATTAATCATTTTGTTATTAAAATTTATTTTTTCTTCTTCTTTAGTTATATTATAACCATAGGTAACCTCATTTTCATTTTGAATTATTCTATTTACCTTATTAGCAACTATTAAAGGAATAGTTTTAACTAATAGTTCTCCCCCTAAAATAGCCAATTTATTATATAAAGAATCTAAATTATCACTTTCTTCTATTCTTATTTCTTCTTGATTAATTATATCACCTGCATCCATCGCTAAAGACATATACATAATAGTAATACCAGTTTTTTCTTCGCCATTAATTATTGCATGATGAATAGGCGCGCCCCCCCGATATTTAGGCAATAATGAACCATGAACATTAATACAACCATATCTAGGATATTCAAGCAATTTCTTTGGAATAAATTGACCATAAGCACAAGTAATTATCAAGTCTGGTTGATAAGAAATTATCTCATCTACACTATCTTTTATAAAATGGGGTTGTAATATATCTATATTGTGAATTATCGCTACTTCCTTAGTTTTAGTCATTAACAATTTATTCTTTCTTGTTTTTTCTTTATCTGGTTGAGATACTATACATACAACAGAATAATCTTTTAATAAACGTTCTAAAACTATTTTAGCAAACAAAGGTGTTCCCATAAAAACAATGTTTAATTTTTCTTTCATAAAATCACTTTCTTTCTAAATTTAAATGTTTAAAACCTTTATCAGTAATTATTCGCCCCCTTGCTGTTCGTTTTAATAAACCCATTTGTAACAAATATGGCTCATAAACATCCTCAATAGTACTAGGTTCTTCACCTATTGAATGAGCTAATGCATCTATTCCAACTGGACCACCATTAAATTTTTCATAAATAGACATTAATAAGTTATAGTCAGTTTCATCTAAACCTATTTTATCAACCTTAAGTTTATCCAAAGACATATTAATAATATTTACATCAATATACCCATCTCCCTTAACTATTGCAAAATCCCTTACTCTTTTAAATAAACGATTAGCAATTCTTGGCGTACCCCGACTTCTCTTAGCAAGCTCAATTACCGCATCATCTTCTATTTTCATATCCAGCACTCGAGAAGTACGCTTAATAATTTGTGATAATTCTTCATCATTATAATAATTTAGTTTACTAATTATACCAAAACGATCACGAAGTGGACTAGATAAATCACCCGCTCTCGTTGTCGCCCCCACTAAAGTAAAAGGCGGTAAATTTATTTTAATATTTCTAGTATTACCATCACTTCCAACTATAATATCTAAATTAAAATCTTCCATTGCTGGATACATTATTTCTTCAATGTATCTTGGTATACGATGTATTTCATCAATAAACAATACATCGCCTGGTTCCAAAGTAGATAAAATAGCCGCTAAATCTCCACTCTTTTCAATAGATGGACCACTAGCAGTCTTAATATTACTACCCAATTCATTGGCAATAATATAAGCAAGAGTTGTCTTTCCTAAACCTGGCGGACCATATAAAAGTATATGATCTAATGGTTCTTGACGTATTTTGGCCGAAGCAATAAATACGCTTAAATTTTCTTTAACATCTTTTTGTCCAATATATTCATCTAAACTATCTGGTCTAATAGTCGTTTCAAAAGTATCCTCGTGTAATTCTTTAGCAGTTACTATTCGCTCATCCATAAAGCATCCTCCTTGTATAACATCTTTCTTTAAAAACATTATAATATTAAATTTACTCTTTTACAAGAAAAAGAATATTAATAATTATATAAAAACGTATAGTGTTCAATAAAGAGCACTATACGTTTAATCTAACTAATTTTTTCAAATTGGGCATTATATAAATTGGCATAAAAACCATTTTTCTTAAGTAATTCCTCATGACTGCCCTGTTCAACAATATCGCCATCATTCATAACTAAAATTAAATCAGCATTTTTAATCGTTGATAAACGATGAGCTATAACAAAAGTCGTTCTTCCTTCCATTAAATTATCCATTGCTTCTTGAATTAATACTTCTGTTCTAGTATCAACATTGCTCGTAGCTTCATCTAATATTAATATTTTAGGATCAGCAAGAATCACTCGAGCAATTGCTAATAATTGTTTCTGTCCACCAGAGATGTTTGTTACATCCTCATTTAATTCCATATTATATTTATCAGGTAAAGTTTGAATAAAGTGATGAACTCTAGCTAACTTAGCCGCACTTACCACTTCATCATCTGAAGCATCTAACTTACCATAACGTAAATTTTCTAAAATGGTTCCATTAAATAACCACGTATCTTGAAGCACAATACCAAATAATCTTCGTAAATCTTGACGATTAAAATCATTAATATTATAGTTATCAATTTTAATATTACCACTATTAGTATCATAAAAACGCATTAAAAGTTTTATAATAGTTGTCTTTCCTGCCCCTGTCGGACCAACAATAGCTATCTTTTGCCCTTTTTTAATCGTTGCACTAAAATCATTTATTATAATATTATCTTGTCGATATCCAAATTTAACATTATTGAATTTAACATTACCTTTTATATCAACTATAGGTATAGGGTTATTACCCGAATTAACCTCTTCCTTCTCCCCTAAAAATTCAAAAATTCTTTCCGAAGCCGCAACCATTGATTGTATCATATTAAATACTTGACTTATTTGAGTTATTGGTTGAGTAAATTGTCGCATATATTGAATAAACGACTGAATATTACCAACTGTTATTTTACCATTCATTGCAAAATAACCACCAATTACCGCAACTCCTACATAACCCAAATTACTAACAAAATTCATAATAGGCATCATTAATCCAGAAAAGAATTGACTCTTCCAACCAGAAATATACAACTTTTTATTATCTCTTTCAAAATTATTAAGCATTTTTTCTTCAGCATTAAATACCCTAACAACATCATGGTTGGATATCATCTCTTCTATTTGTCCATTAACTGAACCAAGATATTCTTGTTGAGTTTTAAAGTGCTTTTGACTTTTCTTAACTATAAAGACAATAATAATCATAGAAAGTGGTAAAACTAATATTGCAATTAAAGTCATTGTTACATTAATAGATAGCATCATAATCAAAATACCAATAATAGTAGTAACAGAAGTAATTAACTGAGTTGCAGTCTGGTTTAAACCTATACTTAACGTATCAACATCATTAGTAATTACCGATAAAATATCACCAGTTTGCTTTTTATCATAATAATTCATCGGAATTTTATTGATTTTTTTAGCTATCTTTTTTCGTAATTCATAAGTATATTTTTGAGTTATATTAGTCATTATATGACCTTGAACATAAGTTAAGATAGCACTAACAATATATATAGATAAAAGAAATAACAATATTCGACCAATATTGGCAAAGTTTATTCCACCTGTATTAGATATTTTAGCAATTACCCCATTATACAATTCAGTAGTCGCATTACCCAATATTTTAGGACCAACAATAGCAAATATAGTCCCACCAATAGCAAAAATAACAACAAATATCAAAGCAGTTTTATATTTTGCTAATTGTTTAAGAAGCATTTTAGTAGTTGCTTTAAAATCCTTAGGTTTTTCAACCCCCATATTACCCATTGGACCACTATTTTTACTCATTTGCTAATTCCTCCTTTGACAATTGTGACAAAGCAATTTCTTGATAAACTTTACAATTTTTTAACAAATCACTATGTTTACCAATACCAACAACTTCCCCCTCATCTAAAACTATTATTTGATCGGCATGCAATACTGTGCTAATTCTTTGAGCAACAATAAATACTGTCGCATTCCCTACTTTTTTCTTCAATGCCTTTCGCAATGATTTTTCAGTAGTAAAATCAAGTGCAGAAAAACTATCATCAAAAATATAAATATCAGGTTTTACTGCAATTGCCCTAGCAATAGCTAATCTTTGTCTTTGCCCCCCTGATACATTAGTCCCTCCTTGTGATATCTCAGTATCAAATTTATTTTTTTTATCATTAATAAAATCACTAGCTTGAGCTACTTCGACAATTTCTTCTAATTCTTGTTCAGTCAACCTATTATTACCAATTTTCAAATTAGACTTTATTGTTCCCGAAAATAGACTCCCCTTTTGAGGTACATATCCTATTTTTTTTCTTAACGTTGTTTGTTTTATATCTTTTACATTAACACCATCAACTAATATCTTCCCACCAGTTACATCAAAGAAACGAGGAATTAAATTAATTAAAGTTGATTTCCCACATCCAGTCGAACCAATAATTGCCGTAGTCGTACCAGCAATCGCTTTAAATGATACATCATGTAAAACATCTTCTTCCGCATCAGGATATCTAAAATAAACATCAACAAATTCAACTTCCCCTTTTTTAGAAGACAAGAATTTAGACTCCGTTACGGGATCCTTTACCGAAGAGTTTTTATTTAAAACTTCAGATATTCTTTTAAAAGATACTAATGCTCTAGGCATCATAATAGACATCATAGAAATCATTAAAAACGATATAATAATTTGCATTGTATATTGAATAAAGGCCATTAAATCTCCAACCTGCATCAATGAATTATCAACTTTACCAGCACCAACCCAAATAATTAAAACCGATACACCGTTCATTATAAACATCATAAATGGCATCATAACAACCATAATTTTATTAACAAATAAGTTCACTTTCATTAAATCAGTATTGGCTTTATCAAATTTCTTTTCTTCTTGTTTCTCATTAGAAAAAGCCCTAATAGTTAAAACACCAGATATAATTTCTCGAGAAACTAAATTTAATCTATCAATTAATCTTTGCACTATTTGTATTTTTGGCAATGCAATAGAAAACAAAACAACAATAAGTAAGATTATACTGCCAACCGCAAGACCAATAACCCAAGACATAGAAGATGATGATATCTTCAAGAAAGCACCAATACCAAGAATTGGAGCATAAATAACTATTCTAAATAACAAAGTTAAGAACAATTGTATTTGTTGTATATCATTAGTAGACCTAGTAATAAGTGAAGCAGGAGATATTTCTTTATATTCTTTGGTTGAAAAATACATAATTTTATTCATTACCTTACTTCTAACATCACGACTAAAAGAAGAAGCTACAATCGAAGAAAGAAACGCTACAACAATAGTAATAATTACTCCTAACAATACAAACGCTAACATTTTTATACCACTAATAATTAAATAATTTAACTGCATCCCTTTAATATCTAAACCAATATATTGATATTCATCATAAATACTTTGAATAATCATAGAATCTTGAAAAGAAACATCAATGCTTTCATCAATTTTGGTCATTATTTCATTTATCTGTACACTACTCATCATAGTTAAAACATCAAAAATACTCATTTCCTCTGGAAGTCTCATTTCTTCAGTTGTCATTTTGTTAACCATTTCTTCATTAGATAATACATAAACAGTAAGAAGCGGTTTTTTTAACATCTCGGTCAACTGTATTTTTATTGAATTATCTACTTTATTCAATGTATAAACATTCTCAGTTGCCAAAATAGGATAGTTTTTTTCATGATTAATTTTATCTTCTTCACTTAATTCATCTTTATTCAAAACACTATAATTATCTAACACTAATTGCCTATCTTCTTCAGTTAAAAACATTGTTAATTTATCCATTAAACTTTGACTAATCGTATCAGGCAAAGTAGACTCAATACCATTTTGTTGAATACCAATATTAACTATCTTTGAAGTATAATCAGGTAATTTTAAATCACACATTGCTTCAAAAAATAGCAATACAATTATAAAAATAATTGGCAATGTTGATTTTTTTAAAGTTTTAAATATCTCTTTCATTAATCATCTCTCCTTTTAATTTAATAATAATACTTAATAGTTGTTCTTGTTCCTCATTTGTAAGTACCTTCATAATTAATTCATTATAATTATTAATTATGCTTTTAAACTCATTATATGCTTTCATTCCCTTAGTTGTTAAATACACATAATTATTCTTTATGTTATTATCTTTTAAATGTCTTTCTATATAACCATTATTCTCTAATCTAAATAATGTCTTAGTTATAGTAGATGCTTTTCTATTAGTCAAACTAACAAGTTTGCTTTGACTAATACCAGGATTATCAGCAACTAAATTAATAATAATTTGTTGTCCTGGATATAAACCAAGCTTTTTTAACTTTTTATGAATATTCAAAAAATATAAATGCTGTAATTCCCTAGATAATTCTGCAATATCATTAGTCAACATATTAATCACCACCATTTTATTAGCCGACTAACAAAAATTCTATATCAAAATAAAACAGATGTCAAGACAAATTTGCAAAAAACGTCATTTTATAGTAGAATAATAAACCAAGGAGAAAACTACAATGAAAAATGAAAAAAACTATAAACAATTAATCGAAGAAATAACCACATTTATTAATAAAACAAATTATAATATACTTGAATTAACAACAATAAAAAATATGGTGGAAAAAGAAATCGATAATTATTACATACAATGCCGCAACTATAAAAAGAAAAAAAAAGAAAGAATAAAAAAAGGTCTTGTCAATTCTTTGCTAGTGTTAATATGTACTATACTTTTTGGTACAGCTATGACTATAGCAGGAAAAAACGTTGATTTAATTAAACTACTGTTTCTATATATACCAATAACTGGTGCTTGTATCATTGCCCCAATAATTACTAATACAAATGATAACAGTAAAAAAATAGAACAAGCAAATGAATTGTTTTGCAATAAAGCTAGACTAAATGAAATAACAACCCACATAAATGAATATCAACAACAAATAATCAAAGCTAAAACAATATTAGAAGAAATAATGGCAACACATAACACCAACGTAACTTACCTACCAACCAGTATGATGCGAAATCAAAGACCAAATCTTCATAAAGATGATAAAAACACCAATAAGATAATTCCTATAAAAACTTTAAAAAAAAAATAGTGTTTTAATTAATACTATTTTTCTTTATAACCATTAGGATAATTCTTTTTAAAACTCCAAGCAGTTTCAATTATTTTTTCTAATTCATTATACTTAGGACACCATCCTAATATTTCTTTTGCTTTTTGGGAACTAGCAACTAACACAGGTGGATCACCATCTCTTTTTTCGACTATTTCCCTTTCAATAGGTATATTAGTTACCCTCTCCACCATATCAACAACCTCTAACACTGAATAACCAACACCATTACCTAAATTAAAGACATTACTTTCTCTATGATTATTTAAGTATTGCAATGCTAACAAATGAGCTGAACACAAATCTGTTACATGAATATAATCTCTTATACATGTACCATCTTTAGTCTCATAATCACCACCAAAAATGTTTATCTTTTCCCTTTTACCAAGTGCAACATCCAAAACAAGTGGTATTAAATGAGACTCTGGATTATGAACCTCACCTATTTCACCAGACAAATCAGCCCCAGCCGCATTAAAATATCTTAAAGCAACATATTTTAATCCATAGGCAATTTCATATCTTTTCATCATTTTTTCCATCACTAACTTCGTTTCCCCATATGTATTAGTCGGATTCGTAAGTTCATCCTCCCCTATTAAATCAGTAGTCGGTGAACCATATACAGCCGCACTTGATGAAAATACTATTTTAAAACAATCATGCCTAATCATCGCATCTAACAATACTCTTGTTGATTCTATATTATTTTCATAGTAAATAGATGGATTTTTCACACTCTCACCAACCAAAGAATAAGCCGCAAAATGAATTACACCATCTATCTTATTTTCGGTAAAAACCTTATCCAAAAGCTTTCCATCACGCAAATTACCAACATACAACTTACTCTTTTTAATAGACTCTTCATGTCCCTTTTCTAAACTATCGATTATAACAACATCATAATCTTTACGGATTAATTCTAATACCATATGGCTACCAATATAACCAGCACCACCAGTTACTAATACTGTCAATTTAATCACTTCCTACTTTAATTATACATAAAAACAGTAATAAATCAACTACTTTTAAATATTTTAGGTAAAAACAATAACAAAAGTTAAACAGTTGAGTAAACTATATTAGAAAACAAAGGAGGGAGAAAACTATGTATTATTATGGTGGATACAACGGCACTAATAGTGGATGTGGTTGCGGTTATGGTACGGGATATGGTTATCCAAATTATGGATATGGCGGCGGTTACGGATATGGAGCAGCTATAATATTAGTATTATTTATTCTATTGGTAATCATAATTGGTTGTCGTGCAGTCGTTTAAATAACATTTTTAAGGGAAACACTTCCCTTTTTTTAGTTTTTTTGATAAAATACTGGTGAAAGAAGTGATTTTTATGATTAAACACTTAAATATCTTAGATGAAAAAGATAAAATTTTAAGAAATAAAAATGAAATCGTTACTTTTCCACTAGACAAAAAAGAAAAAAAACTGATGTATGATATGTTAAAATACTTACACAATTCACAAATAGAGGAAATAGCCGAAAAATATAATTTACGTCCAGGCATGGGATTAGCCGGACCACAAGTTGGAATAAACAAAAGATTTTTCGTCATTTGCCATGAAGAACAAGAAAAAGTTTTTAAAAATTACATAGTTATTAATCCAACTATAATTAGTCATTCTGAAGAAAAGATATACGTTGATGGCGGAGAAGGATGTCTAAGCGTTAACAGGGATGTAGAAGGAATTATACCAAGATATGCAAGAATCACCATATCATATTTTGATGAACTTGGAAATCCAAAAAAAATAAGAGCCCGCGAAGAATTAGCTGTAACTTTTCAACACGAAATAGATCACTTAAACGGAATTTTGTTTACCGATAGAATCGACAAAGATGAGCCATATAAAGATATTGAAAATATGCGTCCATTATAAAAGAAGCTAGAATGAAATAACTTCATCTAGCTTCTTTTATTTAAACCAATCATCAATTTTACTAGTTTCTGCGCAACTACCTTCGCCTACCTTTTCACCCTCAACATATTCTTTATTAGATATAGAACAACCAGCTTTAGTTATTGCATCTTTTAAATATCCACCAAAAACATTAACCAACCCCATAGCAATAACTGTTATTAATGATATTATCAAGATATATTCAACTAACGTTTGACCCTTGTTATTTAATCGCATATATTAACCTCCCACAAACTCGATATCTTAATACATCATTAGTATAACATAGTAGTTTTAGAAAAGCAATAATAAATATTAAATCAAACTAAATGGAAAAATATAAACTTACAAAGGAAAAAATTCTAATAATAGTTTATCACATTTTGTTTCGGCTCTTTCATAAATGGTTATTATAATTTGACATAAATATCACTTTATACAATACGTTTAGAAGAAAAAAGACGTTTATTTTAAGAAAATATGTAATAGAATTAAAATTCCAAAAATACAGCCATAGATTACCTATGACTGTGAATAGTAACATCAATTTATCTTTTTACTGATTTTTATATTTTTCATGCTAACATAAATACCATATTTCTTATATATGTTTTTATTTATAAATTATACGACCTTTTTTTTATTTAATTACGAAGGCTGAGACGCGGGAGGTATCCTCATAGTGACCCCAACCATTGCCAGTAAAAAAGGCAAACAATGCAAAACCTGCAGTTCCATCATCAAAAAAGCCCCCCCGCCTAACAACCCACGCATAACCACCATTAACGACGCCCGCGTAGGCGCTATACCACGCACGTGTCTCAGCCGTCGCATCGCCTAAGATACGCTTTGAATAATCGCTATATGACGAAGGGGCAAGATAACAATTCACATACGTATTGGATGTACACGATAATGTTGGGTTAAAGCCACCTGGCCCATCATAAGGTCCATAATTTATTGCTGTTCCACTACTATTACTATATACTCCCATTACATTATCAGATCCACCTCCCGCCATATCATACACTCCCGTGATGTTTCCCGTAGTTGAGGCTTTTTGTCCATTTGTCGTTGTATAATCATTATTACACGTTGTTGTAGCTGTCGTTGTCCCTATTTCTGACCCACATCCTGTTATAAAACCACCATCACAACACTCAAACCCAGAACAAACATTATTTGGTGCAACATCTGTTATTCCTAATCCATATGCTGACTGTTTGAGATATGCTACTGCTCCCCACTCAGTATTTTTCATCATGTGCACATCTATTTCCGATACACCTGTTGTTGTTAGATATGTTTCTGTACTCATTCTGTTATTTGCACTATATAAAGTAGATACCATTCCATTCATAGGTGATAAATTCGGTTTTACTGTTGGCGAAGCTTCTTCACCCGTTGTTTCAAACTTCCCTACCCATATTCCATCTAATTCTTGAATAGAAGCGTCTGTTCCCCATGTGAATGCTGGATGGGTTAAGTCGCAACCATTGGTTTCTGTTTCATGATTCCCATTACACTTCCCGTCACTTTTTAGCGTATCCGCTGTTTCAAATGTTACTTCTATTAATTGTTCTGGCACTGTATCTGTTCCCACATTAAACAACTCATATCTATACCTTGGTATCCACACATAATAGGCTAAGATGTCATCTTCTAATATTGTTGTTCCAGGATTAGCATCCATATATTGTTGTCTTGTTTTTGATCCTGTTACTCCTCCACCAGCTGTTGATACCATTACGGCATTGGCCCATAATTTACCTGAATAATCATACCATTGATATGTTTGCGTTGAATTTGTTTCATCGGCTTTTACCCATTTTGCTCCATCCCACCTTACTGGTATCATTCCCTCAGCTAATACTGGAGCATTTGCTCCACTATTATCTAAATTAATTGGACAATTACCTGCTTCTGCATTTATTGTAAAACTAAAGTTTTGGTTTTGCATA
>JAUNSN010000022.1 GCA_030539175.1 bacterium | reverse complement strand
GGGGAGCAGTAGCATACCTCAAACAGTCATCATATGGGCTAGGAACAACAGATATCGCATTAAATAATTATTATAATAGTGGTCAAACTGTATATTATCTAACAGGGTGTGGGTCAGCCGTTGGAACAACAACAACTGCAACAAGTTGTGCAGCATATACATCAACAAATGGGAAAAATGCCTCAACCACAGGAAACATAACAGGAGTATATGATATGTCTGGTGGGGTTTATGAATATGTAATGGGAGTATATAGTAGTGGAACAACAATAACATATGGAAGTTATAATTCCGCAAGTAACTTTAGTCCAACATTATCATGTACAGCAAATACGTATGTGAATTGTTATAACAATACAGCCAATACATCTTCTGATTATTCAGCACGTATCTTAGGCGACGCGACGGCCGAGACACGTGCGTGGTATAGCGACCGCGCGTACTTCGTCTATTCGTCCGTTCCATGGTTCTTACGGGGAGGCAGCGCGAGTGGTGGTGCCAGTGCGGGCGCGTTCCGCTTTAGCAGCCACAGTGGCAGTGCGAACAATGACGGCGGCTCGCGGGCGTCGGCCTTTGTGGCACCATCGTAATTTTAGCCGGCTTTGGTCCCATTAACTTAACTGTGTCTGTAAAGATTTTTGATAAAAGTGATTGCTTTTTACTAAGTGTAAAACATTTGTAAAAAAACTCGCTTTTTTTAATATATGGTAACTATTATACATAAAAACTAAAAATTGTGCAATAACTTTTTGTGACAATGCGAACTTCATCAATTCATCCAATCCATATTCGTGACACTTGATCCTTAAGTCTTTGTAATAAAATAAGAATCTAAAGAAATGGCTTTAACATTTCTTTTTATTTTGACTTTAATAAAGTAATTAGCTATAATAATATTAATTGATTTAGGCATTTAACAAAATTAAGTTATATTATGAGGTGATAAAAGTGAAGAAAATAATATTAATTAAATATGGAGAATTAACTACTAAAAAAGATAATAGAATGTTTTTTATTAATACATTGTATAAGAATATTATTAATAAATTAAAAGATATAGATGTAATAATAACTAAAAATAGAGTTAGAATGTTTATAGAAACTGATAATAAAAATATAGATGAAGCTGTGAAAAGACTTAAAAAAATTTTTGGTATTCATAGTATAGTAATATGTGAAAAAGTAAATACTAATAAAGAAGATATTATTGATAAGATTAATAATATAGTATTACAAAAAGAATTTAAAACATTTAAAGTTGAAACCAAACGAAGTGACAAAAACTTCCCTATAAAAAGTATGGACTTTAACAAGTTAGTCGCTACATCTATCTTTAATATTAAAGATAATATTAAAGTAGATGTTCATCAGCCAGATTATTTAATTAAGATTGAAATAAGAGATAAATACACTTATATATATAACGAAGAAATAAAGGGATTAGGTGGATATCCTGTTGGTGTACAAGGAAAAGCAATGTTAATGATATCGGGAGGAATAGATTCACCAGTTGCTGGATATCTTGCTTTAAAAAGGGGAATATCACTAGAAGCACTATATTTTGAGGCATTACCACATACTAGTTTAGAAGCAAGAAATAAGGTTAAAACTTTAGTAAATAAATTACAAGTTTATTCTAGTGATATTAAATTAAATATCATCAATTTTACTAAAATACAAGAAGAAATATATCAAAAATGTGATCATAGTTATATGATAACCATTATGCGGAGAATGATGTATCGAATAACAGAAAAATTAGCCAAAAAACATAAATGTAAAATGATAGTTAATGGGGAATCAATTGGTCAAGTTGCTAGTCAAACTATTCAAAGTATTTATGTAATTAATAGTGTAACTAATTATCCAATTATAAGACCAGTAGCATGCTTAGATAAAATACAAATAATAGATATAGCTAAAGAGATAGATACTTATACGACGTCAATTATACCTTATGAAGATTGTTGTACTGTCTTTGTACCTAAACATCCAGTAATTAATCCTTCATTAGATTATGCTATAAAAGAAGAAAGTAAAATAAAATATGTTGAATTAATTGACAATGCGATTAATGATATTATTACTATTAATATAAATGATGATAAATATCAAGATTTAATTTAGAAAAAATTACCAGGGTTTTATATGTATGAATAATAAAAAAAATCACATTCTATTAGTGTAGGAGGTGAAAAAACATGAACAACAGTAACAAAACTAAAATGACAGTTCCTGGTGCAAAGCAAGCCATTGATAGAATGAAATATGAAATAGCAAACGAATTTGGTGTAAACTTAGGTCCAGATACTACTTCACGTGCTAACGGAAGTGTTGGTGGTGAAATTACAAAGAGATTAGTAAGAATGGGACAATCTCAATTAAGTAGTGGTTCTAACTACAATACACAATCTAAATAATTAAATGAAAAGAATAGTTAATATAACTATTTTTTTTAAATACATAACAAAAGAGGCTGACCCCCTAAGGAACAGCCTCCCAAAAAGAATAAAAAGGGGTTGGCTAGTGTGATACTAGCACCAATTCGCCTAATAAAATTTGAATTGGTGATACATATAATAAGGCAAGATGGTGTTTTTGTCAAGTAAAAAATGAAACTTTTTTAAAAAATTTTAATTAGAAAATAATAAGCTAATTAATATTAAAAGTCCATATATTATCGTGTAATATTAAAACAAAAAATATATTAGTAAAAAAAGCTTTATCTCCTTTACATATTTTTTTTTATAAAAAAAATAACTTTTTTATTGAAATTATAATTATACATGTGATATACTCTTAACATAAGAGGAGGTAAGAAAATGGAAGGTATAAATTCTAAAAAATTATTAGGTACAATTTTGGGTGTTGCAATGCTAATAGTAGTGGTAGTTGGTGCGACATATGCATGGTTTACTTGGACATCGCCAACTAATGTAATTAGTGGTACTAGTTCATGCTTTGATATTTATTACACAAAAGGTAATAATATAGGAAGTGAAGGTGCACCATCATCATTGTTGCCATCAGCCACTTACTCAGGTGGATTATCAACTGAGATAAAAGTAAATCTTAAGACAGGATGTGTTGCAGGGACAGTTACTTTTAAACTTACTACAACTGCCTTAGCAGCAGCAGCAGATAAAACTGTCGATTGGACGACTACTCCAGCATTACATTTTGCTGTAATGAAAAATGGAGCAACAATAACAAATGGTACTGGTAATATTACTGCAGCTGGTACAATTGATATTGGAAGCGATACCTTAGTGGAAGCAGCAAGTGCAACTACAACTTATACAGTTTATGTTTGGTTAGATGGTGCGGTAGTTGATGATAACTATGTTGGTGCAACGTACGCTGGTTATGTTCATGCGTCTGCAACACAAACCGCAGCTTAAAGTAGATAATATCTACTTTTTTTCTTTAACACTTGTAATTATTAAATAAATATAATACAATTTAACTGGTGATATTTATGACTACCTATATAAAAGGAACAATAGTAAAAAAAATATATGAATCGCGTGACGGATTCACTGTTGGGCGGATGAAAATAACGGAAACAAATAACATAGAAATAGCTGGATTTGGGAAAAAAAGCATCTCTTTTACGGGAACTTTTATTGAACTCAAAGAGAGAAATAACTATGTTTTTTATGGAAAGGTAGTAGATCATCCAACTTACGGTACACAATATCAAGTAAATAGTTATGAGTATATTCAACCTAGTAAAACAAGTGATATTATTGAATTTTTATCAAGTAGTATTTTTCCAATAACTAAAACTACAGCTACAAAAATAGTCAATATATATAAAGAAGATACAATCAAAAAAATATTAGATGATTATCAAATTTTATTACGTATACCATCTATAAAAGAGAGAAAAGCTCGAATGATATATGATATTTTAAAAGAATATGGAGATAATAATGATAAGATATTAAATATATCTAAGTTAGGTTTTACTATTAAACAAGCTATTTATTTAATCAAAAAATATCAAAATATAAACGATATAATAGATAGAGATATTTATAGTATTATCGATGATAATAAATTCTTCTTTGGCGATGTTGATTCAATAGCATTAGATAATGGTATAAAGGAAAATGATGACATTAGAATAAATGCTATAATTATTCATATTTTGAAAGTAATTACATTTTCAACTGGAAGTACATATTTATCATTAGAAGAAATTATTAAAAATTTACCTAAGTTTATTCGTAATATATCTACAGAAACACTACAATATAATTTACAATTGTTAGTACAATATAAAAAAATAGTTATTATCGATGATAAATATTACTTGTATGAATACTATCAGGCAGAACAGTTTATAACTAAAACGTTATTACGATATAGTAATAATAAAAAATATAAATATACAAATATAGAAGAAAAAATTACTAAACAAGAAGAAAAAAATAAAATTATTTATGATAAACAACAAAAGTTGGCAATTGCCTCCTCCTTAAAATATAATTTTTCTATTATAACAGGCGGACCAGGTACAGGGAAAACAACTATTATTAAGAGTATTGTTAACATGCTAATTAATGATTATCATGTATTTTCGAATGAAATTGCCCTGTTAGCGCCCACTGGACGAGCTGCAAAAAAGATGGCTGAATCACTTTATATTCCAGCTTATACAATACATAGGTTTTTAAAGTGGAATAAAGAAAGTAATACTTTTGCATTTAACCAGTACAATAAAGTTGCAGAAAAAATATATATAATCGATGAAGCTAGTATGATTGATACTTTATTGTTTTCTTCCTTATTGAAAGCACTTCCCAAAGATGCTAAAATAATAATGATAGGTGATTATTATCAATTACCAAGTGTTAGTCAAGGACAAATATTAAGAGATTTAATAGAGAGTAATGTTTTCAATGTAACTCATTTAGAATCTATATATCGTCAAACCCAAAACTCCTACATAATAGATTTAGCAACAGAAATAAAAAATAAAGCCTTATCAGAAAGTTATACTTCTAAGAGTAGTGATTATTTGTTTTTTGAATCAAATAAAAATGATATAAAACATCATCTTAACAGTATTATTACATCGGCATTAAAAAAAGGATTAACCGATAAAGATATTCAAGTGCTAGTACCTATTTATCGAGGTGTAAATGGAATAGATAATTTGAACATAATGTTACAAGAAAAATTTAATCCTCCAAGTTACGAAAAATTAGAGTTAAAGTTTAAAGACGTAACATTTAGAGTAGGTGACAAAGTATTACAACTTGTTAATGAAGTTGAAAAAAATGTTTTTAATGGTGATATAGGTTATATAAGCGATATATTTTTCGAGCCTAAAAAAACAATAATAATAGACTTTGATGGTAATTTTGTCACATATGAAACACAAGATCTAATTAATATAAGACATGCATATGTTATAAGTGTTCATAAAGCACAAGGAAGTGAGTTTAATACCGTGATACTTCCAATAGAAAAATCATATTACTATATGTTATACAATAAATTAGTTTATACTGCCGTTACTAGAGCAAAAAAAAGTTTAATTGTTTTAGGAGAAGCCGAAACATTTGCCATAAGTATAAAGAATGATGGTTTTACAACTAGAAAAACTACTTTAAAAGAAATGTTGATAAATGAGTATAATAAAAGCAATAATAAGCCAAAATAATAATGGCATTATTGCCAATCATATTTTTCTTTTTTAAGGAGGCGATTTAATTGAAACGAAAGTTTACAAGTACCATGGCACTTATAGCAACAGGTATTGGAGCGACAATACTGTACGAACAAATAAGAAATGGTAACGTTAAAAAAATGATTAAGAATATGAAAGACAAAGAAATAAAGGCCATTGATGATTTAGAAAATATGATGTAAGACTTAAAAATTTTTTAAGTCTTTTTGTTAGTTTGAAAAGAACAGTTAATTTGGCAATTAAATGTCCTTTAAATTTTTTCACTATTTTAACACAATTTATCAATTATGTGATATACTTAATAAAAAAAGTAGGGAAGTGTTTTATGGTAAAAAAAATTGATTTCAAAAGAATATCAGTTATATGTGGTATAATTGCTTTTGTACTAATATTAATTCTTATAAATAAAACATCAATAAGTAAAACATATGCACTGTCAAGTACACCAACTATAGACTATACCTTAGATTTAGCCGATAGTTTTAGTGACTTTGTTATTTCTTCCTCAAATGCATCTAATATATCAATAGTCGAGGGAACAGGTCAAGATGGAACAAA
This sequence comes from bacterium, assembly GCA_030539175.1. Classification (GTDB taxonomy): domain Bacteria; phylum Bacillota_I; class Bacilli_A; order RF39; family UBA660; genus JAUNSN01. Next base: position 14,037 of record JAUNSN010000022.1, on the reverse strand, counting down.
TACAACATTATTGAAAATAGAAAACCCAACTAGTAAATCTACCAAGACGTCATATACGTTTAAAAATTTATTACCCAATACTTATTACTATATTACTGCTTATATCAAGGCAGAAAACGTAGAATCAACTAGTGGTTCTGGTGGAGCTTTATATAAAGGTTATACCCGTTGCGAATATGTAACAGGCACAAGCGATTGGACTTTAGTAGAGTTAGTTGGTATAAGTGATAATGAAGGTAATTTGATAACTAACTATACTTTAGGTTTTAATGAATTTCCTGCTAGTGGGACGATTTATTATGATGATATCCGTATTCAATCAAATTCTGATAAAGTTGTTATTATTGAAAGCGATACATCAATTCCAACAGGTAAAGTTAGACTTATTGCTTATCAAGAAGATATAACTAATAATGGAATAACCAGTACAAAGATAAAGAAAGCTTTAAATAACTTAGTGTTAAGTTATAAAAGCTTTACAGAATTAGTAGGTAAATATCCTACTCACCAAAATCCTAATTTTGATTATTTAGCAACTAATTTCTTAGATGTAGAATATGTTGCAGCCTATGCTTATAATCCAGTACAGTATAATAGAAAGTGGCTTTATATGGAATTAAACGCAATTAAATATCGTGATGATGATTATTTAGCTTCCAATCTTGTTCATGAAATGAGCCACGAGTTTGATTTTGCAAATGGCTATATGTTTTCCGAAGCATGGGCAGAGTTTAAAATAAATTATGTGCTTGATGATAACGTGAATTTGTATTTATCACCATATAATAGTAACGAAAATGTTACAGCAAGTGATTATCTTTCTAGCGTTAAATACTATGGAAATAATTGGATAGATAAATATACGTATCTTTATAATAAATACTTAAAACAAGGTGTTTTTTCGGGAACAGATCGGAGTAAAGCTTACAGTATTATATATCCGCTTTATCAGATAAAGCAAGCATATGGATGGGATGTATATACTCAGGCATTAATTAGTATAAATAATACTGACCAAATTTTTAATAGTAATTATGCTAGATACATATACTTTATGCAAAAATTACAAGATTATAGTGGAAAGTCTGTCAAGAAATTTTTTACCGATTTAGAATGGAATGCAATTATTGATCATTATTCTTACACGACAACAAGAACCACCTTGAATACAACATCGACAACTTTAACTGCAGGTAATACTTATCAAATGACAGCTGATAAAAATGTAACTTGGGAAAGCTCAGATACTAGTATTTTATCAGTTAATCAAAATGGTTTGGTTACAGCCAAATCTGCTGGTACAGCTCGAGTTATTGCCACAATTAAAGATGATAACCACATAGCATCCGCAGATATCACAGTTACAGGCACAACTCCACTAAGACATCAAATAACATTTGATTCTAACGGGGGAACGGTTGTTAATACGCAAACAGTATATGATGGATATACGGCGACTCGACCAGTTGACCCAACAAAAGAAGAATATAGCTTCTTGGGATGGTATACAACGAGTGATATAGAATATGACTTTACAACTATTATACATGATGATTTAACACTTATTGCTAAATGGCAAAAGGATATTAAATATACTGTAACATTTGATTCAAGCTATGGAAGTACAGTAGAGCCCCTTACTATAACTTCTGGAGATATAGCAACTAGACCACCTGATCCAATAAGAGATAATTATACCTTTACAGGATGGTATTTAAATGGTAGCATTTTTAACTTTAATACACCAATAACATCTAATATTACCTTAACAGCTGGTTGGCAAAAAGATTTGTGTCAAGTCAGTTTTGTCAGTCTTCAACCAAGAGTAACTATTATTAGTGCAAATACTATTGAATGTGGTACAAAGATAACTCCACCAGATAATCCAGTATATGAAGGGCATGTCTTTAATTATTGGTATAATTTTTTATACGATGATAATCCCTTTGACTTTAACACACCAATAACATCCGATATTATACTTCGTGCTTCTTGGAGCGAACATATATCAGAAGCATACGTTGTTACTTTTAATTCTGATGGAGGAAGTGCAGTTGAATCACAGTCAGTAAGTGAGGGTAATACTGCAACTAGACCGACAAATCCTACAAAAGAAGGATACAATTTTGTCAAATGGATATATTATTATCAAGATGATATTGAGTATGATTTTACATCACCAGTTACTAGTAATATTCTTTTAAAGGCGGTATGGCAGGAAAAAGAAAAATATACAGTTAGTTTTGATATTGGTGAGGGTACTGGTGATATAGATAGTCAATTAATAGAAAGTGGAAAAACAGCTACTCAACCAGTTAATCCAAGTCTTGATGGATACACATTTAGTGGTTGGTACTATAATTCTGTAATATTTGATTTTTCAACGCCAATAACATCTAACATAACCTTAACTGCTAGATATACGCAAAATGTAGCAACCACTCATACAATAATATTTATAAGTGACAATCAAGAAGTTTTAAGGGAAACTGTTAATACAAATTCTGTTGTTAGTCCACCAACTAACATAACAAAAGAATCTTACCACTTAACTGGATGGACATTAAATAACGAACCATATAATTTTAATACAATAGTTACTAGTGATATAACACTTGTTGCTACGTGGCAGGAAATAATTACTTATACAGCAACATTTAATACCAATGGCGGTATTGGAACATATCCGCCCATTACAGTAGAAGCTGGCACGAGTATTACTGAGCCAGTAAATCCTAGTCGAGTTGGTCACACATTTAGTGGATGGACGTTAAATGGCAATACATATAACTTTAATACACCACTTACCTCTAATATAGAACTAATTGCTTCATGGATAGAAATACCAAAATTTACAGTTAGTTTTTATACAAATGGTGGTACTACAGTTGCATCGCAAGTTATCCAAAATGGTAATAAAGTAACTAAACCAGACAATCCAGTAAAGACAGGATATACATTTGCAGGTTGGTATAAAAATGGAATATATTATGATTTTAACAGTAGAGTTACTTCTAACTTTATTCTTACAGCTAATTGGAATGTTATACCAGTTTATACAGTAACATTTAATTCAAACGGTGGTAGTGCAATAAATCCGCAATATATTGAAAAAAACAGCGTTGCTGTTAAACCAGCTAATCCAACCAAAGAAGGCTACACATTTATTGGTTGGTATAATAACGATATCTTGTTTTCATTTAATGAAACACCAATTACATCTAACATAGAATTAATTGCCAATTGGCAAGAAATACCAATTACAACTTATACCGTCAACTTCGATACAGCAGGCGGTAACGAAACTATCGGTCCATCAATTGTAAATGCTGGTAGCGCCACTATCCAACCTATCTCACCGACAAAAGATGGTTACACGTTTTCTGGCTGGTTCTTAAATAATCAAGCCTATGATTTTAACGAAGTAGTCACAAACGATATTACTTTAGTTGCAACCTGGACACAAAATGAACCAACTACCTATACTGTCACTTTTGATATTGGGGATGGTGTTGGAACAAGCGAACCACAAACAGTCAATGCATCGGCTTTAGCAACTATTCCACCCGCACCAACCAAGGAAGGATATATTTTTACTGGCTGGTATTTAAATGATAATCTTTACAATTTCAATACAAAAGTAACTAGTGACATTACTCTTGTTGCCCACTACACAGAAATAGTAACTACCAACTATACAGTTTCATTTAACACCGCTGGTGGAACATCAATTGAATCACAAGTCATTAATTCTGGTGGTAAGGTCAATGTCCCAAATCCACCAACTAAAAGTGGTCACACATTTATCGGCTGGTATTTAGATGATGTACTTTACAATTTTAATTCAATAGTAACTAGCAATTTTACGCTTACAGCAAGATATAGAGAAATTGTCAAACATACAGTAACATTTAATTCTAATGGCGGAAACGATATAAATTCCCAATTAATAGTTCATAACTCTACAGCATCAACACCAGCTAATCCAACCAAAGAAGGCTATATTTTTAGCGGTTGGTACTTAGATAATAACCTATATGATTTTAGTGCTTTAGTTACTAATGATATAACTTTAACAGCCCATTACACAGAAGTAATAGTTGACTATATTACCCATACAGTAGAGTTTAATACCCTTGGTGGTAATAACATTAGTTCCCAAGAAATAATCCATCAAGGTTTGATTGCAATGCCTACTATTCCAACCAAAGAAGGCTATACTTTTACTGGTTGGTATTACAATAATAACCTATACAACTTTAATATGTCTGTAACAAGTGATATTACTTTAAATGCCAGATGGGAAATAATACCTCCTAGTATACAGTCTTATACAGTAACATTTGACACTCAAACCAATATAACAATAGCCAACCAAACAGTAGAAGAAAATGAAACAATTATAATTCCAACTAATCCAACTAGAGGAGGTTATATCTTCCTTGGTTGGTACTACAATCAATATTTATATGATTTTAATACTCCAGTTACTTCTAATATGACATTAGTTGCTAAATGGCAAGAAATACCAAAATATACAGTAGATTTTAGCGATGAGGATAATAATCAAATATCATCAACAGAAGTATCAAGCGGTTCGCCAGTAAATATCCCTGTCGCACCCCAAAAAGATGGCTATGAATTTATCGGCTGGTATTTAAATGACGAGGCTTATGACTTTACTACCCCAATTACCAATAATGTAACATTAACTGCCAAATTTACAGAATTAACAAATCCACAAACGGCTGAATTACCAATAATATTAATAGTATTAACTTGTTTAACAGCATATTATATTGCATTTATTCAGTATAAAAAAAATATAGAAAGTAGGTGAAATATGTTAGGGAAAATAATAGGTATGACAATATCTCTTAGTGTTTTGGCAATACTAATAACTACTGCTATAGACTTCTATCAAATAACGCAGAATAAAGACCCAATGTTTTGTATAACAAAAACAACTAAAGAATATGATGATGGAACAGTTGATATATGTCAAGGCACAGTATACAAAGTATATGAATATCATAGACAGTATATTGCTGGAGTAGAGTTTGTTCCATTTTGGGGTCAAGAAAAAGAAAATATTGATAATTAACAGTTCAATTGTGAACTGTTTTTTCATATAATTATTAGGTGATATAGATGGTGAAAAATAAGTTAGTTAAGGGAACCATAATACTGCTGATAGGTGGTTTTATAACTAAAATATTTAGTATGGTAATTAGAATAATCTTGACGAAAACAGTAGGTACTTCGGGTTTAGGATTATATATGTTAATATTGCCTACTTTTAATCTCTTTATCACTTTATCTTCTCTTGGTTTACAAACAGCAATCTCTAAATTGGTAAGTGAACATATAAAAAATAATAAAAAAATAATCTTGTCAATAATACCAGTAGTTATCCTTCTAAATTTAGCATTAATAATAATTTTATATTTAATTGCCCCAACTTTATCTACGGTATTATTGCAAAATAAAGAAACATATTATCCATTAATAGCTATTGGCTTAACGTTACCATTTATATGTATATCAGGTATTATAAGAGGCTATTTCTTTGGCAAAGAAAAAATGATTCCCCCAACAGTCGCAACTATTATTGAACAGATAGTCAGGTTAACCCTAACTGTTACAATAATACCTGCATTAATGAAAAATAGTATAACTATAGCAATTACTGGCGTAGTTATTATTAATGTAGCTAGTGAATTAGCATCTATTTTAACATCTTTCTTTTATTTGCCAAAGAATATTAACATATCATTGTCAGACATAAAACACGATAAACAATACGTCAAAGATGTTTTTAGTATTGGATTACCAACAACTACTTCTCGTCTAGTTGGATCATTAGGTTATTTTTTAGAGCCTATAATTATTACTTTTATTTTTAATAAACTAGGTTACACATCCAACTATATTACCGAAGAATATGCCATAGTAAGTGGTTATGTTTTACCAGTTTTATTATTACCATCATTCTTTACATTAGCTATCTCCAATGTAATTTTACCAGTTGTAAGTAGTTCCTATGCCAAAAAACAATATTCCTATACTAAAATAAAAATAAAACAAGCATGCTTTATTTCTTTATTAGTTGGTGTTCCTTTAAGTATAATATTCTTCTTATTTCCCTCACAAATACTTAATCTAATGTACTCAACTAATGTCGGAGCTCAATACTTAAGAATATCATCTATCTTCTTTTTAATATATTACTTGCAATCTCCACTAACAAGTGTTTTACAAGCGATTGATAAATCTAAAAGTGCCATGAATGGAACAATATATGGTACTATTATTAAAACCTTGCTTATTATCTTGTTACCAACTCTTAAACTAGGTATGTGGTCCTTACTTATTGCCACTATTGCCTCGATATTAGTAACAACTATCCATCACTACATTGTTGTAAAAAAATGTTTACAAAAACATTTTTAAATGTTATTCTTATAAAGGTGATATATATGGAATTAACCGTTGATGAAAAAGCAAAAAGAGTTGACAAATATATAGAAGAACATAGTGAATTAACTAGAAACCAAATAGAAAAATTAATTAGTTTAAAGCAAATATTAGTTAATAATAAAATAGTTAAAAAGAGTTATCAATTAAAAGAAAATGATATTATAACCATTAATATCAAAGAGGAAGATAATCATTTAGTCGCGACCAATATTCCACTAGACATAATTTATGAAGATGATGATATAATAGTTGTCAATAAACAAAGTGGTTTAGTAGTTCATCCCGCTATTGGACATAATGACGATACTTTAGTTAATGGACTTTTATATTATACTAAATTAAGCGATATTAACGAAGCAAGACCAGGAATAGTGCATCGAATTGATGCAGATACTAGTGGATTGTTAATAATTGCCAAAAACAATAAAGTACATCATATTTTAGCCGATATGATTAAAAATAGACAAGTTACCAGAAAATATATAGCATTAGTCGATAAAGTCATTACTGAAGATACTGCTTTGATAGATGCTCCAATAGGTAGAGATATTAATAATAGAAAAAAAATGGCCGTTACTAATATTAATAGTAAGCCAGCTATTACTCATATTAAAGTATTAGAAAGATATCCCAGCAGTACACTTATAGAATGTAAATTAGAAACTGGAAGAACTCATCAAATAAGAGTTCACTTAAACTATATAAATCACGATATTATTAATGATCCCCTATATAGCAAAAATAAACCAATTATTAAAGAATTTGGGCAAATGCTTCATGCATATTACTTAGAGTTTAAACATCCAATTACTAATGAAAAACTTGTATTTACTGTTGATCCACCAAAACAATTTATTGATATTCAAAACATGAAAAAACAAAAGTAACTACCTATTTAAAAAATAAATAGTCAATAGTAATATAGTTGCATATCCCCCCCATAATAAGTAAGGAATCAAAAAGTATGAAGCTTTTTTATTTATCTTTTTTGTTGCTTCGTACAAAAATAAACTAGTTAAGAATACAGCTAAAGTATTTATAAAACCAACAAAGATATTTTTTAAGCCAAAGAATGAAAAGGTAAATAATTGATTTAATATATAATTAACTGCTAATATTATTTTATACTCTCTATCTGCCTTATCAATGGTTAGATAAATACTATATGCAATTAATATATATAGAATAGTCCAAGCAATAGGAAACACAATACTACTAGGGGCAAACCAAGGTAAATTAAGAGTTTTATAATATGAAGTATCCGCAGAAAAAAGTAGACTACTTAAAAACCAAGGAATTAAACAAATAACATATTTAATAATTTTTTTAAAATTCATTGCTAACACCTCTTTATTTATTATATGAAAAATAGTATAATATTATTACCTTTTTATTTAGGAGATGAAATAAATGAAAGAAATTGTAATTGACACTAATGATTTATTTGTAATTAAGTTAGTGCATTATTTTATCACAGTCCAAAACTATAGTCCTGTTATGGTACAGGGAGCTAATGGAGAAGTGTGGTTAGAAAATTTAAAAGATGAATATAAGATAATAAGAATTGTTACTAATTATCTTCATAATAATGAGCAATTATTTAGAGATACATTAAAATTAAATAGAATTAAGAAAACAATTAAGTTTAAAACATTTTCTTTTAAAATGAAAGTATTAAATATATATACTTCTTTAGGAGATAATGTTGATTTAAGTAAAATTAATGATGAAAATGATAATATATATATAAAAAAGAGCAATGATTTAAGTAACCCTGTCTTACTTAAAGCATTTCCTGATATAGTTGATAAAACTACCCACAAAGAAGATGGGATAGAACTATTTTTAAAAATAACGGAGGAGTTGAGTAAAAATAATATGAAAAGAACCGAAGAAACAGAAGAAACTTTTTCTAAAAAAAGACCAATAATTACTTATAGTATTATGGCAATTTGCATTATAGTATATTTCTTCATGATAGTGAATAAATGTGATTTCAGTAGTGCAACTGACTTTTTGCAATACGGGGCGAATATAGACAAATTAGTTAAATCAGGGCAATATTATCGACTATTAACAAGTGTATTTGTTCACGGTGGATTTGTTCACTTATTGCTTAACATGTATGCTATTTACATAATTGGACCACAAATAGAAAACTTTTATGGTAAAGGAAAATATCTTTTTATTTATCTCTTCAGCGGAATATGCGGAAGTTTATTATCTATTTCTTTTAATCCAAATACAGTTACTTTGGGAGCTAGTGGAGCTATATTTGGGTTATTAGGGGCAATGTTATATTTTGGGTATCATTATCGCACTTTCTTAGGAAATGCAATTAGAAGTCAAATTATACCTATTATACTTATCAATTTAATCATTGGCTTTACAATGACAGGAATAGACAATGCTGGACACATAGGTGGATTAATCGGCGGAATAGTCGCAGCTATTGCAGTTGGAGTAAAACACAAAAGTAGTAAAGCAGAAAAAATTAATGGCTGGATCATTTTAACAATATTGTTTTCATTTTTAGTATATTTAGCAATGTTTTATCATTAATTGACACTTTAAAAACAAATATGTAAAATTATGTCTATCTAGTTTTAAAACAAGTAATTAAATAGTATAATTTAACTAAGGAATATTACACTTAGGAGTGATACAATGCTAACATTAACAAAGTCTTTATTTGCATTAATGATTGGTTTTATTATAACAACTTTATTTGGTTTGATAATGATACCAATTTTAAAGAAAATAAAGTTAGGACAAAGAATCAGTATATACGTCGAATCATCGCACAAAAAGAAACAAGGAACCCCAACTATGGGTGGCTTGATATTTTTAATACCTACATTTATAACAACTCTAATTTTACTTTTTATGAATAAAATAGAATATTCAACCAATTTATTAATTGTTTTATTTGTTATGTTTGGGTATGCACTAATTGGTTTTTTAGATGATTACATAAGTGTAAAGTTTAAAAGAAATAAGGGACTAACAGAATTACAAAAGTTATTTCTGCAATTTGTTGTCGCCTTAGTATTTTATTTTTTATTCTTAAGAGCCGGTGGAGATTCAATCCTAAAAATAACATTTTTAAATATAGAATGGAATATGGGATGGTTTTATGGAGTATTTATTCTCTTTATGCTTGTTGGAACATCTAATGCTGTAAACTTAACTGACGGCTTAGATGGATTGGCTGGAGGTTTGTCAGCTATTGCTTTTATTGCTTTTGGCCTATTATCGTGGGGAGCAGGCTGGTTAGAAGGTTATCAAGATATTGCTATATTTTGTTTTGTCCTAGTTGGATCTTTGATGGGCTTCTTGGTATATAATACTAACCCCGCTAAAGTATTTATGGGCGATACGGGAAGTTTAGCTCTAGGGGCAACTTTAGCAACAATAGCTATTTTAACATCACACGAATTAAGTTTAGCAGTAATTGGGGGAGTATTTCTCATTGAAACACTAAGTTCTATAATTCAATTAATTTCCATTAAATATTTTCACAAAAAAATATTTCTCATCGCACCATTACACCATCATTTTGAAAAATTAGGTTGGTCAGAAAACGATATCGTTAAACTATTTTGGATAGTCGGATTTATTTTAGGAATGCTCGCTTTAATATATGGTGTTTGGTTATAGGAAGTGATGTAATATGAAAAAACTAAAAAAATATTTAAATGATGATACCAGATATATAATCTTAATATTTTTATTGGTGGCAATAATATCAACATTGCCTTTTCTTTCTATCTCTTCTATGGCCAGTGGCCACAATTTAACTTTTCAGCTATCGAGAATATCCGCTCTTAAAGAAAATCTTGCCCTTTTTCCCTTATTAAAATTAATGCCCAATTATCTAAATAACTACGGTTATGCAGCTGGAATATTTTCTCCACAATTATTTCTCTTAATACCAGCTACTTTAAATGTAATTGGTATTAATTTGCTAAACTCCTATAAAATATTTATGATAATAATAAATTTTTTTACTCTTGTAACAATGTATATTGCAACCAAAGGAATTACAAAAAATCATAAAGCATCATTACTATTATCTGTTATATATTTAGTTATACCTTACAGAATGATTGATGCATATATCAAATTTGCTTTAGATGAAATATTATCCTTTGTATTTTTACCACTAGCAATACTTGGTTTATATTACCTTATTTTTAATAATGAAAAAAAATATTATTATTTAGTATTAGGCCTCAGCGGTTTAATACTATCTCATATCATTTCCGCTTATATAACAATCATAATCTTTATAATTATTCTTATTTTTAATTATAAGAAATTAACAAAAAATAAATTATATTATTTAGCTCAATCAATCATTATTACTTTTTGTCTAACCGCATATTTTACAGTTCCTTTATTAGAACAAATACTAACTACAAAATATTCACTCAATATTACAACTAATGATTCTAATATCGTTGAGACAACAATAACTTTATGGAATCTAGTTATAGCAATTCCTTTTACAAAATTTATTTCATTTAAATATAATTCTTGGTTGTTTGGAGGAATAGGAATAACGTTTATAATTATACTAATTATTTGTTTTATCAAAAATAAAAGATCAATAACTAACAAATATTTTATTAAAAGTATAGCAATAACTAGTATAGCCTGTTTACTATTAGTAACATTAATATTTCCTTGGCGATTATATATAATTCCTATTTCAATATTATTACTTATTGGAATATACACAGTTTATCAAATAACCAATAAAGAAAAGATAAAAAAACAAAGTTTCTATAATTTATCTTGGGTAACTCTCTTTTTATTCTTTATAATTAGTATATCTATATTTAAAGTATTAAATACTACTAATATAGATATTAAATATCACCCAATTGGTGTTAAAGATAAAGATATTATTCAAAGGGGTGAAACAATCGTAGCTAATAACAATATTACATATGACTTTTACCGAGAAAACAACCAAATAATTATTAATTTTGATAACAATATTTATTCATCTACAACGCTAGAATTACCACTTTTATACTATAAAGGATACAGTGCATTTATAGATGAAAAGGCATTAAAAGTTTCTAAATCACAAGATGGATATGTATTAATAAATTTAAATAAATATGAAGAAGGAACAATCAAAGTAAAATATGACTATACAATATTAACAATTATAAGTATGGGAATAAGTATTTTTACGCAACTAGTATTTATCGGTAATTTATTTAAAAAGAATAAATACTATTCCCACTTAGTAAACTTAAATAAAGTTAATCAGTAAACTATAAAATAAAAGACTTAATAAACTGTCTTTTATTTTATAGTTTTAAAACTTCTATATTATTAGTATAATATAGAAGAATAGGGGGAAGATATGAAAAAAATAGATTATGTCCTCTTAAGCGCAGTTATTATTATATCAATATTTGGTCTTATTATGATATATTCTTCTTCGTATATATGGTCTGAATACAAATTCAATGATGCTTATAAATATGTAAAAATGCAAGGTTTATTTTTTATAATTGGATTAATAATAATGTACATTGTAAGTAAAATAAATTATCAAATATATAAAAAATATGCGACAACAATTCTAATTATCAGTATCGTCCTCCTTATTTTAGTTGCTATCCCAGGTATAGGTTCGGTTAGAAATGGATCGCGAAGTTGGTTTGGAATAGGTTCATTTGGTATTCAACCAAGTGAAGCGACGAAAATTGCCATCACAATATTTACTGCCAAATACTTAAATAAAAACCAAAAATTAATGACTAATACTAAAAAAGGAGTATTACCAATATTAAGCGTGTTAATGTTGTTATTTGGCCTTATTATGCTTCAACCAGACTTTGGTACAGCAACAGTCATGGTAATGTCAATAATAGTACTCCTCCTTATCGGTGGTGTAAAGTTTAATTTTTTTGCTAAAATTGGAATAGTAGGAATAGTAGGCGTAATTGGATTAATACTAGCCGCTCCATATCGAATGAAAAGAATTATATCCTTTATAAATCCATGGGCTGATCCATTGGGAAGTGGTTTTCAAATAATACAATCGTTGTATGCAATTGGACCTGGTGGATTATTAGGCTTTGGTTTTGGAAATTCAATTCAAAAACATTTTTATTTACCAGAACCCCAAACTGATTTTATATTTTCAATAATAAGCGAGGAATTTGGGTTCTTAGGTGTAATAATTGTAGCTGGATTGTTTTTAACCATTATCTACCGTGGCATAAAAGTAGCACTAAATCAAACTGATTTATTTGGTAAGTTCTTATCTTTTGGCATCACCTTTTCTCTAGCATTTCAAACTCTATTAAATCTTATGGTTGTAGTTGGATTAATTCCAGTTACGGGTGTAGCATTTTTTTGGGAGAAAAAATCAAATGTGTCTTAACCCCTTATAAAATAAGGAAAAAATCAAATAGTGAAATAATAAAAAATATCATTAATTTTAGGAAATTTCAAAAAAAACCCAGATTTTTCAAAAAAATTACAAGTTTTTAGATAGGTTACATTGTCGGTAACCACAATAAAGTTTAAGATTCCTTGATTACACACGAGGAAAGGATTTTAAACAATGATTAATTATAAAAGTAAATATTTTACAAAAGCACGAAGTGTTTTTGGGGAAGCTAATTATAATCTTGTAAACAAATTAAATAAAGTAATTAATATAACAGATGATTTTCAGATTTTAGTTCCAAATTGTAATGACGGATTGTATGTCATTCCATTATTGATGTTTACAAAAAACATGGATTGTTATGAAGAAAATAATGTATTAATTGATGGAGGAGTGGTAGATAATTTTGTTTCTCTAGGTTTAAAAAAAAGATTAAAATATAAAGCAAATAACAATGTTAATATTTATAACAAAAATTTTTATTCTATAAAAAATAATAAGAAATATGATTTAGTATTTGCTGTTAGAACTATTCAATTAAAAGAAAATAATAATTATACTTTTTTTCAAAAACTAGATAAATTACAAGAAAATGTAAAAAATGGTGGATACTTGTATTTACAATATTACATTGATAAAGATACAGAAGTAAGTGATAATCAAATAATTAAATATGGAATGATAAAAGATTATATTGACGAAGAGAAATGGGAAATAGTTTATTTTCGTGATAATAAGGAAAGAAAAACCATTCACAAATCACATCCTTTTAATAGAAAGAATCATCATCACATTATTGGATCAATGCTATTAAGAAAAAAAATGATATATGGTAAAACTGTCAAGTGCAAAAGAGTGCTTAATAGAACATATAAATCAAAAAGTATTTATGGGGACCCTAATCAACAAGTTTATGATTATATTAATTTATTAAAGAAAAAATATCAAAGAAATATTGATGTTTTGATAGTTGATGCGAAAGATGGTAAAAACGTTATTCCTTTTGCTAAAGAAAAAAACAATGTAGTTTGTTATGAGACAAATAATGAATTTGTAAATGGTGGACAAGTTGATAATATTATTTGTCAAGGTTTAAGAAAAAGAATTAATGATTATTTATTAAATGATTTTATCAC
>JAUNSN010000021.1:14601-21812 GCA_030539175.1 bacterium | reverse complement strand
GCCCCGTATTCACTTGCAGTTAACTTAACTTTCTTCATACTTTATCACTCTCCTAATGACTTATCCACAGTCTTTATTATTGAGTTAATCATATCACATAATTTATTCTCAGACAAGTATATTAGAAAAATTTCAGCAAAAAAATCTTGTAATTTTTCTTTCAATGTTGTATCATTATAATAAAGAGAACTATACATAAAGAAAAAGAGGGATAAAAGTGGGAAAAGAAGTTATAAATATTAATATACAAAGCATTATACCTAATCGATTTCAACCTCGTGTTGATTTTAACGAAGCAACTTTAAATGAACTAGTTCAATCAATTAAGAAATATGGAATTATTCAGCCTCTTATTTTAAGAAGAGTTCCCAATGACAATAAATATGAAATAATAGCTGGAGAAAGAAGATATAAAGCTGCTTGTTTAAGTGGTCTTACTGAAGTACCCGCTATTATTACCAATTTAGATGATGCTTCTAGTGCCGAGATTGCTTTAGTTGAAAATATTCAAAGAAAAGAATTAAATGCTATTGAAGAAGCACTATCATATCAAAAATTAATTGATACAAGCCATTTAACACCTAATCAATTAAGTGCTAAAATAGGTAAACCTGAAGAAGTTATAAATAGCAAATTAAAGCTTTTATCACTAACTAAAGAAGTACAAAATGCCTTAACTCATTATCAAATATCAGAAAGACATGCAAGAAGTCTATTGTTATTAACAGATGCTAATAAACAAATAGAAATATTAAATAATATTATTGCTAATCGTTTAACTGTAAAACAAACAGATGAGTTAATTAAAAAAACAATTGAAGAAAATAAACAAGGAGGAATACCTATGAATAATAATCAAAACTTTACTGCAGTACCTAATAACAATATCTCCCAACAACAAGCACCTGTTAATCAACCTGTTAGTCAACCAAATAGTAATCCTTTTATGAGTCAATTCACACCACAAAATGATACAGTTAATATAAATAACTTAAATGATAATACTCATACTAATATTCAAGATGCACTTAGTAGTATTGGTTTAACTAATACTAATTCAGATGTATTTAATGATACGGAAACTATTATCACAGATAATAACAATCAACCATCTGTTCAACAATCTACTAATCAACCTACTAATACACAATCTAATATACAAAATCAAACAATTCAAGATAATTCATTATTTAAAAACTTAAAACAACCACCATCTATTGAAAACGAAAGTGCTAATATGAACTTTGGAACTCCACAAACTACTTTTAATAATCAAGCTCCAATTAATAATCAAAGTTTTACCCAACCTAACATGCCTAATCAGTCAACTAACCAAACTGTTAACTTTCAATCTCAACAACCAATAAATCAACAAACACCATCTACTCCTTTGTATTCACAACTATTTGACAACAATAACTTATTTCCTGATTTAGATTTTACAACAGTTGAAGAAGCACAAATTAAAAAGGAACAAGAATTTATTCCGATTGATAACTTTGCTAAAATAAAAGAATCAGTTAATACTATTAGAGAATTTCTTAAACAAATAGAACGTAATGGACATAAAATAAATTTTGAAGAATATGATATGAAAAAAGAATATCAAATTATTATTAAATTACCAAAAGAATAAGCTAAAACTTATTCTTTTATTTATAATATATTTTCATAACTATATAAGTTTTATTCTTCATTATTAAATACTTTATCTAAATCTGCTGTTTCATAGTAAGGTTCTGTACCTTTAATATAATAAAATATTTTACTTTTATCTGATGCTTCTGTTACTATTTTACCACTTATAGCATCAACCATTACTCCTACTACATTATTGGGAATATCATACCAAGTAGCTTGTTTATCATTAAAATATCCTTCCATTGTATCAACCCATATATCTTTGCCATAATTATAATCTTTATCACTAATTAATCTATTATCATCATAACCATTCCAAATACCAACTACTAAATCCTTATTATAACCAATTATCCAAGTGTCAGTATCCGTTGTACCAGTTTTAATGGCATACTTATTAGTAATTTGTGGTAATAAACTAATTACAGTTGGATAATTATAATCAATAAATGATTTATCATAAGTACTAGTTAATAATTCATTCAATATAAAAGTAATACTTTTATTTAAAACATCTTCACTTTCATCTTTAAATTCATATAAAATATTACCAGAACTATCTACTACTTTACGTATTAAATGACTTTTAACTTTATTCCCTTCATTAGCAAAACTACTATACCCTCTAACCATATCCATTAAACTAAGTTCTTGACTACCAAGAGCTAAAGATGGAATAGCTTGTAAGTCAGAAGAAATACCTACTCTTCTTGCCATATTAACTAATACTTCTTCACCTAAAAATAAATGTGTTTTAACTGCATAAATATTATCTGAATATGCAATAGCCGCGGCCATACTTATTGAACTATCTGCATATTTATCATTATAATTTTTAGGAGAATAAGTTTTATCACCAGAAAAAGTAAATGTTGTTCTTTCGCTTATAAAACTAGAGGAAGAAGTAAACCCATTTTCTAATGCCGAATAGTATAAAAATGGTTTCATAACTGAACCAACTTGCCGTTTAGAATTAATTGCTCGATTAAATTGACTCTTATTATAATCAACACCACCTATCAAAGCTAAAACACTTCCATCGGTAGGATTCATAACAATACCTGAGGCTTGTATATCACTATCATCATCTATATTTGTATCAATAGAGTTTTCTAACAATTCCTGAGCTTTTGTATCCATAGTTGTATAAATCTTTAAACCTCCAGTTGTAATCAAAGAAGCTGGAATAGTATCAATACTATTTAATTCTTCTACTACAGCATCCTGAAAGTACATAACCGATGTTAACGTTTTATCCTCACTAGCACCATAATATACTAAGTTTTCTATACGAGCACTCTCATATTCTTCCTTAGTAATTTTTTCATTATCATACAACAATTTTAAAATTAATTTTTGTCTACTTTTGGCCAATTCTTCATTAACTAAGGGCGAATAATTAGCTGGTGATTTAGGAATACCTGCAAGCATAGAAGCTTCAGCTAAAGTTAAATCACTAGCACTCTTATTAAAATAATATAAAGAAGCATTTTCTATACCAAAAACTCCACCATAATTTATTGTATTTAAATAACCCTCAAATATTTCATCTTTACTATAATGAGTCTCTAATTCAAACGCTAGTATAGCCTCCTCAATTTTTCTTTTCCATGTTTTATCAAAGTTAAGATATAAATTTCTAGCATACTGTTGAGTAATAGTCGATGCTCCTTCTTTTTTACTACCACTTAATACATTACTATACATTGCTTTAATAATACGTAAATAATCAAACCCAATATGGTGATAAAAATATTTATCCTCTGTAACTAAAGTCGCATCTTTTAAGTAACTAGAAATATTATCTAATTTGATCCAATTATCATTATCATTAAACACCAAAGCATCATCTTTGTCATATAAATAATAAGATTGAGCTTGGTTTATTTCCATTTTTGGTGTCAATAAACAGTAAACATAAAGCACAAAATTACCAACTAAGAATAACCCAATTAATACCAATAAAACTTTACATAATTTTGTTATTTTTTTCATTAAATCACCTGCTCTTGTCATCTAAAATTAGTATGAATAAAAAAAACAAAAATATAAGTTTTATTTTTCAATATCTTATGTTATAATGACTATTGAAAAAAGAAAGCAATATTTTTTTC
The DNA here is from genome assembly GCA_030539175.1 of bacterium. Lineage (GTDB taxonomy): Bacteria > Bacillota_I > Bacilli_A > RF39 > UBA660 > JAUNSN01. Next base: position 18,057 of record JAUNSN010000021.1, on the reverse strand, counting down.
ACACATTTATATAGAAACGAGGATATATATGAGTATAAAAAAACAATTACAACATATTATAAAACAAAACATTGACAATTCTATAAATAAAGAAGATATTAATATTGAAATTCCCAAAAATAAAGAATTTGGCGATTATTCAACTAACATAGCATTAAAATTAAAAATAGATCCAGAAGAATTAGCAAATAAATTAAAAGCTGATATAATTGACAATGTTTTTGTTGTTAAACCAGGATTTATTAATTTTATTATTAAGAAAGAGTTATTTTTTAATAATTTATTAACTATTTTAAAAGAAAAAGAGAATTATGGAAAATCTAATATAGGTAATAATAAAAAAATCAATATTGAATTTGTAAGTGTTAATCCAACTGGACTACTACATATAGGTCATGCTAGAGGAGCGACATACGGAGATAATTTAACAAGAATATTAAACTTTATTGGTTATGATGCGACTAGTGAATATTATATTAATGATGCTGGTAATCAAATGAATAATTTAGGAATATCTATAAAAGAAAGATATAAGGAACAATGTGGTTTATCATATGAATTAAATGATGATTGTTATAAAGGAAAAGAAATAATAGAAATTGCTAAAAATATTTATAATGAATATAATAACAGTAAACTAAATGAAAGTATAGAATATTTTAAAGAAGAAGGGCTTAACATTTTACTAAAGAAAATTAAAGAAGATTTAGAAAGATACCGAGTAACTTTTTCAATATGGACCAGCGAACAGAATTTATATAATCAAGGATTAGTTGATGATATTATTAAACAACTAAGAAACAAAAACGAAATATACATTAAAGACGAGGCTTTATGGTTAAAAACAACTAAGTACCAGGACGACCAAGATAGAGTTATAATTAAAAGTGATGGGACATATACCTATTTATTACCAGATATTGCCTACCACATTCATAAAATAAAAAGAGGCTACGAGGAGTTAATTGATGTTTTAGGGGCAGATCATCATGGTTATATCAAAAGATTAAAAGCAGCCATTGAAATACTTGGATATAATCCTAATATCCTTGATATTAAAATATTACAAATGGTTAGAATTATTAAAGATAACAAAGAAATAAAACTAAGTAAAAGAACTGGTAAAACTATTACATTAAATGACTTAGTTGATGAAGTTGGAGTAAATGCAACAAGATACTTCTTCTCATCAAGAAGTATTGATAGTATGATGGACTTTGATATGGATCTAGCATTAAAACAATCAAATGATAATCCAATTTTTTATATTGAATATGCTAATGCAAGAATAACATCCATATTAAGAAAGGTTAATAAGAATAATATTCATATAACTACTTTCAATACATTAAATAGTCCATATATTCACAGTATTATTAAAAAGTTATATGAATTTCCTAACACAGTTATTAATGCTGGTACAAAAAAAACACCACATCTTATTGCCACTTATGTTTATGAACTAGCTAATTTATTTCATACATACTATCACGAAGAATTAATTATTACTGATAATATAGAATATACAAATGAAAGAATAGTATTATTACAAGCAATAAAAATAGTTATAAATAATGCCTTAGATTTAATTGGTATTATACCACGAGAAGAAATGTAGGAGGGAAATATATGAATTTAAAAAAATTAACTTATGAAGAATTAGAACAAATGTCTTACACACAGATTGCTAAAGCAATCCTTGAAGAAAAGAAAAAACCACAAACTACAGCAAAATTATTTACTGAAATATGTCGTTTGCTAGAACTAAGCGAAAAAGAATATGAACAATATATAACAGAGTTTTTTCACTCACTTACTAACTCCAAAGAATTTATACTTTTACCAGATGGTAATTGGGATTTGAAAAGCAATCATACTGTTAAAGTAAAAATTGATGATATTTACGATGATGAAGATGAAGACATCGAAGAATTAGAAAATGACGAAGAAATAGAAATAGAAGATAACGAAGAAGACGAAGATAGCTTTAATAGTACTGAAGATGATGAGACATATGATGATGATGACGATGATCTAGGAGATTTAACTATCATTAATGATGACGAATTAGAACAAGAATAAAGACTTTATGATACAAAAATGTATTATAAAGTCTTTTTCTTGAACCAGATATTATAAAGATGATACTCTAAATTAACAAATTATATTTTATGAAAGTGACTCATCATCAAAATATGAAAATACTATATAGTTTTACAAATCCAAGATTAGTTCTTGTGCCCTTTGATAAATAATTTGCTTATCTTCATCAGAAATATTTTCATAATTAATAGCATTTTCTATTTTAGGGGCAACAACCTCAACATTATAATTATTTACAATTTCCAGCTCAACAGAACCATTATAATCAATTTTAAAAGCTAATTTAAAAACATCAGTATTATCATTTCTAGCAAAAGAACCATTAAAAACATAATCATCACCGTATTTAATAGTATAATTAAAATTACTACCTTTAATGTCTGTTAAATTAAGTTCCATAATATCGTATTCATTCATATTACTTGTAATACTTATTTGAGATAAACTTCTCGATTTTAAATAAAGAGAAATAGTCATTTTCTTTTTATCAAAAGACAAATCATCAATACAACCATCAAGAAAATCTATTGCATTATCATCCACAAAAATACTTTGATAAGCATCAATAAACTTTTGATCAGATTTTAAATAATTAAACACAGAAGTCCAAAACTCCAGATAATTACTATCATCAATAACAAAAGTATACACATCTAAATCATTGCTTTTTTTATAACTAATCATATCATCTCTCATAGAGGCCTTAAAAGCTTCTAAATATTCTTGACAAAGGACTTTATAATTAGCAACATAATTATCAATAGTAACACTAAAGTCAGCATCACTTTCAAAATAAGGAACTTGTGAATAAAGCTCTTTAGCTTCGACATACAATTTATTATCTAAATAATAAACATTTCCTTTAATTACATCAGTATTTTCATATTTAAAATCAAAACTAGAAGTTAATATCTTATCTTTAAAATCACTAGCATATGTAGCAAATAAATTATAGTTTTCATTCGCATCACTATCAAAGTTAATATTTACATTACCAGATACACTACCATAACTATAAAATTCATTTATAGTCCCCTGTAAAGTATCAATTGCCTTAGTAAAAAGCTGTAAAGGAGTAAATGTAACAAATAAATTCCAAGATATATAACCTGCCACCAATAAAATAATTACTATTACTGTTGACAAAAAGATTTTTTTACTCTTTGATTTTCTTTTAGGAACAACATTTACATCACTACCCAATTGTGCCTGTGTTAAAGGAGGAGAACCCTCCGTCTGATTGGTTCCCATCATATTGCTGATATCGTTAACTGGAGGAAATACTGTTTGATTTTCTACATTACTTGCTGAAGTGTTAACTCCCTGTGCTGAATTTGTCATTCCATTTACAGT
>JAUNSN010000021.1:0-14501 GCA_030539175.1 bacterium | reverse complement strand
ATTTACTGGTTGACTTCCAACGTTGGATTCGGGATTCACCATACCTGGATTTACTTCTGGTGCTGGATTTGCCATTCCATTTACAGTATTTACTGGTTGACTTCCAACGTTGGATTCGGGATTCACCATACCTGGATTTACTCCTGGTGTCAGATTTGCCATTCCACTTACATTATTTATTGGTTGACTTCCGACGTTGGCTTCGGGATTCACCATACCTGGATTTACTCCTGGTGCTGGATTTGCCATTCCATTTGCGTTATTTACTGGTTGACTCCCTACATTACCCAAATTATTAAAATTTGTATCATTATTATTCATTTTACCACTGCCTTACACAAAAATTGTATCATATAGATGATATAAAAACTAGAAAAAAAATGCTATTTGCATTTTTTTACAAAATATTTACAAACTTGTACTGATTAATGAACATAACAACCACAGAACATACAAAGTAAACTTATTTACTCTAACATTCATTCTACAAAGATTAATTTAATTGCCATTAATATTTATTATATTTTCATATTCTTTTATAAAATAGCCATCTGTCATACCAGCAATATAATCTATAACTATTCTAGCATTAGTATTATTATTTCTATAGTCATCATTCATTTCATTTAAAAATTCAAAAATATTAGTATTTTTAATATTGTTATTTAAACATTTTAAATTATAGTTAAACACAGTAATAAACATATTTTTTATCTCTTTTATTCTATTTTTATTATTAGCCTTATAATAAATATGTTTATAGTTAAAATCTTTTAGTTCATTTAAAACATCATACATATCATTAGATAAAGCAATATAATTTTTATTATAACTATTGTTAATAATATCTAAAATAATATTATTAACAATATCTCTATTAGTACAAGATAGCTTATTAACAATATTATCTGGTATTATATCTTTAGTAATTATACCTAATCTTAAAGCATCCTCTAAATCTCTACCTAAATAACCTATAACATCACTTATTCTAACTACACATCCCTCTAAAGTCATTGGTAATAAATTTCTTGAATTAGTATGATAGCAATTATTATAATCTTTTAAAAATTCACTACTAGTCTTATTAATACAACAATATTTTTTTTCTATTTTTTCCCCATTATGACAAAGTATTCCATCTAAAGTTTGAACTGTCAAGTTGCACCCTTTACCACCATTTTCTACATACATTAACGCTCTAACACTTTGAACATTATGACAAAAATTTCCCTCTTTATTATCATTACTTATTTCATTTAAAATAGATTCTCCTAAATGTCCAAAAGGAACATGACCTATATCATGGCCTAAAGCTATAGCTTCAATTAAATCTTCATTTAAAGATAAGGCTCGACCTATAGTTCTAGCAATACGACTAACAAATTGGACATGTATCATTCTCTTACTAATATGATCATTATCTACATTACTAAAAACTTGAGTCTTATCACTATAACGTAAATATGATAAAGAATAAACTATTCTATCAGCATCCCTACTGTAATTATTTCTAATATCTTGTTTTATCTCTAACAACCTAATCGCTTGTTTATCTAATGTAGCATACTTACTTAAAAATTGCTCATTTTTAAGTATCTCTTTTCTAATTAAATTATTTTTCATAAATAACCTTTAATCATTTGAATTGGAAACTTATTAATTAAACAAATTAAGTCATTAATAATTATTTTAATTTTTTTACAAAATATTAATTGTTGTAAGTAATAATTATACAATAGTATTTTACCTCTATTCACAATATCAAATCCTTTCTTGAAACATCATTATACTAAATTTCTAATGAAAAGTCTATGAATTGTAAATAATTTAACATTATCACCTAATTATCAAATTAAAGTATAATTAATACAATTTACTTATAAAAATATACATGCTATAATATTAAAAACGAAAGGAATGATACTATATGATAAATAGATTGGAAACTATGTTAAATAAATATAATGATTTAACTAAAGAATTAAGTAAACCAGAAGTTATATCTAACATTAAACAGTTAACCAGTCTTTCTAAAGAACAAAATTCATTAAAAGAAACAGTTAATTTGTATCTTGCTTATAAACAAGTATTAAAAGATATAGAAGATGCTAAAGAGTTAGCTAAAGATAAAGAGCTAGGTGAATTTGCAAAAGAAGAGTTAACAAGATTAAACTTAGAAAAAGATAACTTAGAACATAATTTAGAAGTCCAACTATTGCCAAAAGATCCTAATGATGAAAAAAATGTTATTATGGAAATAAAAGGAGCGGCTGGTGGTGATGAAGCCAATATCTTTGCTGGTGATTTATTTGATATGTATAACCATTATGCTAGTACTCAAAATTGGAAAATAGAGATATTAAATAGCATAGAAGGAACCTCAGGTGGATTTACTAACATTGAATTTATAATTAAGGGAGATAATGTTTATTCTAAGCTAAAATATGAAAGTGGAGCTCACCGAGTACAGAGAGTACCAGCAACTGAATCTCAAGGAAGAGTCCATACTTCAACAGCAACAGTTTTAGTTATGCCAGAAGCTGAAGATATTGATGTTGATATTAGAGAAGAAGATATAAAAGTTGATATCTTTCGTAGTAGTGGTCCTGGTGGTCAAGGAGTTAATACTACTGATAGTGCAGTAAGATTAACACACTTACCAACTGGTATAGTAGTTACATGTCAAAACGAACGTAGCCAAATAAAGAATAAAGAAGCAGCGATGAAAACATTAAAAACTAAAATATGGGAAGTAGCGCGACAAAAGCAAGAAGAAGAAAACGATAATGCTAGAAGAATAAAAATTGGAACAGGAGATAGAAGCGAAAAAATAAGAACATATAATTATCCTCAAAATAGAGTTACTGATCATAGAATTGGCTTTACATCAATGAACTTAGACAAAATAATGGCAGGTAATTTAGAAACTATTATTCTTGAATTAATAAATGCTAATCAAATAAAAGAATTAGAAAATAATGGATAAAATATTAGATACTGCCATTAAAAAGTTAGAAAATTATAATATTAATCCTTTACTTGCTAAACAATATTATCAATATTTAGTTGAAAATAACGAAAAAGATTTAAAACAAACATTTAATAAAGGAATTCAAGAGCTAATATTAGGTAAGCCACTTCAATATATAATTGGTAATGTTAGTTTTTATGGTTATAAAATTAATGTTAATAAAGATGTCTTAATACCAAGATTTGAAACAGAAGAGTTGATTTATTATACCTTAAAATATATTAAAAATAATTTTCTTGATAATATATCAATACTTGATATTGGAACTGGAAGTGGTGCTATAGCAATAACTTTAAAACATCTTCTTCCCAATAGCACTATCGATGCGATAGACATATCAACAGATGCTTTAGAAATTGCAACTAACAATGCCAAATTAAATAATACTAGCATAAATTTTTTTAAGAGTGATATATTTTCTAATGTTAAAAAAAAATATAATTTAATTATATCTAATCCACCATACATTGGATATAATGAACAAATAATGGATATAGTTAAAGATAATGAACCACATATTGCTTTATTTGCTAAAAATAATGGTCTATATTACTATGAACAAATTCTTAAAAATATAAATAATCATTTAGAAGATAAATATCTTATTGCCTTTGAAATAGGATGTAAACAAGGATTATCAATTATAAAAATAGCAAATAATTATTTACCAAGTGCTAATATTATTATAAAAAAAGATATGCAAAATAAAGATAGATTTATATTTATTAATAATTTTGAATAATATTTTAAAATATCACCCATAACTTTAGTGAGGTGATATTTTATGAAAAAAATATTAATAATTTTAATTTTAATTGTTACTACGATATATCTTTATTCAAATCAAAAAGATAATAAAATAATAACAATACCTAATGATTCTATTAGAATACGAGTAATACCTAGTACTAATGCTACATATGATCAATACATGAAATTTAAAGTTAAAACATACATAGAAGAAAATTTATCAACTTTGTTAAAAGATGAAAAAGACATTAGTAAAGCAGAAAAAATTATTACAGATAATATTAGTAATTTTGAAAATGATATAGAAAAAATATTTATAGAAAATGATTATCAAGAAAGTGTAACTCTATCATTTGGTAATAATTTTTTCCCAAAGAAAGAATATAAAGGAGTAGTATACAACGAAGGGTATTATCAATCACTAGTCATATCTATTGGGCAATCACAAGGAGATAATTGGTGGTGCGTATTATTTCCCCCATTATGTTTATTAGAAGCTGAAGAAAGTACGACACAAGAATATAAATTTGCTGTAATAGAAATAATAAATAAAATATTTGCATAATATTTATTGGTGATACAATTTTGAATACAATTATTACTACAATAATTATTGGAATAAGTTTAAGTATGGATGCTTTTTCTATTTCCTTAATTTATGGGACATTAGATTTAAGTAACAGAAAGAAATTTATATTATCTAGTATAGTTGGAATATATCATTTTATTATGCCCTTATTAGGGAAAGAATTTGGTAATTTTTTAACCAATTTATTTAATACTAATATGAATTATCTTATTGCTATAATTTTTCTTTTAATAGGTATTCAAATGATTATTGAGAGTTTTAAAAAAGAAAATTCTCCATTACTAACAAGTATTACTGCTTTTTTGATTTTTGGATTAAGTGTTAGCATAGATAGTTTTACAACTGGCATTGGTATAAATTCAATTAATAATAATCATTTCCAAGTATCCAGCATATTCTCAATAACTTCATTCTTATTTACTTATTTAGGATTAATACTAGGAAATAAATTAACAAAAAAATTAGGAAACATCGCCACCATTATAGGGGGAAGTATCCTAATTATATTATCTATTATATATTTTCTTCTGTAGCCTTTAAATACTTTTCTCTATACCAATATAAACCACATCCAAGACCGCCAAAACCAAATACTATTACTAAAATAATTGGGAAATCAGAAGTTTGTGGATTATCACTAACAGTAGTTTGTACATCACTAAAAGTATTATCAATCACATCTTCTGGTGTTGGTTCAACAGGTTCAACTGGATTATCGACAACTGGCTCATCCACTACTGGAGTACTACCAGCACAAGATGAATTAGTAACAACTACATTAATTGTATACGTATTAGTAATATTTCCATCTTCACTCTTTACTTTTACGTAAATATTATTTTCACCAGTTACCACATTAAACTCTTTACCAGTAGTAAAATCATCTAAAAATGTCGCATTAGCATGATTTGGAGTAGCATGTACCTTAACAGTACAAACATCTACACCAATTGCTTGCCAATTCATTTCTAAACCACTAAACGATGCAATTTTAAAATTAATAGGATCACCATTGACAGTAGATAAAGATAAACTTGCTAACGTCGCATCATTACTAAGCGATGAACTAGTAACATTTACTAATTCGTTTACATCGGCCGCATTCACTAGTTCACCAGCACGAGTAGAAGTAATAGAAGTTAACCCAATAACTTTATCGTTTCCAACCACCGAACCAGCAGTTACACGAAACGTTGCAATATTATCAGTTAATATACCAGTTATTGTAATAACATTGTTTTCAATACCACAAGTAAGGTTTTCACCAGCAACACAACTAGAAGTATCTATGGCAAATGATTCGTCTAACGTAACATTTGCTGAAAAACCAGACAATTCTTCGGCAAAAGGTGCTTTTGTAATGCTACAAGTTATTGTCTCACCTGATGCAACTGAGTCTTCACATGATAAATTTACACCAAAACCATCTGCTGATACCCCAGTAGGTATTAAAAATATAACAAATAGTAAAATAAAATAACGATATTTCATATTGGCCTCCTTACTAACTAAGACTATTTTACCACAAATTTGCCTAATATGCACAACAAAATTATTTATTTATAATTATTTACACAATATAAATTGACAATAAAAACATTTTACATTAATATTATAGTGGTGATTTATTATGTTAATTAATAGTATAGCCTTACTTAACAAGGCAAAAATTAAAGGATATGCCATACCACAATTTAATATTAATAATATGGAATGGGCAAAATATATATTAGAAGCTAGTAACGAATGCCAAACCGATATTATTTTAGGTGTAAGTGAAAGCGCTATAAAATATATGGGCGGAGTTAATACTGTAGTTGGAATTATAAAGGGACTTATAAAAGATTTGCATATAACTATAAACGTTGTTCTTCATTTAGATCATGGAAAATCTTTTAACATATGTAAAGAGTGTATTGATGCTGGTTTTACATCAGTAATGATTGATGCTTCACACATGGAACTTGATAAAAACATTTCTCTAACTAATGAAGTATGTAATTATGCTCATCAATTTAATATAAGTGTTGAAGGTGAATTGGGGGCAATAAATACAAATATTCATTCTCTTAACATAACTAACTATGAAGATATAACTACATATTTAAAAGAAACTTCTGTAGATGCTCTAGCCCCCGCACTTGGAAGTGTTCACGGATTATATAAAGAAATACCTAACTTAGATTTTGATACTATGGAAAGAGTAAAAAATAACTTTTTTACTCCCCTAGTATTACATGGAGGAACAGGCATTTCTAACAAAGATATTAAAAAAGCAATAAAGTCAGGAATTACAAAGATTAACTTCAATACTGAATTACAAATTGCATGGTCAACCGATGTAAAGAAATACATTAATAATAACCCAAATATTTATGATCCACGCACTATAATTTCTGCTGGAGAAAAGGCGATCAAAGAAGTTGTTATCCAAAAAATAAAATTATTAAAAGGAGAATATGAGTGAAAAAAATCACAATTGAAGGAAACCATACATTAAGCGGAGAAATAAATATAAGTGGTGCTAAAAACTCTATCGTTGCCTTACTACCAGCAACAATATTAGCAGATGAACCAGTTACAATTACTAATGTTCCCAATATAAAAGATGTCGAAGCAACAATTGCAATATTACAATATCTAGGCTCTGAAATCACTTATCAAAACAATACTATTATCATAGATAATAAAAATATTCAAAACAAAGAAATACCTGATAATTTAGCAAACAAATTAAGAGCATCATACTACTTTATGGGGGCATTACTAAGCAAATTTAAAGAAGCAAGTATTTCATATCCAGGTGGCTGTCCAATTGGAAAAAGACCAATTGATATTCACTTAAATAGTTTTAAAAAATTAAATATAGATGTATCTATCGAAAATAATAATTATCATTTAAAAACTAATAATATAATTAGCAATACCATTACTTTAGCTAAACCTAGTGTTGGTGCAACAATAAACATTTTATTAACAACTGCCAAAACTAAAACAACAACAATAATTAACAATCCTGCCAAAGAACCAGAAATAAATAATTTAATTGAATTTTTAAATAAAATGGGTACTAATATAATTATTAATAAAGACAATATAATTATTAATGGATCATCATACTTAAAAAGTACAACTATTCAAACAATACCAGATAGAATAGAAACAGGAACTTACTTAATAATAGGTGCATTGCTTGGTAATAAATTAAAAATAAATAATATTAACCCGTTAGTAAATACTGCTTTAATTAACAAATTAAAAGAAAGTAATACTAGTATGACTTTAACCGATAGCAGTATCACAATTAGCAAGAATCACTTTATCAAACCCGTTAATATAACTACTAAAGAATATCCAGGATTTCCAACAGATTTACAACAACCATTTACTACTTATTTAACACAAGCAATGGGAAAATCAACTATTAAAGAAACAATATACGAAAATCGTTTTCAAAATGTTAAAGAATTAAATAAGTTAAATTCTCATATTAATATTGATAATAATAAACAAATAACTATTAATGGTCCGACCAAACTAGTTGGTAATATAGTAAATTCTACAGATTTAAGAGGTGGAGCATCTCTAATAATTGCTGGATTAATTGCTGAGGGTACTACTACTATAACCAATATAGAACACATTTTAAGAGGATATGATAATATAATAAACAAATTAAAAAATGTAGGTGCTAAAATAGAAATAGAATAAATATAATTTAACAACAGGTGAGATAATGAAAAAAATATTATTAATTATTCTATTACTATTAGTTACCTTTTTTATTTATAAAACAACTAATAAATCTAATTATAATTATACTACTATAGGCGATAACTTAAATATATTTAATTGGAATAATAAATACAACTATAATGATTATTTAAAAGATTATTTAACCAATAATAATTTATTAAATAATTATAATGGTGACTTTGCTAGATCTACTTTTCACATAACCGATATAATTAACTTTATAAATAATAATAAAAAAATTAAAGACTTAACTATTAATCAAATACTAAATAAAACTGATATATTAACTATTTCTATTGGTAGTAATGAACTTTATTATCAATTAGATAATGTTAAAAATCCAACCATATATATTGATAATATTCTTCAAGATATGAATATTTTATTTAATAGGATAGATAAATACAATTATAAACAAGTATTTATACTAGGTTATTATTGTACTAATGAATTATATCAAGAAGATATTAACTATACTAACAATATTTTAAAAAACATTAGTAATAAATATAAATTTACTTTTATAAATACTGATGAAATATATCAAAAAATGGCCAAAAGTACTAGTGATTTTCTTGATTTTAATCATTTAACAAGTTTTCACCAACAAATTAGTCAAATAATTATTGATAATTTAAGAAATAACTGATATAATAATACCACAATTCACTACTATGATGAAATTGTTCATCATGGCGAAAGGAGTAGAAAATGAAAAATATTCATGTAAAATATGTTGATGCTAAAGTAACATGTGCTTGTGGAGAAACTTTTAGTACAAAGTCTACTAAAGATACTATTCATGTAGAAACTTGTTCTAAATGCCATCCTTTTTATACTGGTACACAATCAACTGGTGCTAGAAAAGGACAAGTTGACAAATTCAACAAAAAATATGGTTTTAAATAAAGAAATAAACTTCACATTTTTATGGGAAGTTTATTTCTTTTAATTTTATTACTTAATAATTTTAATTTTATTAATAATAGGAACTTCTTTAGCTTTGCCCTGGCAAGCATATATTAAACCAATAATATTCAAGATCGTAACAGCAAGACCAATTAATGCTAATGGGAAAAATGGAAAAATACTATTAACAATTGCCCAAATGACATAAATAATAAACAAATTCATACCTTGTTTTGCATGGTATATAACAAATTTGTTTTTTTTCTCAGCTAAAAACGGAACTAAAGCTATAATATAAGAAAGAATAGCTAAAACCATACCACTTTCAATCTCTTTTTTTGAAAAAGATGCGGTCGTATCTTCTGTATCCAGAAGTTTTTCAAAACCAGTTGGTTCTTCTTTTTTACCTGATGTCTTTCCCTTAGAAGAAGCAATCTTTTCTCCACATGATGGGCAAAATACAGCATCATCCTTCATTTTTTCTCCACATTTACTACAATACTTCATACTTCTTTTCCTCCTCTTCACACACAATTATAACATGAATAAGACACCATACTCAAGACATTTTCAACCATTAATACTTTGTTTAACAAACGAATCAAATAAAGGATGACATCTTGTCGGTCTACTTTTAAATTCAGGATGAAACTGACAACCTATAAAATGTTTATGATTTGGCAACTCAATTATTTCTACTAAATTACTTTTTTCATTTATTCCAGAAAATACCATTCCTTTTTCTTCTAAAATATTTCTATATTTATTATTAAGCTCATATCGATGACGATGTCTTTCTACTATCTCTTCCATCTTATAAGTATTATATGCTAAACTATCTTTTTTTATCTTACAACTATAATTACCTAATCTTAAAGTTCCCCCCATGTTAATAATAGACTTTTGCTCAGCCATTAAATCAATAATAGGATTAATACATAACTCATCAAACTCAGTTGAAGATGCATCAGTAATTCCACAAACATTTCTGGCAAATTCTATTACAGCCAGTTGCATACCTAAACATATCCCTAAATATGGCACATCATTTTCTCTAGCGTATTTAATGGCCCTAATCTTACCTTCTATTCCTCTACTTCCAAAACCACCAGGTACTAAAATACCTTTACTATTTTTAAATATTTTTTTAAAATCAGTATTTTCCTCTAACTTTTCAGAATCAACCCAGTTAATAGAAACATCAGTATTATACTTATAACCAGCATGTCGAAGTGCCTCAGCAACAGATATATATGCATCATGTAATTCTACATATTTTCCAACTAAAGCAATTTCTACTTTCTTCTTTAAATTATCAACTGTATCAACTAACTTCTTCCATTCTTTTAAGTTTATCTTTTTTAAATCCAAATTAAATTGCTTTAAGACAACCTCATCCATCTTTTGATTGAAAAAGTTAATGGGAATTTGATATATATTCTCCACATCTATTGCTTCAATAATATTTTCTACATCAACACTACAATACAAAGATATTTTTTTCTTTAATTCATCTCCCAATTCAAATGGATTTCTCGTTACAATAATATCTGGTTGAACCCCCAGCCCTCGCAATTCCATAACACTATGCTGAGTAGGTTTAGATTTTAATTCCAAAGAACCATATATATATGGTACCAATGTTGTATGTACAAACAAAGTATTTTCTTTTCCTAATTCATTTCTCATTTGCCTTAAGGCCTCAATAAATGCTAAAGACTCAATATCCCCTATAGTTCCACCTATTTCCGTAATAACAATAGACGCACCAGAGGTGGTTGAAGCCTCGATTATTTTATTTTTTATTTCATTAGTAATATGTGGAACTATCTGCACAGTTCCACCCAAAAAGTCACCACGTCTTTCCTTTTCAATTACACTAGAATAAATTTTACCAGTAGTAACATTAGAAGAATAGTTTAATTCTTCATCAATAAAACGTTCATAATGACCTAAATCTAAGTCAGTTTCACTTCCATCTGCCGTAACAAATACCTCACCATGTTGAAATGGTGACATTGTCCCAGGATCAACATTAATATAAGGATCAAATTTTTGCATAAATACTTTATAACCACGAGATTTTAACAATAACGCTAACGAAGAAGCAGTTATGCCCTTTCCTAAACCTGAAACTACCCCACCTGTTACAAAGATATACTTTGTCATAAAAAAACACCTCAACTTTCACCTTTGAGAACTTGTGACTCTCTTAAATTATATCATAACAAAATAAAGAAAAAAAGAATATAAATAATTCTTTTTTACTTTACATTAAATTTTAATCAATCATAATAACACTTGCCATAATAACAATCATAATCATAATAGTCATAATCATTATTATAAACTTTATCATTACTACTTGCTAAAACATACCCTAAAAATACTGCTAACAAGACTAATATTAAACCACCAAGAATATATAATACAAAAGATGTCTTCTTATTTGTAATAAGCAATTTACCACATTCACCACAATATTTATTTTGATTATTCATCGTCGCACCACATTTACTACAAGTAATTTTTTCAGTCATATATTTTTTATTAATTTCTTTATAAGTTACTGAACCTATAAGTACTAATCCAGCAAGAAGTAAATACACTAATATTGGTAATTCACTTAAGAAACCACCAAATTCAATAATAATATTAATTATAGTAGTAACAATACCTACTACATATAATCCCTTATAATCCTTCTTTATAAAACCAATCAATACTAAAATTAATCCCACTATTCCAACATATAAACCAACTACTATACTAGTATTAAATATAATACTTAAAATAATAAGTGAAGAAAATATCGTTGTTATAGCATTTTTAGTACCACTTTTCTTTAATAATTGCGTTGCAAATAACCATAACAAGTAAAACCATAAACAATTATAAATAACATCTACGACATAAAAATTAACTATAGAAGAAGAAACTAAAGACATAATAGGCAATATTAATGCAATAGCTGGTATTAAAAATATTTTTTTATCTTTACGATTAAAATACATTAACAAAGACATTAAAGCAATTACAACAAGACAAGAAACAGGCTTGTTTAAACCAATAATTGTTAAATTCTTACTATATTGTGTTAACAAACACAAGAATATAGACAAATTAAGTATTATCATACTAAATACACCAGTTTTTGAACAATTACTTATTTTGCTTAATTTAGATATTAGAAAAGAAACAAAAGAAAACACAATAATAAGCAACAAAGGTAAAGTATAGTTGACAAAAGTATTAAAAGTCAAAGTAAAAGTTGAAAAACCAATTAATGACAACTCAGCTAATAGACTTATAACTAATGTAATATTAAAATAAATTAAGTATAAAAATTTTAACTTTTCATCAGTTGTAACAATATAACAGAAAAGCATAACCAAATAAAACAAACTAATTAACCACATACCTAAACTATTACAAACAACATTACAACTGATGAAACATACAGTAGCTAGCATTAAGAAAATCATTTTCATTGGTTGACAGTAATATTCAAACTTTAATATACCATTCTTCTTATTAAATAGACTAATAAAATTAACAACTAACATCAATAAAGATACAACAAGTGGTAAAAAATACCAATTATATCCAATCATATAATTATAATTATCAACAATAAAGCTTGCAAAAAAGACCATTAAATATGCTATATTAACAATAACTTGAAAGAAAGCAGAAAATACTTTATTTTTATAAATAAATTTAGTTACTATAAACATAATATACAAACATGTATAAATAACTGCTAACAATACTACTACCGTACTAGAAGAAAGAGACGACGATAAAAGTGTAAATAAGATAAGTAAAACTACTAACAAAGGAGCAAATACACTAACTTCTAAACTGTTTTTTGAAAAACTAATATACAATAAATTAAATATCATAAATATATTTAAACTAACTATTACAAAATATATATCCATACTAGAAAAAGTAAATATTACAATAAATGGTATAACAACAGTTAAACCTTTAGCAAAATTTGATAAACATATTAATTCTTTAGTTTTATTAAAATCCCAAATATTAATTAAAGTAATAGCAGAAACTATTATAAAATATATTAAACTTAAATCTATATTAAAAAACTTTAATAAACAATAAGTTGTACAAATAACCCCAGTAAAAAACACATATAAAAACCAAGTTTTTTTATACTTTGTATAACTAAAATAAGCAAGAAAAGAAGTAAATCCTACTAACAAAGTTATAAATAACCACTTACCACCTCCATATATACTAAACCAAGTACCAAAAGTTTCAAAATAACCAAATGATAATACTGTAAATATCATAAACGCAATCCCAAGAACATAATACATTAACGAAGTATCTTCTAATTTAAGTTTAGTTTCACTAAACCAAGATAACCATAAAAATACACATGACATTAATACTATTAATAAAGATTTTACATAACTAGGTATTACTACAAAGTCAGTTGTTGCTAACATAACACCAGCAATTCCAACCATAAATACCCCTAACTTCAACATTATATCCATCTTTCTAACTTCTGGATCAATCTTTTTTCTCTTAGTATTATTACCTACTTCATTTGCTTCTGTATTAATCATTCCATAAGTAATAAATAATATAATACTAGTAACAAAATTAAATAATAAAGATATAAACCCTAAATATAATATTATTTTTCTTTTTAATATCAACTGTTCTACACTAAGCTTACTATAATGTAAATATAAAAAACCAGTCGTAACTAAAAATATCATAGATAATACAAGCCAACTTGGACTTCTTTCAAAAAAACTACCACTAAGAAAAACATATAACAACCCTGAAAATAAAAAACAAAATCCAGCAAATATAAAGTTTAATACTGCACTTGCCTTTAAATTACCTCTCATACAATACTCCTCCTATTCTCTTAAAATAAGTATATCATAAAAGTTGAAATTTTACACAAAATATTTTAACTTTTTAAATATTTTTTATATATATAAAAAACTAAATTCCATAATATTATGAAATTTAGTTAATTTCAAAATTACGATGGTGCCACAAAGGCCGACGCCCGCGAGCCGTAGTCATAGTACGCAATGCCAGTGTAGGAGTAGAAGTAGAACGCGCCCGCATTGGCACCATGACTCGCGGCGCCACCCCGCTGGAACCATGGAGTGGACGAATAGACGAAGTTCGCGCTGTCGCCATACCACGCACGTGTCTCGGCCGTCGCGTCGCCTAAGATACGCTTTGAATAGTCGGTATATGACGAAGGGGCCAGATAACAATTCACATACGTATTTGCTGTACATGATAATGTTGGGCTAAAACTGGAACCACCACTTCCATAACTTATTGTTGTTCCACTACTATTACTATATACTCCCATTACATATTCATTATTCCCCCCAGACATATCATATACTCCTGTTATGTTTCCTGTTGTTGATGCGTTCATTCCATTTGTTGATGTATATG
>JAUNSN010000020.1 GCA_030539175.1 bacterium | reverse complement strand
TTGGATGTGTGTTTATTGTATCTATTATTGTTAAATTATGTTTTAATTGTTTAGTAATAATTTCTTTAATTTCTTTATCTTTGCTTGTAATAATAAGGAATGTTTTATTATCTGATATTCCTAGTATTATTTTATCAGTTATTAAACTTGATATATATAGGGATATTACACCGTAAAGGGAAGTAGATAATCCAAATATAATGCAACTAATTGATATAACTAAAATATTTGCTATAAATATTGCATTACCTAGAGAAATTTTAAAGTATTTATTGATAATTTGATAAATTATTTGGGTGGCTCCACTAGAAAAATTTTGTTTAATAATAATACCAGTTGTAATACCAGATATAACACCACTATATATTGAAATAAGAAATAAACTAATATTATTTAAAGTAATATAGGTAGAAATATCTGATGTTGCTTTTATAAATATTGGAAATAATAGTGCCCCGACAATGGATTTAATGGTTTTATTAAATCCAAGAAATATGAAGCCTAGTATTATGAATAAAATGGATGCAACTATAATGAATGTAGATGGTTCTATATTAAATAGATGATTAACAATGATAGAGAGTCCTGATGTTCCGCCAGTTACTATGTTATTTGGTTTGTCTAAGAGATTAAAACCAATGGCAGATATAAAAAGACTTATAACAAAAAAGCAGAATCTTTTCGTAAAATGAGTACTAGCTTTATCAATTATTTCTTTTATTTTAAGAGCCATCTAGTTCTCCTTTCCTTTTACTTACTTCGTAAGAATCTGTTACTAAAAAGAAAATATTTTTGTCTATAGCTTGTAATCCTTCTTTTACTATAAAGTATTTTTTGGTTGGTATAACACATAAAAATAGTTGTTGTTTGTGATTGCTATAACCACCTTTAGCATTAATTATAGTGACACCACCATCAATTAATGATAGTAAAAATTTTTTAACCTCTGCTTCTTTTTCCGTAACAATATAGAATGCTTTACTTTGTGATATACCTAGTATTACTTTGTCACTGAGAGTACTAATAATATATAAAACTATGTATCCATACATGACAATTTCCCAGGAAAAAACTAGTTTTGCTGAAAGTACTACTAACCCATCAACTAAAAGAATTGCATTGCCAATAGATATTTTAAAATATTTATTTAATATTTGATTAATAATATCAGTCCCACCAGTTGTAAAACCATTTTTATATATTAGACCATATCCTATTCCTGATATAATTGCCCCAAATATAGCTACAACTATTAATTCAGTGTTTCCTAAGTCAATTAGTTTAGAAATTGGTTCAGTTATCGTAACAAAAATAGGGAAGAGTAAAGATCCAATAATTGAGTTTTTGGTTTTTTCCCATCCAAGAGCAAAGTAACTTATAATTAAGAGAATAACGGATACGATAAATATAAATAATGAGGGGTTAATTCCAAATTCGTTCATGATAATAGATAATCCACTTACTCCAAAACAAACAATTTTATATTTAAGAAAAAATACATTGAAGGCTAGGGCAGTAATAAAGCAAGAGAATATTAAGGTACAGTATCTTTGGAATAAATTTTTCTTATTTATTTCATTAAGCAGTTCATTAAAATCTTTCTTTTTATGAAAAAATATCATATTTTCCCTTCTTTCTTAATGTAACTTTCAATAAATTCATCAATATTACCATCTAAAACTTTAGTAGTATTAGATGTCTCATAACCAGTATCATGGTCTTTTATTAATGAGTAAGGATGAAGTATATAACTTCTTTTTTGAAAACCAAAATCAATTTTATTTTGATTTTTAAGCTTTTCTTCTTTTTCTTTAGTTTTTGCTTGTATTTCTAAATTATACAGTTTACTCTTTAAAACCTCTAAAGCTTTATTTTTATTTTGTATTTGACTACGTTCATTTTGACAAGTAACAACTGTATTGGTTGGCATGTGAGTAATACGTACAGCACTATCTGTAGTATTTACTCCTTGTCCTCCACATCCCGAAGATCGAAAAACATCAATTTTCAAATCTTTTTCATTAATTGTTATATTAATATCATCTTCAAAATATGGTGAAACTTCAACTGAAGCAAAGGATGTGTGTCGTCGTGAATTAGAATCAAATGGTGATATTCTAACTAAACGATGAATACCTGTTTCGCCTTTTAAATATCCATATGCGTATTCTCCCTTAACAAGTATACTAAGACTTTTAATGCCTGTTTCATCTCCAGATTGATATTCTAATTCTTCGTATGTTATATCTTTTTTATTTAAATATTTACTATACATACGATATAACATTAAAGCCCAGTCACAAGCTTCTGTTCCTCCAGCTCCAGGATGTATTTCTAAAAGGCAGTTAAGTTTATCAAATTCATGATTTAGTAAAGTATTAAGAATAAATTTATCTAATTGTTTTTTTACTATTTCGTATTCATCTTCTATAAGATTAAATAATTCATTATCAAATTCCGTTTTTAGTAAAAACAATGTTTCTATGTTATTAGATATAGTATCTTTAATATTGATTATATTGTTATATACTTTTGTTAAACTGTTTAATTTATTAATAATTTTATTGGCTTCTTCATTATTTTGCCAAAACTCTTGACTGTTACTAATAGTTTGTAGTGATTTAATATTTTTTTCAATATTAGTTACGTCAAAGAGACCTCCATATATTTTTAAGTTTTATATCTAGTTCTTGATAATTTTTTAGTAGGGTATTTATGTCCATAGCGATTCCTCCTTATTTGTTTTAGTATAACAAAAATAAAAAGAGTTGTAAATTAAATATTAAAACAGTAAAAAAGTTTTAAAAGTGTAAAAGGTATTAAAATAACAAACAACATAAAAACTTTTATATTTTATGTTGTTTGTTTTGTATAAACTTTTGGATCTTTACTTGTAGATCTATTGCCAGCTTTCTTTTTATTCCAATTATTAATGGTTTCAGCACATCTTTTAGATGAGTCTAATAGAGGAATAGTAGCATTTATAATTGTATTTCGAGCCTGTAAATGAATATCATTATTAATAGATGTATTTTGTGGTGTTACGACAATCCCTTTTTTAGAATATGAAAATGTACATGTTAATTTGCCATTTATATATATTTGCTCTATTATATTATTGATTTTGTAATGAATGGCTAAAAAAGCATTTTTATTAAAGAAGAGAATTATAGTTTGATTTATTTTATCTATAGTTATTTTTCGATTCTTATATATTAACCAACAAGATGTTTCTTTATTAGTTAATTCAAATTTAATATCAGTATTATTGTGTTTTACAGTAATAGTTATACTTTTATTATTTTGTTTATTATCGTTAATAATGATACTTCCTTTTGGATTATTAACTGTTTTTTTAGCTTTATTATTAATAATGTTACGAATACTGTTAGTTATTTTATCATAGTTTAGTGGTAAACTTTTCATATATTCTGCCTCCTTTAATTTATGTGAAATAAAAAAGATAATTAATATCTTTTTTATTTTATTTTTTTTCTTGTTTTAGGTTTGCTGATTTCTCTGCTAAACTGTTTAACTTTTTTAATACTTTTTTTGATTTCTCCTAGTTTGCTAACTAGTTCGCTTTGCTTAATAGTAGAATGGATAATTTTATTGTCTATGTCAATTGTAGCTCTAAAAATCTGAATGTTGTTAATGTGTTCAGCAATTTGTGTTTGTTTAGCGTCTCTATCAGCAATTATAATACTTATTATGTGATTGATATATTCATCACTTAAGTTAATGAAGGCACATATTTCAGATTGATATTCATTTATCATTATATTTATGCCATCATTATTTTGATTTGTAAGTATATCTTTTTCTATACTTTCTGTTAAATCATAAATACTGCTTTCTCTCATTGTATAAAACTTCCTTTCTTGGTTGTATATTCTACAATAAAACATGGTTTTTGTCAAATTTATATGTTATAGTTTTTTATCTTTATTGTTTATTTTTTTAAATATTTCCATAACCAATATAATTATTGTTGATAATGCAAGTAAGATTATCATATGTAGTATAGGAACTGGTGATATTTGTAAAAATTTACTTAATGTAGGAACTTCTGCCATTATAATTTGTAATATAATAGCACTAACAATGGTGAATATTATAAATGGATTGGTTTTTAAAGATGTTTTAAATATGGATTTTTTCTCACTTCGACAATTCAAAACATGCATATTTTGCATAAATACCATTAATATCATAATATATCCTCTTGCTAGTTTAACATCCATATTGTTTATTTTAATTAAGTAAAGCCAAACAGCAAATACAATTAATCCAATAGTTAAACCAGCAGTTATTACTTCTTTTAGTAAAACTTTATTAAAAATTGATTCTTTAGGATTGATTGGTTTTTCATTCATTATTCTATCTTCAGCTTTTTCAAAAGATAGTGCAAAATCTTGAAGTCCGTCTGTTACAATATTTAACCATAATAATTGTATTGCAACTAATGGCATTGGTAAATTACATATTATTGATAGTATAAAGAATAATACTTCAGCTACGCCACACGAAAGTAACATATAACTTACTTTACGAATATTGGAATATGCATTTCTGCCTTCTTTAACTCCTGCTACTATTGATTTAAAATTATCATCAAGAATTATTAAGTTAGAGGTATCTTTTGCAACATCGGTTCCGCTTCCCATTGCAACACCAATATTGGCAGCTTTAATTGCTGGGGCATCATTAACTCCATCACCTGTAACGGCAACAAATTCTCCTTGTCTTTTTAATGATTCTACAATTTCTAATTTATTAAGTGGAGTTACTCTTGTAAATACTTTTTTAGTTTTTACAAATTTATCAAAATCTTCTTGTGTTTTATTATAATGTTCTTCTACTTCTATACCTGTTGTTACTTCATCGTAAGAAGAGGCAATGTTTAATTCTTTGGCAATTGAGTAGGCTGTTAGTGGATGATCTCCCGTAATCATTAATACTTTAATTCCAGCAGAGCCACATTCTTTTATAGAGTTTTTTACTTCTTTTCTAACTGGATCAATAAAGGCAACAAGACCGATAAAATGTAAATCTTTAATATCGTTTTTATCATATGGTTTATCTTTTTTAGGAATATTTTTTTCCGCTAAAGCAATTACTCTGTAACCTTCTTTTGCTAATAATTCGTTTTGTTTTTCTATTTTTTCTTTATTTAAGGGAAAATATTTATTTCCAATTTTTATATTATTACAGTACGATAAAACAATTTCTAAAGATCCTTTAACTGTACAATAATGGTTATTATTTTCTTCAAAAAAAACTGCGGAATATTTATTTTCTGATTCATATGGAATCATATCTAATATTTTAGTGTTACTTATATCTACTTTTAATTTTTTTCCTAAAACTAAAAATGCAATATCTATAGAATCACCAAATTTTTCAAATTTATTGTTTATTTTCTCTAATTTAGCTTCATTATTTAATACGCCCATTTTACTAATATAATAAGCATTTTCTAAATTATATTCACTTATTATTTTACCAATGTCATTATAGCCAGTTCCTTCAATATAATATGTACTTTCATCTGGTAATATAATTTTTTTTGCTGTTTGTTCATTAACTGTTAGTGTTCCTGTTTTATCACTAGCAATGACTGTACAACTACCAAGTGCTTCAACTGAATTTAACTTTTTTACAACAACATTTTTTTTACTCATTCTATTGGATGCAATAGTTAATGCCATTGTAAGAGCAAGTGCCAATCCTTCTGGCATCGCTGAAACAGACAATGCAATTACTGACAAGAATATTTCATTTGGTGATGTTTCTTTTATTAATAGTATAACTGATATAATAATAGCTGCTACTATAACAAGTATACTAATTTGTTTTGAGAACTTATTCATTCGAATTGCCAGTGGAGATTTCGTATCTTTAGTAATTGCTACTTTTTGAGCAATTTTGCCTACTTCTGTATTTATTCCAGTTTCAACTACAATCGCTTTTGCTCGTCCAGTTAATACATTAGTACCTGCAAAAAGCATATTTTTTCTTTCTGTTAACATTACATTCTTCGATAATTGTTCATTATTTTTATAAACACTAGTACTTTCACCAGTTAATATAGATTCATCAATTTGTAAATTATTACATTCTATAATTCTCAAATCAGCACTAATTTTATCACCTGAATCTAATACGACAATGTCTCCAACTACGAGTTTGTTTGCATCTATTTGAATTTCTTTTCCATCACGTATTACATTGGTCTTTTCTTTTATAAGATTTGCTAAGGCCTCTGCTGTTTTACCAGCTTTCCATTCTTGAAAAGTTCCCAATATTAAATCTATCAGAATAATAATCATAATGGCAAATCCATCGATATTTTCTTTTATTATAAAAGAAAATATCATGGCAACAATCAACAATATAACCATAGGTTCGATCATTTGCTTTAAAAATATTTTATAAAAGGTATCCGTCTTTTTTCTTGGTAATTGATTTTTACCGTATTTTATAATTCTTTTATTTGCTTCATTTTGTGTTAATCCAGTTATTTTACTATTAATTTGTTTAAATATTGTTTCGATACTTAAATTATACCAATTTTTATTCATTGTTATCCTCCTAAATTGTCTCTTCAACTATTATAACTCATTTTTATTATTTTTTAATTTTAAGATTAATATTTTTTGGAAACTATTATTTTTCCAATAGAGAAATAAACAATTCCAAATATTAATATGATTCCGAAATTTTGAATAATTGGTTGAATAGTTTTGAAGTTGAATGTTGATAATTTTACTATATCATAATTTCCTTGTATAAACCAATACGAAGAAAATATTTTTGCAAAACTAACTATATTTGGATCTAATAATTCTATTGGTACAAAACAACCGGAAATAAAACTAAGTCCTAATGAAATAACATTTTGTACTCCAGAAATTACATTTTCATTTTTTATTAAACAACCTATCATATATGCTAAACATGTAGAGCTTATTGCAAAGCATAGTGAATTAATTATCAAAAGCAGTCCATTTATTGTAAACATTATATCTTTATATAAAATAATACTTATTAAAATATATATTATCCAGATACTTAATGTTAAAGTCATATGTCCTAAAAATAATTGATTAGAAAAACTTTTTGGGTTTAGCATACTTATATTATTTCTTTTTCTTATATTTTCATTATTAAAAATACACATTATAGTTCCAATTATAAAAATAAATATAGATAAGAATGCATAATTTTCAAAACTATAATATAGTGCTAATTTTTCTATATCAGACTGATTTTCATTTAAAACTTTTACTTCAATTTCATTTTGTATATCTTTTTCTATTTTGTTAATTATTTCCCTTTCTGTCATACCAATATTTGAATAATTCTCGGCAATTTTAAAATATCTATTAACTAAAAGTTCTGTATATTCAGATATATTTTGAGTAGATTTTTTAATTTTTAAATTTGGTTCGTTTTTATTTAATAGATCTATTCCAAAATTAACTGGTATTATTAAAATAGCATCTACTTTATTTAAATATAAAGCATCTTGAATTGCTTTTTCGTTATCTTCAACTTCTACTATTTTTGATTTTTTGGTAATATAATTTATAAAATTATTTGTTAAAGCAGAATCATCATAATTTATTATTGATATTTTTGGCATTTCGCTTTCGTAGCTTTCTGTGTTTGTATAACTTGTATTTATAATAGATATACCAATAGAAATCATCGAAAATAATATTATAATACCTAAATGTCTTTTAACTATATTAAAATAATTCTTAAATACTATCATATTTTTTCCTCCTTATAAATACGAAGGATAATATAATTAATATTAGTGAAAAAATTGATATTCTTATTAAACAATTATAATAGACATCTAAAGTATCATAGGCAAATATAGAATATAAACCATCTGTAATAATATTTATTGGATTTATTTTGGCAAGTAATGGAAATGTTTCGTCAAAGAATACTTTTATATTAATAACTCCCATCATTCCTGATAAGAAACAACAAGTCATTGTTATAGAAATTAATATTCCTATTTTAAATCCTTCTGATTTTCTATTTGCAACTCCAACGAATGTTCCTAATGATGTACCTGCTAAACAACCTATCATTGCTAGTCCGACTGTTGGTAATATTTGATTTCCTAAATTTATATTAAATACAAAAATTAGATATAAGAATAATAAAGTAAGTGAGACAAGTTGAATAATATATCCAGCTAGTAATCCAGCTAAAATTATTTTAAATTTATTTACTGGAGACATACACATTCTTGCTCCTTTTTTACTTAGATTTGCCTCACAGTCTTTAATAACTTCAAGACCGATTAAACTTCCATATAAACAAGTCATAGCAATGAGGGTAAAAAAATAATTTATACTAAAATCAATATTTTCCTTTGAATCATCTATTATATAACTTTTTTCTTCATATATTGTTTCTAATATACCGTTATATAAAATTTCTGGATTATAAGTTATCATTTGTGTTGTTGCACTAGACATTTGATAATATTCATCTAATACACTTTTTATAATAGTTTGATTTATCCCATTTGTTTTTACCATCATTTGTGGACTATTATCTTCATTTAATAATATATATCCATCAATTTTTTCATCATCTAATAATTTTTGTGCTTCACTTTCAGAAACATATACTGTATCAAACAATTGATTTTCATTTTCTTTTGATAAACCAGAAATTACTTCTTTTAAAATTTTATCTTCTTGATAATATTGATTATCAACAATAGCAATAGGTATAACTTTCATTTCAAAAGATTCATCGACATTACCTAATGCAAGTTGAAAGAATGTTCCTAATATAAAAGGAAATATTAATGACCAAAAGAGCATTGTTTTATTTTTCAAAAGAATTTTCATTTTATTTATAAATAGGTGTTTAAACATAATATCCTCCTTAATCTCTTAATTGTTTTCCTGTCAATTCTAAAAATACATCATTTAGAGTAGGTAGTTCAGAGAATATCTTTGTATATTTAACATTATTTTCTTTTAAAAAAGATATCATTCTTTCAAGATTATCTTCGCCTTTTTTATATGTAACAAATAAAATATTATCTTCATATTTAACATCAATTATATTTTCAATATTTTTTAATTCTGAAATAGTGTTTTTCTTTAGTTTTTCTACTTCTACTGTAATTTTTTCGCCCATAGTTGTTAATTCTTTTAAATAATCTTTTGTTCCAATGGCAATAACTTTTCCTTTGTCTAATATTGCAATTCTATTACATAATTGTTCCACTTCTTCCATGTAATGTGTTGTATAAACAATAGTAGCGCCATTTTTATTTAGTTTTTTTATTCCCTCTAAAATATTATTTCTACTTTGTGGATCAACTGCAACAGTTGGTTCATCTAAAAATATAAGTTCTGGTTTATGAGCAATACCACATGCAATATTTAATCTTCTAAGAAGCCCGCCTGATAGTTGTTTTGGTCTGAATTTTTTAAATTCTCTTAGTCCAGTTAATTCTATTGCATCTTCAACATATTGTTCTCTTTTCTTTTTATTTTTTATGTATAATCCACAAAAATAATTAATATTTTCATATACAGTTAATTCATCAAAAACTGCAACGTCTTGAAAGACAACACCTATCTTAGATTTTATATCATAACAATTTGGTTGCATTTCTTTGCCAAATATTTTTATACTACCTTTTTCAAAATTTAGTAAAGATAAGATACAATTAATAGTAGTTGACTTCCCACTTCCATTTGGACCAAGAAGTCCAAATATTTTGCCTTTTTCCACATATATAGATAAGTCGTATATCGCCTTAAATTTGCCATAGCATTTTGTTAGGTTTTCAATTTCAATTACTTTTTCCATTTTTCAAACATTCCTTTCTGTTTTATTGCAGACCACAAATTATAATGAAAATTAATTTTAAATATATCATATATTTTTGGGAGATTAGTAAATGCTCCAACAGCAAAAGCTAACAGATTAATTATTACATTCAATATATCAGTTCTTGGAATAAAATATCTTTCAACAATATTGTGAATATAAGTTTGGGCAAATAATTCTTTTTAAAATAGAGCTTTTTGTTCATCACTTTTTTAGACATAATTGGAGGCAATCCGCCATAAGTAATGAATTCATTTTATGTATCTATTTGATTTTTATTAAAGATACTTAAATATTCAGTAAAAATCGAATCTAATAAAAATGATTTACCACATCTTCTTATTATTGTAACAATTTTTATTAATCCGTTGTTTTTTCTGTTTATAAGTTTATTTAAATATATTTTTCTCTCAATTATTTTATTTTCCATATTATCTCCTCTGAAGCCTTTTCTTATATTCGGCATTTTTTTTCAGCAACATTTTTACTATGTTAATGATAATATAAAAATGTATAAATTACTTGTACGAATTAACTTTATTTTCTGTATTATATACTTGTTTTCCATCATTACCCATATGTGCAATTTTTGCACTTGTGTTATTCTCGTTTAGCTCTTCATCATCATAAAATAAAATGTTTTTTCATTTCCGATTTTGAAAACAAAATGGAAATATTTTGCCGTTTTTTAACACATTTCCATTTTGTTTATTTCTATCAAATTCCTTTATTTTGACCTATTTACCACAGCAAACTTTATACTTCTTACCACTGCCACATGGACATGGTTCGTTTCTTTTTACTTTATTGCTTTTTTTGGTAATATGTATGCTATCTTTAGAATCGTTGGTTAGTTTTTTCTTAACTATTTCTTTTCTTTCAATATTTTGTTTAATTTCTGATTTAAGTAAATAAATTGATATTTCTTTATTTATTTTATCAATCATTGTTTCAAACAATTGATAACCTTCATAAGAATATGCTTGTAAAGGATTTTCATTTGCGTATCCTCTTAAGGATACACTTTCTTTTAAGTGTGACATAGTGCTTATATGTTCCATCCAGTAGTTGTCAATAATACGTAGTGATAAAGCTTTTTCAAATTCATTTTTAATTTCATCTGGCATAATAGATGTTTTTTCTTCGTATTCTTTAATGACATTATTGTAAATTAATTCTATAACTTCATCACTTTTTTTATTGTTAATTTCTGATAAGTTAATTCGATATTTTTTAAGGAGTGTTTCATTAGAGGCTTCAACTATTTCATTGCAGTCTTCTTCACTTAGAGTAGGGCTTTCTATTAAGTGACTATTAATAAGATTTTCAATATAATTTCTAAATGTATTAAGAGTAGTTTCATGAATTGATTCTGAATCTAATATTTCATTTCTTCTTCCATATATTATTTCTCTTTGGACATTCATTACATCATCAAATTGTAAAGCGTGTTTTCTGGCATCAAAATTTGAACCTTCAACTCTTTTTTGGGCACTTTCAACAGTTTTAGAAAACATTTTATTTCTTATCGCTTGTTCGCCACTTAATCCTAAATTTTCGAGCATTCCTTTGTATCTTTCAGAACCAAATCTTACTTGTAGTTCATCTTCCAAGGAAATAAAGAATTGGGTAAAACCAGGATCACCTTGTCGACCAGCACGGCCACGAAGTTGGTTATCAATACGTCTTGACTCATGTCTTTCCGTTCCAATAACGCATAATCCACCTAACTCAGCAACGCCTTCGCCTAATTTAATATCGGTGCCTCGCCCGGCCATGTTAGTTGCAATCATTACAGAACCTTTTTCTCCAGCGTGAGAAATAATCTCATTTTCTCTAGCATGATTTTTAGCATTTAAAACTTCATGTTTGATATTTTTTTTAGTCAACATTTTACTTAATAACTCACTTGTCTCAATGGCAATAGTACCAACTAAAATAGGTTGTCCTAGTTTATGTCTTCTTTCAATTTCTCTAACAATCGCTTTATATTTGCCATATTTTTTGGCATATAATAAATCAGTCGCATCTTCTCTAATTACTGGTTTATTAGTAGGTATGCAAATTACATACATATTGTAAATATTAATAAATTCTTCTTCTTCTGTTTTTGCTGTACCAGTCATTCCAGATAACTTATTATACATTCTAAAAAAGTTTTGAAATGTTATAGTTGCTAGTGTCTTTGTTTCTTGTTGAATAGTTACGCTTTCTTTTGCTTCGATGGCTTGATGAAGACCTTCGGAAAAGGCACGTCCATGCATTAAACGTCCAGTAAATTGGTCAACAATAATTATTTTATCATCTTGTACTACATAGTCAATGTCTTTCTTCATGATGTAATTAGCTCTTAATGCTTGATTAATATGATGAACTAAAATAGAATTATTGACATCATATAAATTTTTAATTTTAAATGTTTCTTCACATTTTTTTGATCCTTCATCAGTTAAAGAAACACTTTTAACTTTTTCATCGATAATGTAACCTTCATTTTCTTTAAGACTTTTGACAAAATTATCACTAGATGTATATAAATTGGCTGATTGCATAAATCCACCTGATATAATGAGGGGAGTTCTTGCTTCGTCGATGAGAATTGAATCAACTTCATCAATAATACAAAAGTTTAATGGTCGTTGAACGCGATTTTCTTTTTTTACAACCATATTATCACGTAAATAGTCAAATCCTAATTCGTTATTAGTTGTGTATAAAATATCACACAAATAAGCCTCTTGTTTTTCTTTTGGCGTTAATTCCCTTAAATTAAGACCAACTGTAAGTCCTAAAAATTCAAATATTGGTTTCATCCACTCATAGTCACGAGTTGATAGAGCTTCATTAACCGTAACAATGTGAACACCTTTTTCATCAAGAGCATTAAGATAAGCTGGCATAATACAAGTTAAAGTTTTACCTTCTCCTGTTTTCATTTCCGCAATATTACCATAGTGGATAGCTAAGCCACCAAGTAATTGACAGTAAAATGGTTTTTGTTTTAAACAGCGATACGATGCCTCCCTTACTGTTGCAAAGGCTTCAACAATTATGTCATCTAAAGTTTCTCCTTTTTTTAATCTTTCTTTAAATTCATTTGTTTTGCTTTGAAGTTGTTTATCACTTAATTTTTCATATTCTTTGCTTAAACTTTCTATTTCTTTAGCAATATTTTCAAATTTTTGTAATTCTTTATATTCATTATCGAACATTTTTTTAATAAAATTAAACATTATTATCATCTCCTGCCATTTAATTTTATCAAAAAAAAAGAAAAAATAATAGTGTTAATTTAAAAGTAATAAAAAAAGAATAAAACTTTAGGGCTTTATTCTCTATCTGTTAGCTCATTTTCATTGTTAGTGAGCTATCAACGAGTGAATTTAATCTTTTAACTATTACTGATATGGTGATGTAAGTTAAGTTTGCTCTGAAGAATTATATTTATGAAGCATTTTTTGGACATAATCGTAAAATTCTTTGCCGTATTCTTCAATAAGTTGATCAGTAATAAATTCATTTCCTTGCATTACTCCGTATTTATTGCCGTTTTTTTCTAAAATAACATGTTGTGGTAATGTTATTTCGCTGGTATTGTTATCAAATAAACCGCGTTCTAGTTCTATTATATGATATTCTATTTGACGACCGTTTTCATCGCCAGTGACATAAGTTGAATAAGTGTTGTCGGGTACGAATGTACTTGCATAGAGGTTATCCTTGCTTGTGAAAGCATTTGCCCATAGTGGATCATTTATGTCTTTAGTTGCATCATTTGTTATATTAATTTCTGTTGAATTATTGGCTTCTTGTAAATTTTGTGATTCATTATCGGTTGTGGTATTGTTAGGGTTAACTGAATCTGTATTATATGTATTAGTAGAATTTTCTCCCTCGTCAGAAAGGATGCTGTCGGATTCAGAAGTTGTATCGCTTATAGTATTTTCTGAAACGCTGTTCTTATTATTATCAGTTGCTGTATTATTAGGTATCACTCCAATGCTTTTTATAATTTTTATATCGTTTTCATTATATGTTGTTCCTGATAAATTATCATCCTTAACAAATCCTAAATGTCTATTGGAATTATTAACAATATCGTTGTATGTATCTGTTTTTAGTTTTCCTTCTTCGTCGAAATCATCACTTCCAACAGTTGCTAAATGATAACTATAGGTTACGCCATCTGTTGTAATTCCATTTGCTCTTAAAATTTCTTCTGGTGTTTTGCCTGAGGTTTCGGAATTTAAAGTGAATGTTTTTATTAATTGTCCATTTTTATCATATGCAGAAAATTGTGAGATAGAAACGGTGTTGCCAGCTTTAACGTAACTACCACCAAATTGTCCTGTATTTCCACCAAGTGATGGTGTAGCATAAAACTTTGTTCCATCACTTAAAGTGAATGCTTGGCCCATAGTTAAAGTTGCTAAACTTAGTTGATTTTGTATTAGCTGTTCGTTACTTTCTAAGGCGGTGGTTGCTGTTGTTAAAAAGATAGCTAAATTATTTGACTTGTTTTTAATTGAAGTAGCAAGTTGTATAATGTTTGAAAAATTTACATTGATTTTTGTTATTGTTTCAGTACTTGTAGGATTTGTTGCTATATATTTTTGATATTCTTCTTGGTATATATCATATTTATTTTTTGCCTGTTCAACTTTACTAATAATGTCATCTAATTTTATTTCTATTCGTTTTATTTCTTCATTTGCACTAGTTAGACTTGTAGTATCTACATTCATTATTCTCCACCTCCTAATTCACTCATTAAATTGTCAATTATCGTATTAACACTATCTTTAAACCTCTTAATATTGTTGTTTGTTGAGGCATCACCAAAGTTATTTTTAGTAACTTTATCCATTATTGCATTAAAATCATTCTTTAATCCGTTAGCTGAAGTTTTTGCTTGTGTTAATAATGCCATGATGTCATTAACATTTACACTTGGTGTAAATATTGATTTAACTGTTCTTGCTTCTAAGGCATCCCTTACCACTTCAGCTGCAATTTTTCTATTATCACTCATTTTTATCATTTTCCTTTCTTTCTAAAGACAAGTAGTAATTATATCTTTCTTTTGCCCATTTTTGATTTTTATTAAGTAAATCTTTGGCTGTTGCTTTATCTATATTTGCTAATCTTGCATATCTATTTTGTGTTTTTAAAAATTTTCCATAAAGTGTAAAATCTATATCTTTGCTATCTAAAATAAATTCTTTAGTATTTGGATTATATCTAAATATTGGAAAATATCCACATAAGGTAGCAAGATGAGCATTAGTTAATGAATTTTCCATTCCATCAATAATACCATGTTCTATGCAAGGTGAATAGGCAATAATAATTGATGGGCCATTATAATTCTTTGCTTCTGTTAATACTTTTAAATATTGACTTTTATTATAACCAATATTAGTTGTTGCAACATAAACATGGGGATAAGCTAAAGCTATTTTAGCTAAATCTTTTTTATATGTTGTCTTTCCATTTTGAGTAAATGATGCAATAGAACCAATATTGCTAGATTTTGAGGATTGTCCACCAGTATTAGAATATACCTCAGTGTCTAATATTAGTATATTTATATTTTCGTTACTAGAAAGAACATGATCTATTCCAGAAAAACCAATATCATAGGCAAACCCATCTCCACCAATAATCCAAACTGAATTGTTTTTAATATAGTCTTTAAATGGTTTTAGGAAAGCAATTTTATTATAATTAATCTTTTTATAAATATCATTGGTTATTTTGTCATCATCATAATTATTTAACCATTTATTGAAAAGCGTTGCTGTCTTACTATCAACTTTATCTATATGGCTAGTCATTAACTTTTTAACTTTTTCTCTTAAAGTTTTATTAGCAATAGCAATTCCTAATCCATATTCAGCATTGTCTTCAAATAAAGAATTAGTCCAGGGGATGTTATATGGTGTATTAATAGATCCTCCATATATTGATGAACATCCTGTTGCATTAGCAATAATCATATTATTACCAAACATTTGGGTTAAATTCTTTATATATGCTGTTTGTCCACATCCGGCACATGCTCCAGAAAACTCAAACAATGGTTTATTAAATTGACTATTTCGAATATTTATTATATCTTGTTTGTATTCATTGTTAACATTTTGTTTAAGTAATATATCAAATTTCTTTTGGGGAAATAATTCCTCATCGTATTTTTTTAATGTTAATGCTTTATTTTTATTTTTTCCAGGACAAGTATTAACACATAATCCACATCCAGTACAATCTTTGTAAGATACAGCAATGGTATATTTTAAAATTTTATCTTTTATTTTAGTATTTATGGAATCAATACCATTAATATCTTTTTCAACTAAAAATGGTCGAATACAAGCATGTGGACAAACAAATGAACATTGGTTGCAAGCAATACAATTTTCTTTTATCCAATGAGGTACATTACTGGTAATTGCTCTTTTTTCTAAACATGAAGTAGCGGGTGGAAAAATACCGCTTTTTTTATCTAAAAATGCACTTACTGGTAAGGTATCTCCTTTTAATTTATCAATAGTTTCGTTAAAAGTTAATTTCTTTTCTGAGGCAGGAATAAGTACTTTCCAAGATGGATTGGTAGTAATTTTGGTTAAATATTTTAAACTATCATCAATAATACTATTATTTATATCAATAATCTTTTGTCCTTTATGTTTAAATTTTATATTGTTATGTTCTTTTAAAATTTTGATAATCTTCTTTTATAATATTTAATAATTTAAATATACAAATCTCTAAACAAGTACTTATTTTATTCTTCAAACCATGATTAGTAGCAATACTTGTTGCATTTATAATATATATTGTTATATTTTTATCAGCTAGTTGTTTTTTTACACGATTTGGTAAAGTCTTAACTAATTCTTGTTCAAAAAGATTAGTATTTAATAAAACTATTCCATTTTGCTTTATATTGTCTAATATATCATAATTATATAAATAGTTATCTTTAGAAATAACAATTAATTCTGGATTATCTACATAGTATGTAGATAATATTTCATTTTTTGATATACGAATATGACTCCTAGTTATACTTCCGCTTTTTTTAGAATCATATTGTGAGTAAGACTGAACAAAAAGAGGGGTATACTCACCAATTATTTTAATAATATCTTTTGAAGTACCTACCATCCCATCTGAGCCATAGCCATAAATAAGAATTTCTCGATGGGGTAGGGGAATATGAAAATTTTTATTATATGGTATACTTCTTTTAGTTACATCATCATCTATACCAATGGTAAAATTACTACTAGGATTTTTTTGTGATAAATAATCATATATTGCTTTGATATGAGATGGAGTTGTATTCTTAGATGATAGTCCATATCTTCCGCCAATAATCTTTATATCTAAATCTTTTAAACTTGCTACAACATCTAAATACAGAGGTTCACCAATACTGCCAAATTCTTTAGTTCTATCTAAAACAGCAATTCTTTTAATGGTATTTGGTAAAACTTTAATTAAATGTTTGGCACTAAAGGGACGATAAAGATGTACTTCTATTAATCCAACTTTTTTATTTTTAGTTATTAGATAATCTATAGTCTCTTTAATAGTTTGACAAACAGATCCCATGGCTACTATTAAAGTTGTTGCGTCTTTGTCACCATAATAATTAAATGGTTGATAATTTGTATTAGCAAGATTATTAATTTTGTTTAAATAGTTTATAGTTATTTCTATTACTTGTTCGTAGTCAATATTTCGAGCTTCAGTATTTTGAAAATATATATCATCATTTTCATTAGTTCCTCTAGTATTAGGTTTATTGACATTTAGTGCTTTATTTCTAAATGTGTATAATCCTTTAACATCTAATAGTTTTTTTATTTCCAGATCGTTTAATATTTTAATTTTATTTATTTCGTGTGATGTTCTAAAACCATCAAAAAAATGTATAAAGGGTAGAGAAGAGGATATCGCACTTAAGTGAGCTATATTAGCAAAATGGTATGATTGTTGGACTGATGACGAAGCAAGAATACAGACTCCAGTTTGTCTAGTTGCATATATGTCTTGATGATCACCTAAAATACTTAAAGCATGAGTTGATAAACTTCTAGCAGCAACATGAATAACTGCAGGTAACATTTCTCCTGATAATTTATAGAGTGTTGGTATCATAAGTAAAAGACCTTGACTAGCAGTAAAAGATGATGCTAAAACACCAGCTTGTAATGCACCATGGACTAGTGCTATGGCACCAGCTTCAGATTGCATTTCAATAACTTTAACTTTATTTTTAAAGAAGTTAAGTTTATTTTGATTACTTAAAATATCAATATTTTCCGCCATAGGAGAGGCTGGAGTAATTGGGTAAATTCCACATATTTCACTAAAATTATAGGCAACAGTAGAAACAATGCTGTTAGCGTCCGTTGTTTTATAGTCGTTCATAAAAAACACCTATCTTTCTATATTTTTATTATATAAAAAGATGGGTGTTTTTACAAGTAAAATGTATTAACTTAATTTAGTTTTTAAAAATATTAAATGATATTGTGAATTTTAATTAATGAGTTAGATAATATTTATTATAGTGTTAATTATTCTTTTGTACATTTAACTTCAATATTTTCTAAAGTATTGAAATAGTTTTCTATTTCACTTAAATTTTTATAAATACCAAGAGGATTGATGATGTTGTCATCAACTTTTTGCACATCTATAACGTAAGTAAATTCATAAAGCATAGGTCTTGTTGTATTTACTTTAAAAGTAAAACCATCATTTTCTGCATACATTTTACTTTCTTCTTGAATAATGTATACTAATGTATTAAGGTTTTCTTTTTCTTCTTTAGTAGATGCACTAATAACTTTGTTATAAATAACTTGATCGATACTATCTTCTTTATGTTTTATAGTATAAGTAACTGTATCATATGATTGAGCTTCTTGTTTATTGTAAGTACATTTTGTTATATCACCATTATAATTTTCTGAGCATCCAACTAATAGTAATGTTACAACGATTATTGAATATAAAACTTTCTTTTTCATTCTTACCTCCGTTTATATAGATAATAGCAAAGTTCATTTTAAAAATCAATGAAAAAAATCGCAAATCTATGATTTTGGGATTTTTTTACTAATTAGTTGTAACATTCTTTCTGGATTTTCAATTAGTGATTGGTGCAACTCGGGATGTTTTCTTAATGCTTTGATTATGTCAACTTCATCGGCGGACATATAATTAACATCATCTTCATTTTCGGAAACTACTCGCATTTCTCGACCAGCTAAATAATCTCCTGATGTGCTAAAAATATCTGATATCATCCAAAATGTATCTAAACAAGGAGTTCTTGTACCGTTTTCATAACCACAAATAGACACTTTGGTAACTCCAATAAGATCGCCTAATTGTTGTTGAGACATATTGTTTTCTACTCTTAGTTTTTTTAGTCTTTTACCAATAAGCATTATAATTCCTTCTTTCTAACAAAAATAGTTATCGCTTTGTTAATGTCATTATAAACTATATTATCTTTTTTTGCATAAATGTTAACTAATAAGGAATTTTTTATACCAATAGGGTGGTGTATATTACTTTTTTTCAGAAGTTTTTTTTGCTTTTTCTTGTTTTTCTAGTTTTTCTTTGTTACTTGATAAAAAAGTAATTTTTTCGCCAATTATTTCTGTATGTTTTCTTTTATTGCCATTTTCGTCTTCAATCATTCGGGTTTGAATTCTGCCCTTAATACCAATCATATCACCTTTATTACAATATTCACTAGTGTTTTCTGCTACTGTATGCCAAAGAGTACAGTCAATGAAATCAGTATCATATACACCAGAGGAATTCTTATAACTTCGGTTAACGGCAACGGTAATATCACTTTTGATATGTCCGTTTTCTGTAGTTTTTAATGTTGGTTCTTTAACTAAACGTCCAACAATAATAGTTTGATTTAACATTATTTTCCCTCCTTTCTCTGGTAATATATCATGTGAAAAAAAGCTAGTCAAAATGCTATAAATTAATATTAGTTGTTTGTTATGAGTAGTTTATTTCTTTTTACATATTATTAACAGTTATTTTATTATTTTATTACTATTTAGTTAGTAAGTTAATATAGTATTTGCTTCTAAATTTATAAATTAAAAAAATATAAATTTATTATTAATTGTAAATAAATTAAGATATTTAATAATGTAAACTGGTTGCTTTTTATATTTTTAAATTAATTTTATTGGCTTTTTATATTTTTTGTGTTATTATTTATTTGTAAAAAACTAAAAGGAGGTATTTAATGAAAAAATTAAGTTTTTTATTATGCTGTTTTATGTTAATGCTAGTGCCAAATATGGTTCATGCAGAAACTTATGTAGCGCAAATAGGTGAAAATCAATATACAACATTAGATAGTGCTGTAAGTGCTGCTGTATCTGGACAAACAATTAAAATTTTACGTGATGTAAGTGGTTCTAATTTAACACTTAATAGTGGTATAACTTTAGATATTCCTGTTAATGTAACTCTTTCTTTAACAGGTAATAATAAAGTTAATGCCAATGCTATTATTAAAAATAATGGCATAATAGTAATTGATGATGGTTGTCTTGATATTTCTAAACTTACTTATGGAAATAATGGTTTAATACCAAATCAAGATGGCTTGATGAGCGTAAAGGATAACGGTAAGGTTATAATGCTCGAAAGTTGGGAAGGTGCTTTTGCGCCAAGTAATTCTTCAACTATATTAACAGCAACAGAAAATGGTGCTAAAATGACAGTTGGGGAAAACAATTACATTTATAAAGATGGTGAATGGATTGGGGCTTTTCAAGTTGGTGAAAATTATTATACTACTTTGAGTATGGCTGGTGCGGCTATTACAACAAGTGGTACTATTACTTTGCTAACTGATGTTGATGTCGATCGAGTTCTTACTATTACTGGTAAGACTATCACTGTTGAAATGAATGGTTATAACATTGATGCTGATATGATACAAGAAGGGGCGACAAAGAATTGGCGCGTATTTAAAGTAGGAGCTGGTGGAGTTTTAACTGTTAATAATAGTAAAACAACTGGTGGTATCATTAATGTAACTGGTGAATTTGATGATGATTCTGAGTTTGAAGGGATTAATGTTGATAATAAAACTGGTAATGCGACAGCAACTATTGGTGCTAATGTAACAATTAAAGCTGGTACTCCAGTAACATTGTATGGTAATTCTGCTAATGGAACTGGTACAACGAATATTTATGGGACATTGATTATGGCTTATCCAATTAGTGAATCATTGTCATATGCATCTATTCAAGGTAATGGAAGTGCTGGTGCTAATTCTGGTGTTGTTATTAATGTTTATGATGGTGCTAAAATAATCAACGATGTATCTACAGCTATATTTGCTCCGCAAGATGGTACAATTAATATTTATGGGGGAGAAATAATTGGAAAGACAGCAATTGCTATAAAATCTGGACATTTAAATGTATCTGGTGGTACTATAAAAGCAACTGGACCTGCAGAAGTTCCAGAAGCATTTAGTAATGGAGTTGATTCATCTGGTGCTGCAATTCAAATAGAATCTAATGATGCATATTTTGGTGAAATTGAAGTTAATATTACTGGTGGTAATATAATTAGTGAAAATGGTGCTGCTTTGTATGAATATTTAAAGACTGGTAATGCTGATAGCGAAGTTCTTGAGATGAAAATAAGCGGTGGTACTTTTACCTCTGGTGAAAATGTACCAGCAATAATGCTTTCAAATGAATTATTTACCAAAAATACATCGTTTATATCAGGTGGAAAATTTTCAACTAATCCAAGTGCTTATATAAAAGCTGGATATAAGTTATCTTATGCAGATTCATATTACGAAGTTGTTAAGGTAAATGTTGTAGACGGAGATAAAACTATAAGTGGAACTATTACTAATGGTGAGGGAGCTATTATTCAACTTAAACAAGGTAATACAGTTTTAAAAGCAATTCAAACTGAAGATGGTGAATATTCAATATCTAAAGTTTTACCTGGTGTATATAATTTGGTGTTTATTAATGGAGAACAAACTGTTACTAAGTTAATTGTTATAAAAGATGCTAACTTAACTGTTGATGTTACTATTCCTTTAACTGGTAGTACAGTATTTAACTTTGTTGGTGATTCATTTGATGTAGTAGTTGGTGGATTAGATGAAGTTAGTCCTGGTAATGAAGTTGAATTTAATGTAGTATTACAAGAAGTAAATGCAGATAGTGAAGTTCAAACTGCTATAAAGAGTGAAGTTGTTAATAAGAGTATATTATTCTTTGATATGGAAATGTTTATAAATGATGATAATGTTTCAGAAATTAATAATGTTTTACAAATAGTTATTCCATTTGATTTTGATAAAAAAGATGATATTGAGTTATTACGTTCACATGATGGCGTTATTTCTAAATTTAATTTATTAACAAGTTTACCAACTGATTCTTATCAAGATCAAACTTATTACTTAGATAAAGAAAATGGCTTAATATATGTTTATGCTAATAAATTTTCAACATATGCTGTTGCATATAAAGATGGTACTATTAATCCCCAAACATCTGATGGTATTGGCTTATACTTTGGTCTTGGATTATTAAGTGTTATTTCTTTAAGTTATTTTGGTTTAAAAACTAAAAATAAGTTTAATTAGTATTTTAAGATTTTCAATTTGATGATTGAAAATCTTTTTTTGATTAAAAAAATAACAAAAATTATTGCCATAAGTTATCACTATGTGATAAACTTAACTTGTATAAATAGAAAGGTTGTGGATATTGTGAAAAATGTTGTGTTAACTGCAGGTGAATACGGGGTGAACAAGCCTTTAAAATAAAGGGTTTAGAGACACTTTTTAAATTTGGTTATAAAATATCAGTTGTGGACGAAACCGTTGACAATCGTT
>JAUNSN010000019.1:9207-24114 GCA_030539175.1 bacterium | reverse complement strand
TATTATCTATTGAAATAAATAGTTAATATAGGGCAACGGTCGTGCGACAACGCGAACTTCGTCAATTCGTCCAATCCATGGTTCAAACGGGGAGGCAACGCGAGTAATGGTGCCAATGCGGGCGCGTTCAACTTTAACAACAACAATGGCAATGCGAACAATAACAACGGCTCGCGGGCGTCGGCCTTTGTGGCTTGCGATTACTATCAAATATACTTTAAATATGTTAGTTTAAGGATTAACATCAATAGTCTGATAGTCAAGACCAATGTCCTGTTATGATATCTTTAGGTATTGTAATAAACATTTACTAGCAACAAACTAGTTAGTAGAGTATTTGCGCATTAGAATGTTGTGGGAAAACTATTGTTTTCCTAAAACCTAAAAGTTTTTACTTTTAGGTTTTAGGAAGGCTCTTATAAATGATGCTGTTATGAGAGTTGATTGAAAGTTAGAAGGGAAGAAGAAAAGTGTACGAAGAGAAGTATAAAAAACTAAAGGCTGAAAATAAAGATAAGATATATTTATTTAAAAGTGGGATATTTTATTTATTTTTAGAAGAAGATGCAGTTAAAATATCGCAAGTTACTACTTTAAAGTTGGGATATTTTGGTAAGATGAAAAGATGTGGGTTTCCTATTAAATCTTTGGATAAGTATTTGTTGATATTTAAAAATATGAATTTGGATATTGTGATGGTTGAAGTAGATAAAGAACAAGCGGAGCATCTTTTAACTAAGAAGTTAAAAGAAATAGACTTTGATAATTTAACACCAATAGATGCTTTTAAAAAATTGAATGAATTAAGGGAATTGGTATGAATAGTATTGATGGGTTGTTAATATATAAACAAATGATGGGTCTTTTATACTATACAGAGATGATAGTTAAAAAATATCCTAAAAGTGAAAAACTATCGTTAGTAAGTCAAATTAAAAATGTAAGTTATAATACGATGAGATTAATTATTAAAGCATATAAAGAATCTGATAAAACTAATAGATATCACTTATTTAATGAAATAGATGCTGAACTTAAGATGATAAAAGTATTATCTCGAATATCTTATAGTCAAAGATTTATTAATGTAAGAAATTATGAAGCTTGGGCAAGAAAGATAACGGATGTGACTAATTTATTGTATGGATGGATGAAAAATGGGAAAAACTGTTCGCAACCAATTTGACAAATGTTGTACTTTTGTCAAATTGTTAGAGGCATCGCATCGAGTAAGTTCTAGTTGTAAAAATACTAAGGAAGTTCTTAGTTTTAATATGGATATTGAAACTAATGTGATTAATATATTAAATAGTTTAAAGAATAATACTTATAAAGTGGGAAAACCAAGAGAATTTGTTATATATGAACCTAAAGAACGAGTGATTAAGGCTCTGCCGTATAGAGATAGGGTTGTTAATAATTGGTATACGTTTGAGGTGATAAAGCCTTATTTTGATGTTAGGTTTAAGAAAGATACTTATGCTTGTTTAGATAATAGGGGGACACATAAGGCAGTGGATGTATTACAGGGGTATATGAGAAAGATGAGAGAAAAATATGCGGGGTATTATGTTATTAAGTTAGATATAAGGAAATATTTTTATAGTATAGATAAGGTTATATTATATGAGATATTAGCGGATAAGATAAGTGATAAGAAGATATTAGAGATAACTAAGAGTTTTATATATATGGATGATGCTTCTACTGGTATAGGGATAGGGGCTTATAGTAGTCAGTATTTTGCTAATATATATTTAAGTAAGTTAGATTTTTATATAAAAGATATATTAAAGATTAAGTATTATGTAAGATATATGGATGATTTTGTTATATTGGTAGAGGATAAAATAAAGAGTAAGTTAATATATAGATTAGTAGAGGAATTTTTAAATAAAGAATTAAAGTTAACATTAAATCCTAAAAGTAGATATTATCCTAATAAGATGGGGATAAATTTTTGTGGTTATAGAATATATGAAGAATATCGATTAGTAAGAAATAGTTTTAAGAAGAATGTTAATAAAAGAATAAAGTTATGGAATAAGTTATATAGTGATAATAAGTTAGATAAGAAGAGATTTATATTAAGTTATAACTCGATTGTTGGTCATGCAATGCATGGTAATAGTTATAACTTAATGAAGAAGGTAAATAGTCGAGTAAATTATATCAATCAATAAAATGATATTTTATTGATTGATATAATTATGATTCTGAGGATATTGTAAAAAAAATGATAACTACTAGTAAATGGTAGTTGTTTTTTTGTAAAAATGTAGTAAAATGGTGTTGTTGGGTAAAATATTTAGATATTTGTTATAATAATCACTTTTATTTTTTATAAAATTAGGTTATAATTGTTTTGAGATAGAAAAATGGGAGCTCGATATAGATGAGAAAGATTTATACAAGTATTGATATTGGTACGGATACGATTAAGTTTGTAGTTGGAGAAGTGGTTGGTAAAGAGGTTGTAGTACTAGCTTCTTATGCTAAGAAATCTTCTGGAATTAGAAAAGGTTTAATAGTGGATGCCAATTTAGCAATTAATGCGATAAAAGATGGTAGTAAAGAAGTAGAGAATTTACTAGGTATTCCAATTAAAAAGGTTATTGTTGGAGTTCCAGCTTATGATGTGAAGTTTATACTTGTAAATGAGTCATTAGATTTATCTGATGAGGGGGTTACTAGTTTTGATGTTAATAAAATAATTAAGAATAGTGTTTATAAAAAGATAGATCCTGATTTTGAACTGGTTACTGTTATACCAATTAATTTTACGGTTGATGATATTAAGAATTTAGAGTTTCCAGTTGGTATTAAAGGAAAAAAATTGCTGATGAAAGGTATTATTGTTTCTGTTCCCCAGAAAAATGTTTATTCAGTTGTTAGTGT
This sequence comes from bacterium, assembly GCA_030539175.1. Classification (GTDB taxonomy): domain Bacteria; phylum Bacillota_I; class Bacilli_A; order RF39; family UBA660; genus JAUNSN01. Next base: position 21,216 of record JAUNSN010000019.1, on the reverse strand, counting down.
TGTAGTTGGAGCGGGATTAGAAGTTGTTGATATTACTTTGTCTGGTATTGGAGATTATTACGAAGTTCGGAATAATCAGTTAGATAAGCAAGTAGGGGCAGTTATTAACTTAGGGCATCAAACAACTACTGTATCAATAGTTAATAAGGCAAAATTAATGAATACTTCAGTAATTCAACTAGGGGGAAAGAATATTGATAATGATTTGTCTGTAGTGTTTGGAATTAATGTAATTGATGCTCGAGAAATGAAAGAAAAGTTTGGATGTGCTCATAAACGTTTTACTCAATTAAATGATGTTTATGAGGTTAAAAATAGTAATGGAGAGATGGTGAAAATAAATCAATTAGAAACTTGTGAAGTTATAATGTCGCGATTAAAAGAGATAATGGCGATAGTAAAAAAACAAATATTATCATTAACTAAACAAAGTATTAGTTATGTTATAATAACTGGGGGAATGACAGAAATTAAATCATTTAAGTATTTAGCCTATGAAATTTTTGGAAAAGATGTTATAATATATTCAATACCAACATTGGGGGTAAGAGATAATAAATATACTACAAGTTTAGGGATGATAAAATATTTTCATCATAAGATGTTAGTTAGGGGTAAAGACTATTCTATGGTAAATTCTTTGGAAGAATTGCAACTGGTTACTCCTAGTGATGATAAAGCTCGGAAACATGATGATACAAAGATTACAAAACTTTTTGGTGGTTTATTTAGTAGTAAGGAGGAAAAATAATGACAAATATGTTTGGTTTAGAAATGGATAATTTAGCAAAAATAAAAGTAATTGGTGTTGGTGGGGGAGGTTGTAATGCAGTAAATAGAATGATAGAGTCAGGGTTAAAAGGCGTTGAGTTTATTGTTGCTAATACTGATTTACAGGTTTTAAATAATTCACAAGCAACTAATAAGTTACAAATTGGTAGTGAGTTAACGGATGGTCTTGGTGCTGGGGCTAATCCAGAAATTGGTAGAGAGGCGGCTTTAGAAAGTAAGAAAGAAATTGAAGAAGTTCTAAAGGGGGCGGATATGGTCTTTGTTACTTGTGGCATGGGTGGAGGAACAGGAACTGGTGCTTCTCCTATAGTTGCCGAAATTGCCCAAGATTTGGGAGCTTTGACTGTGGGTATTGTTACTAAACCATTTTCTTTTGAGGGAAGAAGAAGGATGGAACAAGCTCTTGCTGGGTTAGAAGAATTAAAAAAGTATGTTGATACTTTAATAGTAATACCTAATGATCGATTAAGAGAATTGATAGATAAATCTACTCCAATGTTAGAAGCTTTTCGTGAAGTTGATAATGTTTTATTACGTGGTGTTCAGTCTATTTCTGATTTAATTGCAACTGCTGGACTTGTTAATTTGGACTTTGCTGATGTAAAAACAGTTATGCAAGATAGAGGTAATGCTTTAATTGGTATTGGTGTTGGTGCTGGTGATAATAGAGCTGTTGAAGCGGCTAAACAAGCAGTATCTAGTCCATTGTTGGAAACTTCAATAAGTGGAGCGACTGATGCAATAATTAATGTTACTGGTGGTTCTAACTTAACTTTGTATGAAGTAGAGGAAGCTGCTGAGGTTATTAGAAGTGCGGCTAATACTGATATTAATACAATATTTGGTGCTATTATTAATGAAAATTTAGCTGATGAAGTTATTGTTACTGTTATTGCAACTGGTTTTGAGCAACGTAGTGATCCACTATATCATAATTTAGGAACCAAGGAAAGAGATCCAATATCACGTGAAAAGATATCCTCAATGAGTGATGGCGAAAGTGATTTGGAAATACCATCTTTCTTACGTAATCGAGCAGATTTGTCTGATTTATAAATAAAAAACAATCAATTTATTAAATTAAATTGATTGTTTTTTATTTGGTACTACCACTTTGTCAGTACCGTTCTAAAGCCATATTTTTGGGGTAGGTAATAGTGATAAAATAGTATTAGGAGGGCTTTATGGATACAAGAAAAAGAGAAATTACCGATTCTTTAAACTATGGTAATATAATTATCAAGATTAAAAAAATAATGGACGAACGTAAAATTTCTGTTTATCGTTTGAGTATTCTTACGGGATTAAAACATCAAACGGTTCAATCATATTATAAAAATGCTCCACTTACAAGGGTTGACTTAGATGTTCTTTCTAAACTGTGTTATGTGTTGGATTGTAAGATAGAAGATATACTAGAGTATGTTCCAAATAATTAAAATTTGATAATTATTGCATAATATTATATAAATATTATGTTTTTTCTCTTTTTAATTATTATATATGATGATTATTTTCTGTTATGTAAACCAGTAGGCTACATTTTTAATATTAGTTGTCATTTTACTAATAAATGTGGTAAAATATTGCTAATTGATGTAAGGAGAGATATTAATGAAAGTAACATATGAGTTAGTATTAATTGATGAATTTGGCAAGAGCAGAATATTAATGAGTAATTGTAATTTAAAAGAAATTGATAACTATACTTCTAAATATGAAAGTGTAAAAGAATTACTTAATGATAATGGTATGACTAAAGGTAAAGTAACTATTAGGTATAAAGAGAAGAAAAAGTTAAATATTGTTTATAATAATGATGCTAAAAACTTAAAAGAAACTGAGTCTATAAAATTAGAATATCTAAAGTATATATGTAGTAGTAAAGATAATATTGATAGTTTAATTAAACTTATTTGTCCATCTGCTTGTAAAAGAACCTTAACAAGTAAAAATGATTTTGTGAGAAGATGTTGGTATGTATATCACTATAATTCTCAAGTAGAGAAATATAGTGATGATAATGAGATATATGAGATAGGAAAAATAGTTTCTTCTTATTTGAGTACTTATAGGAAATATCGTGATGCTTATTTTCTGTTACATCCTCGGAAAAAAGAAGATGTTTTAATGCAAGATGTAGAAGAGCAAAGAGAAGCTTATAAAGAAGAGTGTGATTATTATAATCTTGATACTGTTGCGAATACTTTTTTAAAATATGGTATAGAGTTTAATAAATATACACTTAAGATGTATGGTGATTTTTTAAGTACATGGATAAATGATGGGTCGACTAATCCTTTAATAGCTTTTTGTATTTCTAATAAAGATTCTTTGAATAAATCTTATATTTATAATAATAAAAATAAACATGTTGTTGATGAACAACTAACTTTTGATGATTTAGGATATAAAAATGGTAGATAAATACTTACAATATTTAAAAGTAATAAAAAAGTATTCTGTTGATACTATAAACAGTTATAAATGCGATATAAAAGAGTTTATTGCTTTTATAAGTGTTAATTATCAAGATATTACTAATGATGATGTTAGACTTTATTTAAGTGCTTTATATGATAGGGGATTAACTAAGAAGACAATTGCTAGAAAGTTATCATCATTACGTGGATATTATAATTATTTATTAAAAGAAAGAATTGTTAAATATAATTATTTTGATGAAATAAAGAATCCTAAGTATGAGAAGTGTTTACCAACTTTTTTTAGAATCGATGAAATTGATAAAATATTAGATACGATTGATGTTACTACTGTTTTAGGGAAAAGAAATTATTTAATAATTGAAATGTTATATTCAACTGGTCTTAGAATTAGTGAATTGGTTAATATAAAATTAAGTGATATTAATTATGATGATTTATCAATTAAAGTATTGGGAAAAAGAAGTAAACAAAGATATGTATTTTATGGAAGTTATTGTGAAAAAGCATTAAGTAATTATTTAGATGTTCGTGGTATGTTAAATAAGTATAATAGTGATTATCTTTTTTTAAATAAAATGGGTGGTAATATTACTACAAGAGGGGTAAGGAAAGTTTTTGATAAAATATTAGTTAATAGTTGTATTGAATTAAAAGCAACTGTCCATACATTAAGACATACTTTTGCGACTCATTTATTAAATAATGGAATGGATTTAATGAGTGTTAAAGAATTACTAGGTCATGAATCTTTAAATACAACTAGTATTTATACACATGTAACTGATGAACATATGATGGAAGTTTATTATAGAACTCATCCTAGAAATTAAAACTTTGGGAAAAATTGATTTTGTTATGGGAGGTGAATGATGGATAATAAATGTTGTTTTTTACTTCAGGAGTTACCAGAATGTTTAACAGATGAGCAGATAAAAACATATTTTTATAGATATAAGGTATTAGGTGATGAGGATGCGAGAAATATAATTATTAATCATAATATAAAGTTAGTAATAAATATAGTTTATAATAGTTTTGTTAATAGTAGTTTTGATTTAGAAGATTTAGTTTCTATTGGAATAATTGGATTAATTAAAGCTGTAGATAATTTTTGTATCGAGAAAAATTATAAATTTTCTACTTATGCATTTGTTTGTATAAAAAATGAAATAACAGCTCTTTTTAGGTCGGAAAAACAAAAGTCAAATAGTGTTTCTTTTGATTGGAAGATGAATGAGCGCTACTATAGTTTTGTTGATTTAGGAATGGATGTTGTTTATAATTATGAAATAAAGGTACTGGGTGAAGAAGTTAGAAAAATACTTAGTTACTTAGATGAAGATCAAAGAAAAATGGTTGAATTATATTTTGGTATGGATGATGGAAAATGTTATACGCATAGAGAAATAGGTGCGATTTTTAATTTGTCACGCCCTTATATAACTAAGAAATTAAAGAAAATTATGTGTATATTGAAAGAACATGCCTTAAATAATAAAGCTCTTGATACTGATTTTGTAAGGACTAAAAGCCTTTAAATTTCCGCAAAATATTCTTGCTTTATTTTTAATTGTATGCTAAAATGTGATTATAGAGATTAGGAGGATGTGAAATGAAAAAGTTAAATTCTAAAGGTTTTACATTAATTGAGTTATTAGCGGTTATTGTTATATTAGCGATTATTTTAATAATAGCAGTACCGACAGTATTGGATGCAAGTGACACGGCAAAAGAAAGTGCTTTACAATCTTCAGCGGAAGCTGTGGCCAAATTTTATGGAGATCAGTATGTTAAAGATAATTTAGTAGATGCTAGTGAGAAAGTGTTATCTGATTTTACTGATGGGAAAGCACGTTGTATTACGACTAAAGAGGCAGAAGCGGCAGATTTAGTAACTACAGAATACTTAATTGCTAGTGCTGATGCAAGTTTAGCAAATTATGATTCTAGTAGTGGCGGTACTCCTCCATGTTCGTATGTTGTTAAAAGTGCAAGTGGTAAATTTATAGTTACTTTGGTGGGAACAACAACAGGTAAATACAGTGGTGTAGCACCAAAAACAAGTAGTTAATTGATGACATAAGTCATCTTTTTTTGGAGGTAGAAATGAAGTTAATAATTGGTAGTCATGTATCTTTTAAAAAAGATACTGGTTTAGTGGGTGCAGTACAAGAAATACTTAGTTATGGGGGAAATGCTTTTATGTTTTATACTGGCGCGCCACAAAATACGATAAGAAGTGAAATATCTAAAACTAATACTTTAGAAGCGCATAATTTAATGAAAGAAAATAATATTGATATTAATAATGTTGTTGTTCATGCTCCATATATAATCAATCTTGCTAATAAGAAAGTTAAAAGAAATTATAATTTTTCAATTAGTTTTTTAACATCAGAAATTAAAAGATGTGTTGAGCTAGGAGTAAAAAAAATAATATTACATCCTGGTTCTAGTGTTGGTATAAGTAAAGAAGAGGGAATTAATAATATTATAGAAGCATTAAACATTATTCTTGCTAATGATCATGATGTAATGATATTATTAGAAACAATGGCTGGTAAAGGTAATGAAATTGGGGGAAATTTTACTGATATAAAAACTATAATTGATGGAATATGTAATAAAGATAAAATTGGTGTTTGTTTAGATACTTGTCATATTAATGATAGTGGTTACGATGTTACTAAGATAGATGAGGTAATAGAAGAATTTGATAAAATAGTCGGATTAAACTATTTACAATGTTTACATATTAATGATAGTAATAATGAAATAGGTGTAAAGAAAGATCGTCATGCTAATATCGGTTATGGAACAATTGGATTTGAAAACCTGTTAAAAATTATCTATCATAAAGCATTTGCTAATATTCCTAAAATTTTAGAAACTCCTTATGTTACTATTAATAATGAGGAAAAAAAACGCATTTTTCCTCCTTATAAAACGGAAATAGAAATGATTAAAAGTAAGCAATTTAATAGTAATTTAATTGATGATATTAGGTCATACTATAAATAAGTTTGATATTTATAATATAATTGTTCTAATGTTTTATAAGTATTATTTGGAAGAACGGTTTTAAGGTAGTTTAAATGTGTTATGGGATTATCTAAAATGCGTTCTTTGTTCTTTTTAATATAATTAAAAAGAAAGTCTAAATCTTTTTCTTCAATAGAAATATTATTTTTCTTTAAATACTTATAATAATCGTTTTTCGTTAATTTGTTAATATATTCGATAATAAAATATTTATTCATTTAATCACCTGTTTAATATTATGTAAAATATCTTTATTATATTAATTATTTATTATATAATAAAATATGTAAGGAGGAGAATTATGAAGAATGCAAGAAAAAAAGAGAAAAAAAGATTTTTAAAAGATATTATAGAGAAACGATATACTTTTTTAATAATTGTAATAATAATGATATTTTCTTTAATAACTTTTAAATTGTTTTCTGTAATAATACTTGATAGTGAGTCATATCAAGAAAAATTACTTGCTGCAGTAGAGACTACTGTTGAGGGTAGTTCTGCTCCTAGAGGAAGAATTTATGATAGAAATTATAACTTATTAGTAGATAATAAAGCTATAAAGACAATATATTATAAGAAGAGTAAAGGTGTTACGGTAAAAGAAGAAATAGAACTTGCTTATAAGGTGTTGTCGTATTTGACTGTTGATTATACAAAACTTACTACTAGTCAATTGAAAAACTTTTGGGTTAAGTTGAATCCTGACGAAGCTAAGGCAAGGATTACTGATGAGGAAAGGAAAAGTTTAAGTGAGAGAAAAATAACTAGTGATGATATAGAGAAGATAAAGTTAGAAAGAGTGACTAATGAAGATATCGAGAAGTTTAATGAAGAAGATAGACATGCGGCTTATTTATATTATTTAATGAATAAGGGGTATTCATATGATGAGAAAACTATTAAGAATGTTGATGTTACTGAAGAAGAATATGCCATTATATCTGAGAATGTTAGTCAGTTAGATGGTTTTAATACTAAGTTAGATTGGGTGAGAATATATCCTTATGGGGATGTTTTTAAGAGTATTTTAGGTAAAGTTTCTAGTGATACTCAGGGAATACCAGCAGAATTAGCAGAAGATTATGTTAATAAGGGCTACGCATTAAATGATAGAGTAGGTATTAGTTATTTAGAATATCAATATGAAGAATATTTAAAAGGTACAAAGGCAACTTATCGAGTTCTTAATGATAATAGTTATGAGTTAGTTGATGCGGGAAGTAGGGGCAATGATATTGTCTTAACGATTGACATAAACTTACAACGGGAAGTAGAGAATATATTGTCTTATGAGGTTATGAATGCTAAAGGAGATGTTAATACAGAATATTATGATCATTCTTTTGTTATTGTTAGTAATCCTTCTACTGGAGAGATACTTGCAATGGCTGGTAAAAAGGTTGTTTATGATGATAATAATAATAAGAAGATTCAAGATTATACTCCTGGTATTGTAACTTTACCAGTTACTGCTGGTTCTATAGTTAAGGGGGCATCAATGAGTGTTGGTTATAAGTATGGTGCTATTAGTATAGGTGAAACAATGTTTGATGAATGTTTGTATATTAAGGCAACTCCTGCTAAATGTTCTTGGCGAGATTTAGGTTATGTTAATGATATTACGGCTTTACAGCTTTCTTCTAATGTCTATCAGTTTAAAATTGCTCTTAGAGTAGGGGGAAGTGAATACGTTGTAAATGATGCTATTTCTATTGATGAAGAAGCTTTCGATAAATATCGAAGTATGTATTTATCTTATGGATTAGGTGAAAAAACGGGAATTGATTTGCCAGTTGAAAGTTTAGGTTATAAAGGTACTTCAAGGTTAGGGGGACATTTACTTGATTTTGCAATTGGTCAGTATGATACATATACTACTATTCAATTATCTAAGTATATGAATACTTTAGCTAATTCTGGTCTTAGAGTAACTCCTTATTTATTAAAAGAAGTATATGCTCCAAGTACGGAAAAAGAAAAACTTGGTTCAAAGATATATAATGCTGAAGTTAAAGTAGAAGGCGAAGTAGATTTAGAAGAACAATATATGAATCGAATAAGACAAGGTTTAAATGCAGTAATGAATGGTATTTTAGGAAGTGGTTATATGGGAGATTATTCTTCTAATGCTGGTGGTAAAACAGGAACTTCTCAAAGTTTTATAGATACTGATGGAGATGGAAATGTTGATACAGAGACAATTACTTCAACCTTTGGAGGATTTGCTCCATTTGATAATCCAGTTATGAGTATTGTTGCTGTATCTCCTAATATTTCTCATGAACATAATGGTTCAAACTATTCTAATTCAATAAATAAACGATTAGTTTCACAAATAACTCATAAATACTTTGAAATTTTTAAATAATTTGTTATAATAGGGTGTGTTATTTAAGGAGGAGGAAAACTATGGCTAAAAAAGGCGAAGCTAGGGCTTTAGTTGATTTGCAATGTACTGTGTGCAAAGAAATAAATTATAAGACTAGTAAGAATAAAAAAAATACAACTGACCGTTTAGAGTTAAATAAGTATTGTCCAAGGTGTCGTAAGAATACTGCACATAAAGAAAAAAAATAAGAGGTGTTTTAAGCAATGATTAATGTAAATGATTTTAAGAATGGAGTAACTATTAATTATGATGGTAACATTTATCAAGTTTTAGAATTTCAACACGTTAAACCTGGTAAAGGTCCAGCATTTGTTAGAAGTAAATTAAAGAATTTAAGAACGGGTGCTATCATAGATAATACTTTTAATGCTGGTATTAAGATACCTACTGCTCATATAGATAAACAAAAGATGCAATTTTTATATAAAACTGGTGATGAGTTTAACTTTATGAATATGGAGACTTACGAACAAATATCTTTAAATAAAAAAGATATTGAATATGAAAGTAAGTTTTTAAAAGAAGGTTTAGAAGTTAGTATTATATTTTATGAAAGTGAAATGTTAGGGGTTGAATTACCAGAAAAAATCGATGTTTTAGTTACTGAAACTGAACCTGGTGTTAAAGGTAATACAGCTACTAATGCTTTAAAAGACGCTACTGTAGAAACTGGTTTAGTAGTAAGAGTACCTTTATTTATTAATGAAAATGAAAGTATTATTATTTCAACTAAAGATGGAAAGTATGTATCAAGAAAATAGAACAAGGTTATTATAATAACTTTGTTCTATTTTAAGGTAATAATAAAAGTATTGTTAAAGATAGATATTTTAACTGAATTGCCATATATTTAAATAAAAAAGTATTAAGAAGGTGTTTCTTAATACTTTTTACATCATATACATAGAGTTATCTGGTTCATTGTTATGTGGAGTTTCTAACCTTGATACTCTTTGTTCTAATTTTTGAATTTGTTTTTCCATTTTATTAATTCTACTTTCAATAGATTGATCCATCATCATATTGTTATATGGCATAGCATTAGGATTCATCATTTGATTTGGAAGCATCATTTGATTTGGTATATCTTTTTGATATCCATAGTTGTTATAATACATATCTCTATTCAAGTTTTCACCCTTTCTTTTAATTCTCCTACTTTAATTATATGTTTTTATTTATTTTTAGTGTCTAATGTGATATTATTAAGATGGTGGTTATATGCGTCTTAGAAATATAAAGGGTGCTAGCGATATAGTTAATAGTTCTACTTATGTAATAAAGAATCCTAGTATTTATAAGGGAAAATGGAAAAGTGTTTTTAATAATGATAATTTAATATATGTTGAAATAGGTGTGGGTAGGGGAAAGTTTATTATTGATAATGCAATTGTTAATAATAATATTAATTATATTGGAATAGAGAAATATCCTAGTGTTATGATAAAAGCAGTTAAAAGGTTAGAAAAATTAAAACTTAATAATATAAAACTAATATGTATGGATGCTTTGAATATAGAAGATGTTTTTTCCAAAGAAATAGATATGATATTACTTAACTTTTCGGATCCTTGGCCAAAGAAGAAACATCATAAAAGAAGATTAACTAGTATTATGTTTTTAAAAAAGTATGATAAAATATTTAAAAGTAATTGTCATATTAAGATGAAGACAGATAATATAGATTTATTTAATTATTCTAAGGAAGTATTATGTAATTATGGGTATAAATTAATTGTAGTAACTAATGATTTGCATAGAGAAAATATAGAAAATATAACAACGGAATATGAAGATAGATTTGTTAATAGAGGAATGAATATTAACTATTTAGAGGGTGTTAAAGAAAATGAAACAAACAGTTAAGAAAACAATTAGGGGAATTATTATATTTTTATTAACTTTAATATTAGTAGATATCTTTTGTATGTTAATAAACTTTGTTCCGATATTTAGTGCTCCACTTGTTTATCATGATGATGGTGGTAGTATAGAATACTATGGATTGTATTATAAAATAATTAAATATAATATAAAAGAAGATGAAATATATCATAAGAAATGGATAATTGGTTGGTTTAATATAAAATATGATGAAAATTATTTTGCTTATGAAATAGTTGATAAGAAAGATAAATGTGTTGAACCATCTTTGTTAATAGGGGAATCTGTTGATTATTACTATTATTTACCATGTGAGAAGTTAGATGAGGTGTTTATTGAATATAAGCATGGAAAAGATTATACTTTAAGGGAAGTGTTAGAGAGTGATTTATTATCAATAGAGGATTTAATGAGTGAGGGGTTAGATGTTATAAAAAAGAAAAAGGAGGTAAACAATGAAGAATAATATATTGTATTTGTTTATGTATAGTGGCTTTATGATTAGTGTGTTTATACCAGTGTTTAGAGTTCTTACTTACTTTATTCCTTTGGTTATGTATTTTATATATATTAAAAGAAAAACTATTAGAATTAAGTGTATGGAAGCTGTTGTTTTAGGATTAGTAGATTGTTTTGTTAATTATGTTATTACTAAATTAGTACTTAATTCATCTTTATTTAATAGTTATAGTTTATTAGATGAAATAGATGGAATATCTTCTACTTTAACTATTAGTAGTTTGGGTATATCTTTAATTTTTCTTTTATTAGTTGTATATATATTAGTAATGGTTACTAATGGGAAAAAATATAATTTGTTATTAGTGAGTAATTTAGCAAAATATATAGATAAGAATTTTTATAATGTTGCAAGTGATATACTTACTACTTTAAAAGAGAAAAATAAAAAAGTAGTAGTATTACTTATAATGGATGGAATAGGAATTAGAAAAGAGAAAAAAGGTAATGCAGTATTAACTGCTAAGACTCCTAATTTAGATAAATTAAATAAATATCCTCATTGTAGTTTAGAGGCATCTGGTCGTGCTGTTGGTTTATCTGATTGTCAAATGGGTAATAGTGAAGTTGGTCATATAACTATTGGAAGTGGTCGAGTTAGTTATCAAAGTAAGGTAAGAATTGATGAAAAGGTAAATGATAAAACTTTATTTAATAACAAAATATTAAATGATCAAATAAAAAATAAAAGAGTTCATGTTATCGGACTAGTTAGTGATGGAGGAGTACATAGTCATATAAATCATTATATTGAAATGGTTAAATATTTAAAAAATAGTGATGTAAAAGAAGTATTTTGTCATGTAATTACTGATGGTAGAGATACTTTGCCAGATTGTTCTTATAAGTATATAAAGATGATTGAAAAGATAAATGAAGTTTCTTCTATATCAGGAAGATATTCGGTAGACACAAAGGGCTTCGACGACAATATGC
>JAUNSN010000019.1:0-9197 GCA_030539175.1 bacterium | reverse complement strand
GGGACAATGACATGTTCAAAAAAAGTTGAGAAATTTATTAATGATAGTTATAAAAATAAGATATATGATGAATTTTTAGAACCAACTATGTTTGTTAAAAATTCTAAAATAGAAAAAGATGATTTAATAATTTGGATGAATTTTCGTCCTGATAGGGCGGTTGAATTAATAGGTAAGTTTTATAAGGATGGTTATGATGTTATAACTTTAATGAAAATAAGAGATAGTATAAAATATCCTTATTTAATAGATGATTTACATATTAGTAACACTTTAGGTGAAGTGTTAGAAAGAAATAATTTAAAACAACTGAGAATTGCTGAAACTGAAAAGTATAATCATGTTACTTATTTCTTTGATGGAGGTAGAGACCTAAAACTTAAGAATAGTGATAATATTTTAGTCGCCTCTCCTAAAGTGGCAACTTATGATTTAAAACCTGAGATGAGTATAAATGAAGTTAATGAGAAATTACTTGCTAAGTTAGATGAAAATATATATGATGTGGTTATTGTTAATTATGCTAATGGTGATATGGTCGGACATACTGGTAATATGGATGCGGCCGTACAAGCTGTTGAGGCTGTAGATAATGCAGTAGGTAAATTATATGATAAAGTTAAAGAGAAAGATGGAATTTTAATTATTACAGCTGATCATGGTAATTGTGAATATATGATAGATGATGATAATAATATTGTTACAACGCATACTACGAATAAAGTAAACTTTGTTTTATGTAACGAAAATGTTACCTTGAAAGATGGTGGATTAGCTGATATTGCTCCGACTATATTGGATATATTAAATATTGAAAAACCAGTCGATATGACTGGAGAAAGTTTAATTAAATAAAAAGACTTACGAATGATATGGAGTATAAGTAAGTGATTTAGGACAAAACGTGGAGGTATCCTAATTACAAATTTAAATGTCCCCTTTTTTCTTTTTTAAGGGTGTGGTAGTTAATGATTTTTGTAAGTCTTTTTATACGAAAGGAATTTTTCCTTTCTGATGACATTCTATCATGAGAAAAAAAGGGTGTCAAAGTGAAGAAAAGAGGTAATGGTAACTAAAATTTTACCAAAAAAAGTTTTTGGATAAAAATTTTAGTTTTTTCTTTTATAACAAGATGTTATAAATTAATTTTAGTATAATTAATAAAATTTTTATAATTAATATTAATAATGGTATAAAAATAGAGTGGATGTATTGGTTTTATTTGTTGTAACACACACCAATATTGTGTTATAATTGTCACAAGGAGTTTATGGGTGATGAATAAGTTTAAGTGATTGAATAAATGGCAAATATTTAGTATTTTATTATTAGTAGTAACATTTGTTTTGACGTTATTAGATATTTCAAGAGTTAAGTATTTATATTGGTGTTCGTTAGGATTAAACTTGTTTAGCTTTTTAAAATTTCCAGATGTATGGTCTAGTGAAGGAAAAACTGGATACAAAAACAATGATAAGAGTTATAGTAATAATTTAACAAGAAAGACATCAGAAATAATATTCTTTATGTTGGTGGCTTATGGATTAATAATATGTCTTACAGTAATTGTTGATTGTTTTATAAAAAACTTTATGTATGGAACTGAAACTGTAATTGGCTTATTTGTTTTGCACTATTATGGAATTATATAGTTTTATCACTTGTTGATAAAACATATAAAGAAGTATTAACTCTTGTTAAAACAAACCCTAAAAATTTAAAAAGGAGGAATAATAATGAAAGTAAGTGATGTTAAAAAAGCATTAATTGAACAAAAAAGAATTAATTTATCTGGTAATCTTTATCATAAAACACAATTAGAATTTGCTTATAATACTAATCATATGGAGGGATCTACTATAACTTCCGATGAAACTGCAAGTATATATGACACAGGAACAATTTTGACAAATAGTGATAAAGTGATTGTTTTAAAAGATGCTACAGAAACTAAAAATCATTTTACATTATTTAAGTATATGTTAGATACAATAGATGATAAATTAACAGAAGATATGATTAAAAAATTCCATTTTATATTAAAGGATGGAACATTAACTGATAGTGAAAAAGAATGGTTTAATGTAGGAGAATATAAAAAAAGAAAAAACTTTGTTGGCAATATTACAACTGCTTTACCAGATAAAGTGTCTGACGAAATGCTAAAACTTATGAATTGGTATAATGATATTTCTAAAAAAACACTTGAAGACATAATTGAATTTCACGTTAGGTTTGAAAGAATTCATCCATTTCAAGATGGTAATGGTAGAGTTGGTAGAATGATTATGTTTAGAGAATGTTTATATAATGACATAATGCCATTTTATATAGAAGAAAGAAACAAAGACTTTTATTTAAGAGGTATAAAAGAATATCAAATCAATAATGAAAAAGGATATTTATTAGATACTTGTCTTAATAGTCAAGATAATTATGAAAAACTAGTTAATTACTTTTTAGAAGAAAATGATTGATTTATTTAAACAAATATCATAAAATCTATATTGAGATGTGCCTAGAAAACTTTAGAAGCTCTAGGTCTTTTTTTTAGGAAAAATGACAATATGACATTTCAAGTGCGGAAGTCGGGAGTATAATTAATAAAATTTTTATAATTAATATTAATAATGGTATAAAAATAGAGTGGATGTATTGGTTTTATTTGTTGTAACACACACCAATATTGTGTTATAATACATGTAGTTTATTTGAAAGGGAGATACTTATGATAGAAAAAGAAAAATTAAAAAGTTATGCATCTAAATTGATGTTTGATATGAAGGATGAGGAATATGAAACCTTACAAAGAGAGTTTGATGTTATATTAAAACAAATGGAATTAATATCTCTTATTGACGGTATTAAAGATGTTGAGCCTCTTACTTTTCCTTTTGAACTTGAAGAAGCAAAATTTAGGGAAGATGAAGTTAAAGATGTAATAAGTGTAGATGAAGCTTTATTTAATGTTAAAGATAAATTACATAATCAAGTAAAAGTTCCAAAGGTGGTGGAGTAAATGGAAAATATTCAAATGAATATTATTGATATTCAAAAAAAAATAAAGTTAGGTGAAGTGACATCTGATTCTTTATTTAAAGATAGTTTAAATAAAGCTAATAAATATCAAGATAAATATAATTGTTTTGTTACTTTGATTAATACTAAAGAACAAGTTAATAATCCTAATAGTTTATTAAATGGTATCCCTTATGCTTTAAAAGATAATATTTCTACTAAGGGAATACTTACTACAGCATCATCTAATATATTAAGTGATTATGTACCAGTATATGATGCGACTATTTATAAGAAATTGAAAGATAGTGGAGCAGTATTAATGGGAAAAACTGTATTAGATGAATTAGCAATGGGTGGAACAGGAACAACTGGTCATACTGGGATGGTAAAGAATCCTTGGAATAGCGAATGTTTAATAGGTGGCTCTTCGTCTGGAAGTGCGGCTGCCGTAGCGCTTGGTATAGTTCCTTTTGCAATTGGTTCAGATACAGGTGATTCAATTAGGAAACCAGCCGCATTTGGTGGAGTAGTTGGTTATAAACCAACTTATGGTCGCGTTTCTCGTTATGGTTTATTTGCTTTTGCTTCTTCTTTAGATCATTTAGGATGTTTTGCGAGAAGTGTTGAAGATGTTGCAATTGTGATGGATACTATTAAAGGGCATGATGAGAAAGATATGACTAGTTTACCAGATGAGTCGGTAGTATATTTAGATTCTATTAATAATGATATTAGGGGAAGGAAATTATTTTATATTAAGGAAATATGTGATAGAAAAAGATATGAAAATATTAATGATGAAGAATTACATAAAACATTGGATAACTTTTATAGTGTTATTGATAAATGTAAAGAAATGGGGTTTGTAGTAGAGGAAGTTTCATTTGATGAAACATTACTTAATGCTATATATCCGACTTATATATCAATATCTTGTGCTGAGGCAACTAGCAATAATGCTAATTTAACAGGTATATTATATGGACCTAGATCAGATGCTAAGAAGGTTAATGATATGATGTTTGATGCTAGAACTAAAGGATTTTCTGAACTTATAAAAAGAAGATTTGTTTTAGGTAGTTATATATTACAAAAAGAGAATCAAGAAAAATTATTCTTTAATAGCGGTCGAATTAGAAGAATGATAGTTGATAAATTTAATGATTTGTTTAAAGAATATGATGGTTTAATATTGCCTGCTTCTGGTGGTATTGCACCTAAAGCTGGAAGTGATGATTTGGATAAATTATCAAAGAGATATTTATTGTTAGAAAATCATTTAGCAATCGGTAATTTTGGTGGTTTTCCTAGTATAACTATTCCTAGTGGTTTGGTAAATGATATGCCAGTTGCGATAAATATAACAGGAAGGGTTAAGGAAGATGTTGTAGTTTTAAATATGGCTAAAAAAATAGAAGATGTACTAGGATGTAAGAATATGATTGCTAGAGGTGATAAGTAATGCGAAAAATAGTTATTGGGTTAGAAGTTCATTGTGAGGCTCGGAGTTTATCTAAAGTTTTTTCTACAGGGAAAAATGAATATTCTCTTGAACCTAATAGTAATTTATCGGTTGTTGATTTAGGCTTTCCTGGTATTATGCCAGTTATTAATAAAGAAGCATTAAGAAAAGCATTAATGATGTCTTTAGCTCTTAATTGTGAAGTTCCAGAAAAAATAATTTTTGATAGAAAAAATTATTTTTATCCAGATTTACCTAAAGGATATCAAATTACACAAATGCATAAACCAGTAGGTATAAATGGTTATTTAATGATAAATGTAGATGGCGTTGATAAAAGGGTAGATATTCATGATATTCATTTAGAAGAAGATACTGCTAGTTTAGATCATTTTGGTAATTATTCTTTAATAGATTATAATAGAAGTGGTATTCCTTTAATGGAAGTTGTTACTGAACCAACAATGAATAGTGTAAATGAAGCTTTAGGATTTTTAGAAGCATTAAGAAAAGTATTTTTATATTGTGAAGTAAGTGAGGCAAGAAGTGATAAAGGACAAATGCGTTGTGATGTTAATATTTCTTTAATGGAAGAAAATGCTAAAGAATTTGGTACTAAGGTTGAGATAAAGAATATTAATTCGTTTAATAATGTAAAACTTGCTTTAGAGTATGAAATAAAAAGACAAACAGAAATATTAGATAATGGTGGTAAAATTATTCAAGAAACTAGAAGATTTGATGTTGATAGTTTAACAACTATTTCGATGAGAAATAAAGTTGAAGCAGTAGATTATAAGTATTTTATTGAACCTAATATACCTGCAATAAAGTTAGATAAGGCTTGGATAGATGAAATAAAAGCAAGTATTCCTAAATTACAGTTTGAAAGAGTTAATATTTATATGAAAGAATATGGTTTATCAAGATATGATGCTAATATATTGGTTAAAGAAAAAGAAAATGCTTTATATTTTGAAAAATGTTTAACTTATGGTATTAATCCTAAAAGTGTGGCTAATTGGATAAATGGAGTAATAATGGGACATTTAAATAAATATGAACTTGGAATTAGAGATATTTATGTAAATGAAAAAATGTTAGTTGATTTAATAAAAGCTGTTGAAGATTCAACTATATCAGTAAAACAAGGTAAAGAAGTTTTATATAAGGCTTTAACTGAAGAGTTAGTTCCAACTGAAATAATAAAACAGTCTAATATGCGACAAATAACAGATGATGATGAACTAAGAACTTTGGTTATTGAAATAATAAATGATAATAAACCAATGGTTGATAAATATAAGAGTGGGAAAAATATTTTAGACTTTTTTGTTGGGCAAATGATGAAGAAAACTAAAGGACAGGCTAATCCAAGTAAAGCTTCACAGATGTTTAAGGAAGAATTAGATAAAAGTTAGGAGAGATAAGATATGATAAATAAATATCGCAGTAATTATTGTAATGAAATAACAGAGGATTATGTTGATAAAGAGATAAGATTAGCTGGATTTGTAGAAAATATTCGTGATCATGGTGGAGTAATATTTGTTGATTTACGTGATAATAAGGGAAGTATGCAACTGGTAAGTAATGATGATAAGGTTTTTGATGGATTAACAAGAGAATCTAGTATAACAGTAAGTGGTAAAATAAGAAAAAGAAATGAAGAAGATTATAATGATAAATTGGCTACTGGGACAATTGAATTAGTTGTTGAAAACTTACAAATATTAGGCTTAGCTAAGAATGCTTTACCATTTGAAATAATTACATCTAAAGAAGTTAATGAAGAAACTAGACTTACTTATCGTTACTTAGATTTAAGGAATAAAAAAGTAAAAGATAATATAATTTTAAGAAGTAAAGTTTTACAATTTTTACGTAATAAGATGGATAAATTAGATTTTATAGAAGTACAAACACCTATTATTACAGCTTCTTCTCCTGAGGGGGCAAGAGATTTTATTATTCCATCGCGAAAATTTAAAGGAAAGTTTTATGCTTTACCACAAGCTCCTCAAATATTTAAAGAATTATTAATGGTTGGTGGAATTGATAGATATTATCAAATTGCTCCTTGTTTTAGAGATGAAGATTGTCGGGCGGATAGAACATTAGAATTTTATCAACTTGATTTTGAAATGTCTTATGTAACAGAAGAAGATGTTTATAAAATAGGAGAAGATATATTTTATGATTTATTTACTAACTTTTCGACAAGAGAAGTTAGTCCTAAGCCCTTTAGAAGAATAAGTTATAAAGAAGCAATGGATAAGTATGGGACTGATAAACCTGATTTAAGAAACCCTTTAGAGATAATAGATTTAACTAATGAATTTGCTAATAGTGAATTTAAACCTTTTAGAGATATTGTCGTTAAAGGTATTAAAGTAGATGATATTGCTAGTAAATCTAATTCGTGGTTTAATGAAGTAGTTGATTATGCTAAAACTTTAGGTATGCCTGGTATTGGTTATATAAAAGTAATGGATGACTATGTTTTTAATGGTCCAATAGATAAATTTTTAACTGATGAAGAAAGAAAAAGCTTAATAGATAAGGCTAATTTAAAAGTTGGAAGTGTTTTGTTCTTTATTGCAGATAAAGAACAAGCACCTAAATTAGCTGGTAAAATAAGAGATGAATTAGGAAGAAAATTAGAGTTAATAAATAATAATAAATTTGAATTTTGTATTATTAATGATATACCATTATTTGAATATAACGAAGATGAGGGTAAATATGACTTTTGTCATAATCCTTTCAGTATGCCAAAGGAAGGTAAAAAAGCTTTTAATAATGATAAATTAGATGAAATACTTGCTATGCAATTTGATTTTGTATGCAATGGTCATGAAATGTCAAGTGGTGCGGTGAGAAATCATGATGTTGAGTTGTTAAAAGAATCTTTTGCAAAAGTAGGTTATGATGAGAGTGTATTAAAGACAAAATTTAAGTCTTTGTATGAAGCTTTTCAATATGGAGTTCCTCCACATGCAGGTATGGCACCAGGAATTGATAGAATTATCATGTTATTACAAGATGAGACTAACTTACGAGAAGTTCAAGCTTTCCCAATGAGTGTTAGTGGACAAGATTATATGATGGGTTGTCCAAGTGAAATAGATGAAAAAAGTTTGCGAGAAGTTCATATAAAAATAAGATAGTTGTTATCTTATTTTTTTCTTTTTTTCAGCATACATTTTTTCATCTATTTTCTTAATAAAATCATTGATATTTTCTGTTTTTTTATTATATATTCCCTCTCCTATACTTAAGGATATAGGTATAGGAGATTGTTTGTTATATTTTTCTATATTATTATTAATTCTTTTTACTAATTGAGCAATATCTTTATTTTGTTTAATAGAACAAATAATTATAAATTCATCTCCACCTATTCTAATTGGATAATCACTATCTCTAATAGTATTCTTAAGAATTGAACTTACATCTTTTAATACTTTATCACCAACATCATGTCCATAAATATCATTAATACTTTTAAACTTATCTATATCTATGAAAAGTATAGCTGTTTTCTTACTTATTTTAAAGTTGGTATCTTCAAGTATTTTACGATTATATATCCCTGTTAATGGATCGTTATATAATTCAATATTACTTCTATATATGTATATTGATATTAATGATAAAGTATAGGAAGGAATTAAGAGAGAAATACTTTCAATTGGAATACTAATAATACTTCCTATAATAGGTATTAAAACAGTTATTAATAATTGTATATCTATTTTTCTTCCCTTTTTCTTGTCTTTTTCTTTAATAAATCTTATTATTATTAAAAAACTAGGAAGACAGGTAATAAATAATAGATATCTATATTTACCTAAATCAAGAATATGATCTGGTTTTATAGAAAATTGTTTAAGTTGAATTAATAATACAAAAATAGTAATAAGAATATAAGTGATGATATATATTATAAGTTTAGAATTAATTTTATTAATATTAAAATATTCATTAAAGTAGTTTATAGATATATATATAGATATATACAAATAGGAGGAATTATAAGAATAATATAGGCTACTATGGCTAAATAATAGACATTAAGATTAGTATTAATATTGGTTGCTAAGAATATATTAATACTAGATAATATAACAATACATCCGGCCATTATTATGTATATATAACTATTAATGTTTAATTTATTCTTATGTTTTAGATAATAATCAGTAATTAATATACAAATTATTAAGATAGAATATATTTCTAAATTTACTATACTCACTATTACTCATCCTCTTTCATATTTAATTGTATTCTAACATACTTTTTGTAAAAAATCTTTAATTTTAAAAATTAATATTTGTAAAAGCATAAGTTATATTTAAAATATATGTCATAAAAACAAAATAAAACTATGTATTTAATATAAAAATAAAATATTTAAAAATTTTTATATAAAAAATATCAAAATAAAGTTGATAAAGTAAATTATTTTTGTTATAATATGTTTGTCTTTTAAGACATCGGGAAGTGGCTCAACTTGGTAGAGCACCTGGTTTGGGACCAGGTGGTTGCAGGTTCAAATCCTGTCTTCCCGACCATTTATGTTTGTTAAGCCTTGATTGTTGAGGCTTTTATTTTTGTATGAAGGAGAACAAATACTCAAATATCTTACAAAAATTTTCTAATATACTTGTCTGATAATAAATTATGTGATATGATTAATTCAACAATA
>JAUNSN010000060.1 GCA_030539175.1 bacterium | reverse complement strand
AACTGTTGTTTGACTCAGGTTGTTTTAAATATTTTCCACTATCACTAAACATATTCATAACTTTATATCCGTTACTATATAATTTATCAACATAAGCATTAGCCGATTTTAAATCAGCACCTTTGATGTAAATCATATATTGATTACCCCAATCTGTATCTTCTTTAATATCAACAATAGCTCCTTTTCCTTCATATTTTATATCAGGAACATAACTAACTCCTGTTGGCCAACTTTTTCCAGTTTCACCACTACCAGTTCCTCCAGTTGTTCCACCTCCATTATTTGTTTCTTTTCCACATCCTGTAAGTGCAACTGCAAAAGTTAGTACTAACGCAAATGTCATAAATCCTTTTAAAAACTTTTTCATATTTTCCTTTCCTTTCCTTATTCATTACCATACCACATATCATATGGCATTATTTCTATTAATACACTATTAGCTTTAATAACTCTATCATTTAAAACTGACTCTTCTTTTTCTTCTTCTATAAAATCAATACTATAAACATAATTACTTGTATAGAAGTGATAAGCATTCCCATACCAGTTTTTTGCTTCTGACACACTAGTAATATCTTCTACATCAGTAGTTCTATTATGAGATCCTGATTTAGTAAAAATACTATCTGCTACTTCTAATTGCTTGCTCTTATCAGCTACAAAATATATTTTTATTGAATCAACATAATCCCTATAATCATAAATATAAACACAATAAGAACTCTCAACATCAAATCCTGCTATTCCAAAATGTGCCATATGTTCTTGATTTATTTTCTTACATTCAGCCGTTTTATTTTCATCATCATCATCATCTTTAGTATCATCTTTTTTTGTTGTATCTGACGATCCTTTTGCATTTACTTCAAAACTAACTGATGCTAGTTCTTTTCCACCATCATTGTTTTCATAAACTCTAACATCATATTTTCCATCTTTATTAGGTGCCCACATATAAAAGGGTATCTCACTAAAATCTGCTAAATATCTATATTCAGTATAGTTCTTTTCATCGTGAACATATTTTTCACTTTCGTGTTTTGTACTGGATTCAGTAATAACAATTACTGCATTATCTTTGTCAGTCTTACCAAAATCAATTGATACTTCAATTCTTTCTTCTTTTGTATAGGCACTTTTATCAATTGATAGATTTACCTTATTTTCAACTTTTACATCTTCGTTTTTCTTACCACAACCTACTAATGTGAAACACATAAGAACTGCAAAGATTCCAATTAAAACTTTCTTCACTTAAAACCTCCTAATCAATGTATGCTTGATAAGTTTGTGTCATTAAATCATAAAAAGCATCATAACCAAATGTACTATATGCACTTAATATTTCTTCTTTAACAGTTAATACAACTTTTTTGCCATCTAATTTAATATCACTATATGAATTCATAATTGCTGGCTCATTTTTCATAGTATTATAACTTGTTTCAGCAATAGATTTTGATGAGAATTCTTCAACTAATGTAGCACTTGTTATTTTATCACCTGTAAAGTAATAAGTTGTAGTAGAAATACCACTTCCATCATTAGTTATAACTGCAACACTATTATTACCTTTTTCTACTTTGTATTTTCCTACCCCTAAACTAGGGTTATCATTTGGCTTTTCTTGTTGCCCTGTGCCACCATTATTAGTTCCAGTATTATCATTTGGAGTTTCCTCTTTACCACATCCTACAAGTGCAAAACACATAACTACTGCAAATAGTCCTGTTAATATTTTCTTTTTCATTGTACACCTCCTTTAAAAATTTTTATTTTATTTACGATTGGTAATTCTTTTGCTTTACCATTACACACATTGATTATTCCCATAATACATAGTATTGTAATGCATATTCCTATTAATGATAATGGCAGTGTTACCCACCAAGGTGTTATTTTGCAATAATTACCTAAATTGTATCCTAACCAAGTTCCACAATTTCCATTCACTTTAATTATAGATGTTAATATTCCATAAACAATTGAATAAGCTATTGCTATAATAAGCAAGTTCATACCTTGTGCAGAGTGATATTTCACATATTTATTATTTTTTTCAGCAAAATACGGAATTGGTGGAATAATATAACTTAATATTGCCATCCCTTTCCCATTTTCAATATCTTTTTTGTCAAATGATTTGCTATCATCTTTGACATCATTAACTATTTTTTTAGTCTTATCACTAAAATTATTTTCAGCATTTTTCACTATTAAAAATCCCCTCCATTTCATAATAATAGTTCATACTATATTTTGCCATTAATTCCACTTGAGAATTAACTTCTAGTTTTTTGTATATTTTATTTATCATTTTGTTTGAATCGTTATTTTGTTTGTTGTCTATTATAATGTATTTAGGCTTCACACCCATTAATAACTTTTTAAATATTTCATATTCCTTTAATGTTAATCTTGCTATTCTTGTTTCGTATTCCAAAGAGCAAAATGGTATTTGTGGTTTTGTTAAATTATTCACTTTTTTTACCACATATGCTTACCTCATTTTTCTTTTTTGTTTTAAATATTCATCAGCAGTAATTCCACATCTTTGTTTGAATACCGTAGAAAACCTTGATAATGAAGCAAAACCACATTTTTTAGCAATAGAAGTAATCGTTTCATCTGAAAACTCCATTAACATTTTTGCTTTAGAAATTCTTGCTCTTAAGACATATTGATATGGTGGTACTTTAAATATTTTAGAAAACTTCTTTGTAAAAGATGTATGGCTCATTCCATATCTATCACAAGTTTCTTCAATAATTGATGGTTCTACACAATTTGCAGTTAAGTAATCTGATATTTGTGTCCATTCATCTTTTTCTGATAAAGATTCTGTTCTTCCCTCGGGAACATTTAATCCACCTTTAATTAATTCAAAGCATATAAGAGTAATAATTGCATTCATTTCAATGTCTTTTCCTTGATAATCTTGTAATGCTAATCTTTTATACTTATCAATATAATCATATAAGATTATTGAGGCTGGGAACTCGGAATTGAAATCTACAACTTTACCACTATATTCTTTCACATACTTTTCAAACAAATCTTTATTAATACAAATATCGTGATGAGATACATCGTTTAACTCATACTTTAATCCATGTCTTCTACCACTTGATACGGGATATGCATAACCTGGCTCACCAAAGTAAATTGCATCTTCATTTGTTAGTCCTGGGATTGGTGTAATAGGTAATATGAATTCGTAATCATCATGAGTATGTGTAAAAGATTTCATATTAATATCTGGGCTTTTTTTCAGAACAACAATTGAAAACAAGTTCTTATAGGGATATACTTCAAATCTCTTATACAGTTCTAACATATCAGGTGTATGAGTATTTTTAGTAATTTCCAATCTATCACCTCCAACATTCATCTTTATATTCATTATATCATTAAAAATCGTAATATTGTATTTTAACTTTTTTCCCGATTTTATGTTTTTTGCCATTTTTATTTATGCTTTTTGTATTTTATAATTTTAATACACTTTTTATCATTTTCATTATCTAATAAACAATCTCTTAACCAATAACTAAACATTTCATCTTTTGGTTTTTTATTTTTTAATACATAATACCCTTCTTCTAATAAAATATAATTTTTATATTTGTTTCCTAGATTTAATTCCACTTCATAAGGTGCTACATTATTGCTTAATAGTTCTATTAGTTTATTATAGCTTATAATATCACCTTCTTTATTAAGTGATTGTTGCATTTTTTGTATTATGTCTACTTCTTCTTCTATTTGTTTATAATAGTCAATAATTTTGTTTTCTAGTTCTTCTATTTTTTTGTTATGCTCCTCTAACTTTTGCTTTTGAAACCAAAAAGGTTTATTATCAAGTAAAAACTCAATTTGTAAATTGCAATTTTTTATTTGCAGATTTATCATTTCCAACCGCCTATGTGAATCCTCTATATGATACCACAAACACAAATCAATTATTTTTTCGACTAATTCTTGATTATCAATATCCTTTAGTGCAACTTCTTTCTTAATACTTTTCCTTTTTTCCATTTAATAATTCCTCCATAAAAGTTTTACTACAATTATATTGTATCAGTTTTGTTCGTATTTGTCAGTATACAACTTATATTTAACATTATAAATGAGAAAATTAATATAGGTGATTAATATGGACGATAACAAATTATATGATTTAAGAGAATATAACGATTTATATCAAAAAGATATTTCAAAGATTATTGGTGTAAAACAACAAACTTATTCTATGTGGGAACGTGGAATCAAAATAATTCCATTAAAACATTTAAATACACTATGTAATTATTATAAAGTTAGTATGGATTATGTAGTAGGTTTAACTAATAATAAGTATTTTGAATCATCAAATAAAACTCTTGATAAAAAATTAATTGGTAAAAATATTAAATCGATTAGAAGAAAGAACAATTTAACTATCAGAGATTTGGCTGATTTTCTTAATACTACTCCATCAACAATTTCATATTATGAAAATGGTAAAACTTTAATATTAACGGCATTTGCTTATCAACTATGTAAAAATTATAAATTATCAGTTGATGAATTATGCAATAGAAAATAATAGAGAGTCATATTGACTCTCTATTTTAATATTCAGTTTTTTTGACAAAGATATACCAATATATTAACACAGAATTACTACATAGTTATTCTTTTAAATATATAGTATATCAATCCACATTCTTTTTTTCGGCACAGGTATTCAAATCAACACTAATTGTATTTAATAATTTATTCAAATGTTTATTTTTTTGTCCCTTTTCAATAGTATAATAATGACCATCCAACGTGTATATTTCATATTCAGGAAGATTATCCATTGAATAAGATTTATTATCTGCATCAATACTATTTTCTATTATTTTATTAACATCATAATCATATGTTCCTTTTTTTGACTTACTATATTGAAGTATTCCATTCATCTCATTATTATATTCAGTAAATAATTCATAAGTTCCATCTTCATATAAAGAAAGTGAAATTGGAACACAATCTTTTGTTCCCGTTTTAATAGTTAATAATAATTTAGAATGTTCACTCAAAATATCGGTTCCTCCTTTTATGTTCATATCTCTATCCTTACATGCTGTAATTCCAAACAACAAAAATACAATTAAAACTACATTTAATATTCCTCTTTTCATATATCCTCCTATTTATATAGTATCACAGAATTATTAAAAATAAAATAGACTATCATATTT
>JAUNSN010000018.1 GCA_030539175.1 bacterium | reverse complement strand
CATATTCTTTGTTTATAAAAACAGATAAACAAGACACCCCTAATAGTCTAACAACTGCCAGTACATCTATTACCATTACAACAGTAAGTGGAAGTACAAGTGATATGACTAATTTATTACCGATGAGTGATACAGATGGACAAAATACAACGCCTTATGTATTTACAGTAACTAATACTGGTAATGTACCACAAATGGTAGATATATCACTCATTAGTGATAGCGCAACAGTTACAATTGATGGTTGTAGTGATAATCAATTAAATCAAAATTATCTAAAAGTATCTATTGATGGCGGAGAACCGTTTGCCTTATCACAAAACAGTGGTGTAGTAATAAATGATTTAGGATTAGAATCTAGCGAATCTAAAACTTATTCTTTAAGATATTGGTTATCATCAGATACTCCAAATAGTGAAATAGGTAAACATTTTCATGGTCTTGTTACTACAAGTGGATATGGAATAGAAGAATTACCAGAACTTGCTTTAGATAATAGTGGAGCAAATATGCCAGAATTAGCCGATGGAATGATACCAGTAATGTATAATGGCAGTGCTTGGGTAAAAGCCGATACAGTAAATCCAGTAGGTGTTGCCACATACCCATGGTATGATTATGATAATCAATTGTGGGCCAATGCAATAATGGTTACAAGTGGTACAAGAGACACATACATGAATGCATCGCCTGGTTTTACCATAACCGAGGCGGATGTCCTTGCTTATTATGTATGGATACCGAGATATCGCTATGAGTTATTTAATGTAGATTCGGAAAGCCCCTGTGACACTTTTGCAACATGTACTGGTCCAGTGAGTTATTCCGATGCAGCGAGTAGCGGAAAAAATTATACTGTTGTAAATAACAATTACTATGTTTACGATGAAAACATACCAGTTATTAACGTTACCTTTGAAAAATCAACAACACCCAAAAGTGATGGTACATGCAATGGTACTTATCAAACGGAGACTAATGGATGTGATTATACTCATCCAGCATTCACATGGGGGACAGGGGTGAATACGAGTGAGTTGGAAGGGCTATGGGCAGGAAAGTTTCAAGCATCTAACAGTTTGAGCTATCCTCAAGTAAAACCAAATCAAGTAAGTCTTAGGTCAGAACCAACGACAGATATCTACAATGCTATTTCTTTATTTGATACAACAACCTACTTAACTTCTCAAGGTACAACGATGGCCGATATCCATTTAACTAAAAATACGGAGTGGGGAGCAATAGCATATTTAAAACAAAGCAGTTATGGTTTAGGCAGTATTGAGATGGGGTCAAATTTAGCCCACGATTATGCATCCTTTCTTTATATGACAGAGATTATTACAGGTTGTGGCTCCCCTGTTGGTGGAGCATATAATTGGGAAGGGGGTTCAATTGCATGTGATTCCTATAATACGACAAATGGACAATTAGCCTCGACTACTGGAAATATCACCGGGATTTATGACATGTCTGGTGCGAATAGCGAGTATGTAATGGCATTTCTGTTAACATCAGACAATGCATCTATATATTATGACTATGAGGGCAGTATAACTGGGTTTACAGCAAGTACTTTACCAATAGAAATGTGCAGTTCCAATACATATATAAACTGTTATAGTAGCATACACGAGTATGATATGAGCAGTCGCATTTTAGGTGATGCGATTGGGGAAACATTCTGGTATTCATCATATAGTAATAATAACTTTATTTACTCCGACAACAACTATAGTCGAACAGTATTGCTTCGTGGAGGAAACTGGGCTTATAATCGTGATTCAATTTTTGACTTTCGTGCACCAGCTACTTCTAGTGCCAATCCATATGGTGCAGGGCGACCCATAATAATCCTTCCCTAAACAAATAAGGTGTAATTAAATGATAATAGAAGAATTTTTAAATATATTAAATAATAATAACTTAATGTTACCAACTAATAAGATAATTACATCTTATACACTTGCTTTTATATTGGGTGTAGTTATATATATAATGTATAGAAATGTATCTAAAGGAGTGTTATACTCTAGGGGGTTTGGTATAACTTTAATTGTTATGACATTAATAACATCATTAATAATAATGACACTTAGTACTAATATAGTAACTTCTCTTGGTGCTATAGGTGCTTTATCAATTATTAGATTTAGGAATCCTATAAAGAATATTACTGATATGATGTTTCTGTACTGGTCTATAGGTGTAGGTATAGTTATAGGGTTATCACAATATAATATTGCTATAATTGGTTCGATATTTATAACATTTTTATTACTTATCTTTTATAACGTTAATAGAAATAATATAAATAAATATGTTGTTTTAATTAATTTAAAGGATGATGCTAATAATAAAATAGATCAAATATTAAAGAAGTATACTAAACATTATAAATTAAAGACTAAATATTATGGTAAAGAAGAAGTTGAAGTTGTATATCAAATGAAAGTAAAAGGTAATATAAATTTTATAAATGAAATAAGGAAATTGGAAGAAGTAAATTATATAACAATAAATGATAATGTAGAAAGAATATGATAATATGAAAAAGATTATATATATACTATTATTACTTTCTTTTTCTTTATTTTTATTTTTAAATCAAAATAAAGAAACTAACATTGATAATGGAGTATTAAGCACAACATTTAATAAAGAGGAGATATTAAACATTAAAATATCGTTTGATGAAGATAATTATGTTAAATTATATGGAGATGTATCATTAGAAGAATATGTGAGTGCAACAGTTATTATTAATGATGAAATATATTATAATGTTGGTGTAAGAACTAAAGGACAAGATGAATATAAAGCAACAACGACCACTTACAATCCTAATTATAAGTGGTCTTACCGGGTGAAGTTTGATAAGTTTGTCGAGGGACAAACTTATCATGGATTAACTGATATTGCTTTAAATAATAATGTAACTGATATTACTAATATTAAAGAAGTAATTGCTTATGATATGTTTTCTAAAAATGGTGTTAAAACACCATATAATACATTTGGTAATGTAGTGATAAATAATCAAAACTTCGGCTTGTATACAGTTGTAGAGGTAATTAAAGAACCGTTTCTAGTAAGATATTATGGAGAAGATTATGGTAACTTATATAAACCAGATAACAGTGTAACTGGTAAACAATATAAAGGAGCATCCCTAAAGTTTAAGGGTTATGATACAAAGTTATATTCAGCAATATTTGATAGAACAGAGACTATAAAAACTAATGATCAAGATAATATTACTTTGATGAATATTTTGGATAATATAAATAATGGTAATATGGATAATGTTAATATAGATAGTTTTCTTAATTATATGGCTGTAAGTAATGTATTAGTGTTAACTGATACTTATTTGGGAATATTGACCCAAAATTATTATTTATATGAGAATGATAAAATAATTGAAATTATTCCTTTTGATTTAAATATCTATATTAATCATCCATCTATTAGAGATAATTACTTGAATTATCCAATTAAGTTAGATTATTTTCAAGATGGTGAATGTGTTAAACCTATTGTTTGTAATGTATATGAAGATGAACAATTATATAGTTTATATAAAAAAAAATTAATTCAAGTAATAGAAACTAATATCAATAATGGTTATATAATAAGTCAAATTGATAAGTATGATCAATTAATAGAGAGTAATATTGATAATGAATATAACCGTTATAGTTATGAAGAATATAAGACATCACTGAAGCACTTTAAACTATTTTTTAAAGAAAGAAGTACATATATTACTAAACAAATATATTCTAATAATATTCCAATTGATGAAAAGGATTATACAGCAGATAGTAGTTTTGATAATAAGTATGTAGTTAGGGAAGTTGGGCGATAAAATGGATGGTAGGTATGAAAAGAAATATATAATCAATGAATATGAATATAATATACTCAAAAATAAAATAAGTAATTTTATGAAGAGAGATATTCATACCAATAATGGTTATTATGATGTATATTCAATATATTTTGATGATTATGAATATACATCATATAATGATTCGTTAGATGGTGTATATCATAAAGAAAAATATCGAATAAGGTTTTATAGTGATGGTAATTATAAATTAGAAATCAAAGAGAAAAAAGGGGATATCTGTTATAAGAGTATATATTTGATAAATGAAGGTGCTTTTATAAATATGTTAAATGGTAATTATAGACTTATTAAGAATATCAATAATAAAATACAAGAAAAATGGTATCGAAAACTAACTCACGATCTATATCGTCCAAGAATATTAATCTATTATAAAAGAGAGGCTTATGAAGATAAAAAGAGCAAAGTAAGAGTCAATTTTGATTTTAATATAAAATATACAGCCAATATAAAAAGTAAATCAAGTTTAAAAGTATTAAATAGAGATATTATTTTTGAAGTAAAATATAATAGTGTAATACCAGAGTATTTACTTAAAATATTTAATGAACTAGACAAGAATAACATTGGGTATTCTAAATATGCAAAAGCAATAGGTAAGATAATAGAGTATTAAATTTAAATCATCTTAATATATTGCAAAGTATATTTAAATCTATTATAATACAAATATACGAGGGGAGATGTATATTAAATGTTAGAAAAAGAATTAAGCCCTATTACAATAGGTGGAGATGATTTTAAAGTTTTAAGAGATAATGGAGCGCTTTATATAGATAAAACTAACTTTATAATGGACTTAATAAAAGATACAGCAGTTGTAACTTTGGTGTCCCGTCCAAGACGTTTTGGAAAAACTCTTAATTTATCGATGATGAGATACTTTTTTGATATAAGAGTAGATTATAGTTATCTATTTAATGGCCTAAATATTAAAGAATTTGATAAGTATAATGAATATGTAAATAAGTATCCAGTAATATCTCTTAGTTTGAAAGAATGTAAGCAGGATAGTTATGATGATTTTTTAAAAGAATTAAAAGATATAGTGGCAACAGTATATTTTGAATATAAATATATATTAGATAAAGACTTATATAGTGTAGCTGATAAAAATTATTTTAATGATATTCTATCGTTATCAGCCGATATTTCTGCTTACAAAAAATGTTTATTAATATTATCAAGAATGTTATATCAATACTATGAAAAGGAAGTATATATCTTTCTTGATGAATATGATGCTCCAATACAGGCTGGGTGGTTAAATGATTATTATGATGAAATAGTCTTATTTATGCAAGCATTTATGGGAAGTGCTTTTAAAGGAAACACTGCCCTAAAACAAGGTTTAATAACAGGGGTTACAAGAGTAAGTGGAGCGGATTTATTTTCAAGTTTTAATAATTTAAGTGTTTGTAGTGTTATAGAAACAAAGTATAGCCAGTATTTTGGTTTTACTAAAGAAGAAGTAATATCAATGCTAGATAAGTATAATTTAAGTGATCAGTATAATGCTATTAAAGAAATGTATGATGGATATTTGTTTGGAAAAACAAATATCTATAATCCTTGGAGTATATTATCTTATTTGAATGATACAGAACATACTATAAAACCATATTGGGTAAATACTGGAGGCACAGACATTGTTAAACGCGTTATAGAGGAATCGGATATTGGTATAAAACAACAATTTGATAACTTAATTATAACTAAAAGTATTGTCGATGTAGTAATTAGTGAAAACTTATCTTTAAACAATATGAATGATAATGATATATGGTCATTATTAGTATATGCAGGTTATCTAACACCAATTGAGTTTATTGATAGCAGTTATTATGTAGAGGGAAGTAGAGGAATAACACTAAGAGTTCCCAACATGGAAGTAGGTTATAATTTAAAAGTTATAATAAGTAATTGGTTTAAGGAGAAAATAGGCAGTAAATCTAGTTTGAGTATTGCAGTAAAAGAATGCGATATGGCTAGTTTTAAAAAAGAATTTGAGAGGTTAGTGATAACTTCGTTTAGTTACTATGATGTAACAGAGACGCAAGATGAATATTTTTACCATGCCTTTGTATTAGGTCTAATGGCAAGTTCTAGTTTTAAAATAGAAAGTAATAAAGAAGTGGGTTATGGCAGACCAGATATAATTGCTTCTAATGAAGAATATTGCTATATATTTGAACTAAAGAAATGTGAGAATAGAAGTTTTGATAAAACTATAAAACAGGCATTTAAACAAATAGAAGAAAAGAAATATAATATTAATTATCAAGATAAAAAGATAATTAAAATAGCCATTGCTTTTGATAAAAAGAAATGTAAAGTTGAATATAGGGGAGAAAATATTTTGATTTAAAAGATGATATTAATATAATATAAACTTTACAAATGAAATAAGAAAATTATAAGAAGTAAACAGTATAACAATAAATGATAATATAAAAGAATATGATAAAATAAAAAGGATTATAGACATTATTATTATTATTTCTTTTTGATAAAAATGATGGAAAAGCATAAAATGTGTAAAATTATGTGAAAAACATCATTTTTTTGCTTGCAATTAACATAACTTTATTATATAATTATCAAGTGTGACGGGTTTTGATCTGCAAGGTTGCTGACACACCTGGCAAAGTTGTGAAACTTTAAAAAGGTGTATCAGGTAATTTGTAGGGAGCCATGTCTATACTAGATATAGGCGAAGGGAGGAAGTTTTTATGGCTAACAATAAGATACGTGTTAAATTGAAAGCGTATGAACACAGAGTGCTTGATGGTGCATCTGCTAAAATTGTGAATACTGTAAAAAGAACAGGTGGTACAGTAAGTGGACCAATTCCATTACCAACTGAAATACAAAAATACACAATTTTAAGAGCTGTACACAAATACAAAGATTCACGCGAACAATTTGAAATGCGTACGCACAAAAGGCTTATTGTTATTGACGATCCAAGCAAGGAAACAATTGATGCTTTAGCACATTTGGATTTACCTAGTGGCGTTGATATACAAATTAAATCATAGGAGGAAAGAAAATGAAAGGAATCTTAGGTCGTAAGATAGGAATGACACAAGTTTTTACGGAAAATGGCATACTTATTCCTGTAACAGCTATTGAAGTAGCGCCCAATGTAGTAACACAAATTAAAACTAAAAAAACAGATGGATATGATACGATTCAACTAGGTTTTTCTGAAAAGAGAGAAAAATTGGCTAATAAGCCAGAACTAGGTCATTTAAAGAAAGCTAACACTTCACCTAAGCGCTTCTTAAAGGAAATTAGAGGTGTCGATGTTAGTAAGTATAATGTTGGTGATGAAGTAAAAGCTGACATATTTGTAGAAGGTGAAATGGTTGATGCAACCGGCACATCTAAAGGTAAGGGGTTTCAAGGTGTTATTAAAAGACATAACCAAAAAAGAGGCCCAATGTCACATGGTAGTCAATATCATCGTGGTGTAGGTTCACTTGGTACGATGTTACCAATGCGTGTTTTACCAGGTAAGAAATTACCAGGACACATGGGAAATGAACAAGTAACTATTCAAAATTTAGAAATAGTTAAAATAGATTTAGAAAATAATCTTATCTTAGTAAAAGGTAATGTTCCAGGTCCAAAGAAATCTTTAGTAATTATCAAGACAGCGGTAAAAAAGCCAAATGTTAAAAAAACAGTTGAGCCACTTCTAACTCGTATCGAAAAAGTAGAAGAAGTAGTTGCGGAAACAGAGACAGAAGAAATAGCACAAAATGAAGAAATAACTACAGAAAATACAGTAAACGAACAAGTAGAAGAAAAAACAGTTGAAACTGATAAATCATCACAAGAATAAGATTATAAACTATAAATATTAATTGTGATGAAAGGAGGAAATATTATGTCAAAATTAGATATTAAAAATACTAAAGGTGAAGTTACAGCAAACGTAACTTTAAAAAAAGAAATATTCAATATTGAACCAAACGACTCGGTTTTAAAGGATGCAATTGTTTTATCCCTTGCATCATTAAGACAAGGAACTCACAGTACCAAAACAAGAAGCGAAGTATCTGGTGGCGGAGCAAAGCCTTGGAGACAAAAAGGGACTGGACGTGCTCGTCAAGGAAGTATTAGAGCGACTCAATGGCGTGGTGGAGGAATTGTTTTTGGTCCACAACCAAGGAGTTATAAAAAGAAACAAAATAAAAAAGAAAGACGCTTAGCACTTTTGTCAGCACTTTCATATAAAGCACAGAATAAAGATATTACTATAATCGATGAGTTTGATTTTAAAGAATCAAAAACAAAGAATATGATATCATTATTACAAACTTTAAATTTAGATAATTGCAAAGTGTTAGTTGTGCTAAACAATATAGAAGAAAATGTTTTTCTATCAGGTAGAAATTTACCACAAATTAAGGTTATCTTAGTTGATGCGATTAATACTTTAGATGTGGTAACTGCCGATAAACTTTTATTTACTAAAGATGCACTTAAGAAAATAGAGGAGGTGCTTGGTAATGAAAAGTAAATATGATGTAATTATTGCACCAGTAGTTACTGAAAAGAGTAATGAATTAAAAAGTTTAGATAATAAATATGTTTTTAAAGTTAATCCAAAAGCTAATAAGTTTCAAATAAAACAAGCAGTAGAGCAACTTTTTAAAGTTAAAGTGGAAAGTGTTAATACTCTTAATACGCATCCTAAAAATAAAAAAGTTGGTCGCTATACTGGTAAAACTACAAACTATAAGAAAGCAATTGTTAAATTAGCAAAAGAAAGTACTATTAGTTTTGAATAATCAAAAAGGAGAGAGATGAAGATGGCAATTAGAAATTATAAACCAATTACTAATGGTACCCGTGGAATGAGTACGTTAGTAAATAATGAAATTACGGCAACTACTCCTGAAAAAAGTTTAACAGTTAAAAAATCAAAGATAAAGGGACGTAATAATCAAGGGCGTATTACTGTTAGACATCGTTCGGGAGGCGTTAAAAGAAAATATCGTTTAGTTGACTTTAAACGGATAAAAGACGATATAACTGCTATTGTCAAAACAATAGAATATGACCCAAACAGGTCAGCTAATATTGCTTTAATAGCATATAAGGATGGTGAAAAGTCATATATAATTGCACCATCTGGATTAAAAGTTGGTGACATAGTAGAAAATGGTGAAAAAGCTGATATTAAAGTAGGAAATTGTTTACCATTAAGTAAAATACCAGTAGGTACAGTTATACACAACATTGAAATGAAACCTGGTAAAGGTGCACAAATTGCACGTTCAGCTGGTAGTAGTGCTCAAATATTAGGACGTGAGGGTAAATATGTATTAATTAGACTAAAAAGTGGTGAAACTAGAAAAATTTTAGCAGTTTGTCGTGCAACTATTGGAACAGTTGGTAATGAAGATTATGAATTAGTTAAAATAGGTAAAGCTGGCCGTAAACGTCATATGGGTATAAGACCTACTGTTAGAGGATCTGTTATGAATCCAAATGATCATCCACATGGTGGTGGCGAAGGACGTGCTCCTGTTGGTAGAAGTGGCCCAATGACACCATGGGGTAAACCAGCGTTAGGTTATAAAACTAGAAGGAAAAATAAAGCAAGTGAAAAACTAATCGTAAGTCGTCGTAAGAAAAAATAATGAAAGGAAGAGTTAAATATGGCAAGAAGTATTAAAAAAGGACCTTATGTATTTCCAAGATTGTTAAAAAAAGTTGAAAAATTATCTGCTGAAAACAAAAAGGAAGTAATAAAGACTTGGTCAAGAAGGTCAACAATATTTCCAGTATTTATAGGCCATACATTTGCAGTTCACAATGGTAAAGAATTTATTCCTGTTTATGTTACAGAAGACATGGTTGGTCATAAATTAGGTGAATTTTCTCCAACGAGAAAGTTTAGTGGACATGCTGGAAATAAAGATAAGAAAAAGTAATTCCCAAAGTAAGGAGGATGTAAAATGGAAGTTAAAGCCATAACTAAATCAGTTAGAATAGTGCCTCAAAAAACACGATTAGTAATCAATTTAATAAGAGGTAAGTCAGTGCTAGATGCTGTGGCAATATTAGAGAATCAACCACAAAAAGCAGCTAGCATTATCAATAAAACATTAAAATCCGCAATTGCTAATGCAACGAATAACTTTGGACTTAAAGAAGAAGACTTATATGTTAAGAGTTGCATGGTTGATGAAGGAAGGGTTTTAAAAAGATATAGAATGTTATCAAAAGGGCGAGTAGGTCATAATGACCATAAGTTAAGTCACATTACAATAATTGTAAGTGTGAAAGATAAGTAAAGGAGGAAGACGCAAGTGGGACAAAAGGTTAGTCCAGTCGGACTTAGAATAGGTATTAATAAAGATTGGCAATCTAAATGGTATGCCTCTAAAAAAGACTTTAGTGATAAACTAATAAGTGATGTTAAAATTAGAAAATATTTCTTTGACAATCACAAAAAAGCTAGTATTTCAAGTATTGTCATTGAACGAAATAGTAAAAGAACTGAAGTTTTCATTCATTGTTCTAAACCAGGTATAATAATTGGTCAAAGTGGAACAGAAATAGAAAATATAAAAAAGAAGCTTTCTAAAAAAATGAACGAAAATATTCAAATATCTATTGTTGAAGTTAAAAACCCTGATTTAGATGCACAGTTGGTTGCAGATAACATTGCTTATAACATAGAAAATAGAGTATCATTTAGAATTGCTCAAAAAAGAGCAATTAGAAATACAATGAAAGCTGGAGCAAAAGGTATAAAAACAGTTGCTTCAGGACGCTTAGGTGGTGTTGAAATTGCCAGAAGTGAGGGTTATTCAGAAGGTACAGTACCACTACATACATTAAGAGCAGATATTGATTATGCTACAAGTGTTGCCCACACTACATATGGAAAAATTGGAGTAAAAGTATGGATTTATAAAGGAGAAATACTTAATTCCAAAAATAAAGGGGGTAATAAAAATGTTGATGCCCAAAAAAACTAAACATCGGAAAACGTTTAGAATACCTTATGATGGTAAATCCAAAGGTAATACAAAATTACATTTTGGTGATTATGGATTAATGGCAAAAGAAGGAGCATGGATTACTGCCCAACAAATTGAGGCAGCACGTGTTGCTATGACAAGATATATGAAACGTTATGGTAAAGTATGGATTAATATATTTCCTCATTTATCACTAACTAAAAAGCCATTAGAAACAAGACAAGGTAAAGGTAAAGGTGCTCATGATAGGTGGGTTGCTGTTGTCAAAGAAGGAAAAATTATGTTTGAAATTTCTGAAGTTGATGAACAAACAGCTCGAGAAGCATTGAGACTTGCAATGCATAAACTTCCAATTAAATGTAAGTTTGTCAAACGTGAGGATATTGGTGGTGATAATAATGTTAGCTAAGGATATAAGAAAATTAACCGAAGATGAAATAAACAAAAAAATCTTAGAATTTAAAGAAGAATTGTTTAATTTAAAACTTAGACAAGCAACTGGTGATTTAGAGAAAACTGCAAGAATTAATAGTTTGCGAAAAGACATTGCAAGGCTAAAGACAGTATTAAATGAACGAAAGAATGAAAGCAAGTAGGAGGATGTTTATGGATAATACTAAAAAACGTGAATTAATTGGTGTTGTTGTTAGTGATAAGAACGATAAAACAATTACAATTAAAGTAGAAACCTATCGAAAAGACCCATTATATGGGAAAAGAATTAAATATTCAAAGAAATATGCAGTACGTGATGCTAACAATATTGCTGCGTTAGGTGATAAAGTTCGTGTTAGAGCAACTAGACCATTATCAAAAACAATAAGATATGAACTCATCGAAGTTGTAGAAAAAGCAATTGTACTATAATCTCTTAAGTTTGGAAGGAGGAAAATTATGATCCAACAAGAAACACGCTTGAAAGTAGCGGATAACTCTGGCGCTCGAGAACTTTTAGTTATTAGAGTACTAGGAGGAAGCAAAGTGAAAAGTGGCAATATCGGTGATATTGTTGTTGGTACAGTTAAAAAAGCCATTCCTAACGGTAATTTAAAAAAAGGTAAAGTAGTAAAAGCAGTTATTGTTAGGAGTAAGTTTGGCGTACATCGAAACGACGGAAGTTATGTAAAATTTGATGATAATGCTTGCGTTATTATTAAAGATGATAAAACTCCCATCGGAACTCGTGTTTTAGGACCTGTTGCACGCGAGCTAAGAGATAAGAACTATATGAAAATAGTAAGTTTAGCTAAAGAAGTGCTATAGGCTTGAATCAAAAGGAGGAACAAAAATGTATTTAAAAAAAGGCGATAAAGTAAGAGTCATTGCTGGAAATGATAAAGGCACTGATGGAAAAATAATCAAAGTCGTTGGCGATAAAGTTGTAGTTGAGGGTGTACATATTGTCACTAAACATATAAAACCAAAAAATAATGGTGGTAATGGTGAAATAGTAAAAGTAGAAGCACCAATTCATGCATCTAATGTCATGCTTATTGATAAAAAAACAAACAAAACAACAAGAATCGCTCATATAAAAAATGAAAAAGGAACCAAAGTAAGAGTTTCTAAAAAGTCAAACGAAAAGTTTGATTAATTGGAAGGAGGGAATTTATGAACCGCCTAAAGGAAAAATATAATAAAGAAATAATACCAAGTTTAATGAAAGAAAATAACTATAAATCAGTTATGTTAGTACCAAAATTAGAAAAAATAGTTATAAATATGGGAGTAGGAGATGCATTGCAAAATAGTAAGTTATTAGAAGCGGCTATGCACGATTTAGAAATAATCGCTGGACTAAAGCCTGTTTCAACAACTGCTAAGAAATCAATTTCTACCTTTAAATTAAGAGAAGGTAACAAAATAGGTTGCAAAGTAACTTTACGTGGAGAAAAAATGTATGACTTTTTAGATAAATTAGTTTCAATAGTTTTGCCACGTGTTCGAGACTTTAGAGGTGTATCGCCAAAATCGTTTGATGGCCACGGGAATTATACTCTTGGATTAAAAGAACAAATTATATTTCCAGAAATTGAATATGACGAAGTTGTAAAAGTAAGAGGCATGGATATTGTTTTTGTAACAACAGCCAAAAATGATGAAGAATCATTCAAATTATTAAAAAGTCTTGGTATTCCTTTTAGGAAATAACCTTATTAAGGAGGGAAAATTATGGCAAAAAAAAGTATGATAGTAAAATCACAAAGAAAGCCAAAGTATAAAGTAAGAGAATATACTCGTTGTAAAATTTGTGGAAGACCACACGGTGTTTTGAAAAAGTTTGGAATCTGTCGTATTTGCTTTCGCGAATTAGCGTACAAAGGACAAATACCAGGGATAAAGAAATCAAGTTGGTAAGATTTGAAGGGAGGAAATTCATATGATAGTAACTGACCCAATTGCAGATATGTTAACACGTATCCGTAACGCAAATCAAATGCGTAAAAAAGAAGTTGAAATGCCAACTTCAAAAATAAAAGTAGACATTGCCAAAATATTAAAAGATGAAGGATATATTGAAAAATATACTATAGTTAAAAATGAAATTCAAGATACTTTGGTATTGACATTAAAATATGATGAAAGCAAAAAAAGAGTAATTACAGGATTAAGACGCATTTCAAAACCAGGTTTAAGAGTATATGCACAAGTAGATGAAATACCAAAAGTTTTGAATGGACTTGGTATTGCCATTTTATCAACACCAAAAGGTGTTATGACCGATAAGTTAGCACGTCAAAATCATGTTGGCGGCGAAGTGCTTGCCTATATTTGGTAACTTATCAATAATTAAAGAGGAGGTGTAAGAATGAGTCGAATTGGAAATAGAGTTCTAAACATACCTGCAGGTGTTACTGTAAAAATTGATAATAATACAGTTACTGTAAAAGGTAATAAAGGTGAATTATCGTTTGAAGTTACACCAAACATTGTTATTGCAATTGAAGAAGATAAAATTACGATTACAAGAACAAAAGAGGATAAAAAAACTAGGGAAATGCACGGAACTACAAATGCTCTTATTGCTAACATGATCAAAGGAGTAAGTGAAGGATTTAGTAAAGGACTTGAGATAATTGGCGTTGGTTATCGTTTTAACGTAAAACCAAAGGTATTAACTATTAATGCTGGTTACTCACATCCTGTTAATCTTGACATTCCATCATCTGTAACAGTAAATGGAATTAGTAATACAGAAATAGTAATTGAAGGTATAGATAAATGCCAAGTTGGAGAGTTTGCTGCTAATGTTAGAAAAGTTAGACCACCAGAACCTTACAAAGGAAAAGGTATTCGTTACAAGGATGAACATGTCCGTCGTAAAGAAGGAAAGAAAGATAAGTAAAGGAGAGAACACTTATGATAAAAAAAGAATCAAAAAATAGTACTCGTGTCATGAGACATAAGAGAATAAGAAAAAACATTAGTGGCACGGCACAGAGGCCTAGATTGTGTGTATTCCGTTCTAGCAAAAATATTTCAGCACAAATAATAGATGATACGAAACAACACACATTAGTAAGTGCTTCTAGTTTAGAAAAGAAATTAAAAATAACAAATGGTGGAAATATTGAAGCAGCAAAAATAGTTGGTAAGGAATTAGGCAAAAAAGCCAAAAAACTAGGAATCACAACTGTAGTTTTTGACAGAGGTGGATACTTATATCATGGACGAGTAAAAGCCTTAGCGGAAGCTGCTCGTGAAAATGGCCTAGAATTCTAGTAAGGAGGAGTACTTATGGAAGAAAAAAAAGAAAATGTTTCTAATAAGCCGAACGTAAATGAACAAAAGAATTATCGAAAAAGAGATAATTTCAAAGGCAGAAATAGAAATAATTCAAAATTCAGAGATAAACCAAAAAGTGATTTAATAGAAACAGTAATTGATATTAACCGAGTAACAAAAGTTGTAAAAGGCGGACGTCAATTTCGTTTTTCCGCAACTGTAGTAGTTGGTAACCATAAAGGAAAAGTTGGTTTGGGAACTGGTAAGGCTAAAGAAATGCCAGATGCAGTTAAAAAAGCAACTCAAATGGCAACTAAGAACGCAACAACTGTTACATTAATAGATAATAGAACAATTGCTCATCCAACAGTTGTAAAAAGTGGAGCATCACGTGTTATTTTAAAACCAGCAGCCAAAGGTACGGGAGTAAAAGCAGGAGGACCTGTTAGAGCAGTATTAGAAGCAGCTGGAATTAAAGATATTTTATCAAAATCACTTGGTGCAAATACAAAAATTAATTTAGCTCGTGCTACATTAAAAGCATTAGTAGAACAAAAATCTGTCGAAGAAGTTGCCCGTCTTCGTGGAAAAACAAAAGAGGAGATACTAGGATAATGAAATTACATGAATTAACAGCAACTCCAGGTTCAATTAAAACAAGAAAAAGAGTTGGACGTGGACCAGGCAGTGGTACTGGTAAAACAAGTGGTAAAGGTCATAAAGGGCAAAATGCAAGAAGTGGTGGCGGAGTAAGACCAGGCTTCGAAGGTGGACAATTACCATTATTTAGAAGATTACCTAAAAAAGGATTTAGTAATAGTATGTTTAAAATAAGATATGCAACTATTAACGTAGGTGATTTAAACATTTTTGATGAAAATGTAGTAATAACACCAGAATTACTTAAAGAAAAAAAGATAATTAAAAACCAGTTAGACGGAATTAAAATTTTAGGAAACGGTAACCTTGAAAAGAAAATAGTAATCAAAGCTCATAAGTTTTCTAAAACGGCTAAAGAAAAAATTGAAAAAATTGGTGGAAAAATCGAGGTGATCTAATTGTTTAAAAATCTCAAACAAATATTTCATCCCAAAAGCAAAGACATAAGAAAAAGAATTTTATTTACTATTGGAGCATTGTTTATCTTTTGTCTCGGTAGCAGTATTCCGATACCAGGAACTAATGTTATTGAAAAAGATTTAGGCTTTTTAGAATTGATGAATTTAATGGGCGGAGGTTCGCTTAAGAACTTTTCAATATTTGCCCTTGGAGTATCACCATATATTTCAGCATCAATAATAACTAGTATTTTGCAAATGGATGTTTTTCCATATTTCTCTGAATTGAGAAATCAAGGAAAAGTAGGTCAACAAAAGTTAAATAAAATTACCAGATACATGGGAATTGCTTTAGCATTTATTCAAGGTTTTGCCATGGCTTCATTGTTTATGTCATCAAGTACTAATGCAAGCGCCTTAGAGTATTTAAGAATAGCAACTATTATGACTGCTGGAACTTCTTTCTTATTATGGTTGGGAGATCAAATAACTACAAAAGGGTTAGGCAACGGGATATCATTAATTATTATGGCTGGTATTATATCAACCTTACCATCAATGTTTGTAACTACCTATACATCTTTAGTAGTTGATGCTTCTTCGCTATTCATAGGAATAATATCATTTGTAATATTTATTATAATTTATTTAGCAATAATTATTGGAATAATATATGTCCAAGAATCAGAAAGAAGAATACCTATTCAACATGCTAGTAAAACAACTAGTGCTTATGGCAAACAACAATCTTACATTCCATTTAAATTAAATTCTGCTGGAGTTATGCCAGTTATCTTTGCTTCAATATTTTTATCATTTCCATCTTTTATAGCTGGATTTGTTAACAACGAGGGTTTTACAAACTTTGTTAATAAGTATTTATCTTATTCAACACCAGTTGGATTTGTAGTATATATAGTATTAATATTTGTATTTGGTTATTTCTATACTTTCTTGCAATTAAAAATCGAAGATATTTCTAAGAACTTAAAAAATCAAGGAAGTTATATACCTGGTATTAGACCAGGTAAAGAAACAATCACTTACTTAAAAAGTGTTGTTTCGAGGATTACTTTAATAGGAACAATATTCTTAGCAATAATAGCTGCAATCCCAATAATATTTGCACAAATATCATCATTGCCAACATCAGTAAGTATCGGTGGAACAGGTATATTAATTGTTGTTGGTGTGGCTTTAGAAACTTATCGTCAATTAGAAAGTAGTCTAGTTAATCGAACCTATAAAGGAGTAAGATAAATGACAAGTATCGTTTTAATTGCTCCGCCCGCAGCGGGCAAAGGCACTCAAGCAAAAAAAATAAGTATTCATTATAACATTCCTCATATTTCAACAGGTGATTTATTAAGGAACGAAGAAATGAGTCGTACACCATTAGGACTACAAATTAGTGAAATAATGCAACGAGGTGATTTAGTTGATGATGAAATTATTACTAAATTAATCGAACAAAGAATTAACTATGATGATTGCAAAGAAGGATATATACTTGATGGTTATCCAAGAACGATACAACAAGCAATCGCATACGACATTATGCTAGAAAAATTAAATAAAAAATCGAGCAGAGTATTATTTCTTGATATCGCTGAGGAAACTGCTTTATCGAGAATATCATCGAGATTAGTTTGTTCAAATTGTGGCAGTTCTTACAATACAAAGGTAGAAGAATTAACACCAAAAAATAACAATATGTGTGATAAATGCCAAGGAGTTCTTCACGTAAGAGCAGATGATAACGAAGAGACTTTTAGAAAAAGATTTGCAACTTATAAAAAAGAAACTAGTAAATTAATAGATTATTATAAAAATAAGAATATGCTTTATGAAATTAAGATTAATGAAACAGATAATGTTGAAGATACATTCAATAAAATAAAGAAAGCACTAGATAATAATGGTTAGCATAAAAAGCAAACATGAAATTGAGTTAATGAAGAAGGCAGGTCTTATAGTTTATCAAACACATCAGTATTTAATCCCTTACTTAAAAGAGGGTATAACTACTAAACAATTAGATAAATTAGCAGAAGAATTTATCTTGTCTCATCAAGCA
Source organism: bacterium (assembly GCA_030539175.1). GTDB lineage: Bacteria > Bacillota_I > Bacilli_A > RF39 > UBA660 > JAUNSN01. The sequence continues at coordinate 7,213 of JAUNSN010000018.1, read as the reverse complement.
ACACCATCTTTTAAGAACTATGATGAGTTTCCTGGTTCGATATGTACATCAATAAATGATGTTGTCGTACACGGTATACCCAGTAATAGGAAACTAAAAAATGGTGATATAATAAGTCTTGATATTGGAGCATGCTATAAAGGATATCACGGTGATTCCGCTTGGAGTTATCCAGTTGGTGTCATTGATGAAAGAAAACAATACTTATTAACACATACACAGCAAGCTCTGATGAAGGGACTACAACAAGTAAAACCAGGAAACTATATAAATGATATTTCTTGTGCTATAGAAGAATATGCAACTAATCACAATCTTAGTGTAGTAAAGGAATTAGTTGGGCATGGCATAGGTAGAAAGTTGCACGAAGATCCAAACATAGCTAATTATAATACCAAAAAGAAAGGTATTAGGCTAAAAGAAGGGATGACTTTAGCCATTGAACCTATACTAAATTACGGTACAGATGAAATAGAAATGTTAGATGACGAATCGACGATAGTGACAAAAGATAATCAACCATCTGCTCACTTCGAACATACCGTTGTAGTAACTAAAAATGGATATAAAATTTTAACAGGAGAGTGATATAATGAGTAGAGAAAACACTTTGGAAGTAGAAGGACGTGTTATTACAGTATTACCCAATACCGAATTCAAAGTAGAACTTACTAACGGTCACATAATTAAAGCCCACATTTCTGGTAAAATGCGACAACACTACATTCGCATTACAGCAGGTGACAAAGTGACCGTCGAATTATCACCTTATGACTTAACATGTGGGCGAATAATTTATAGAAAATAGGAGGATTATTTTATGAAAGTTAGACCATCTGTCAAACCTATTTGTGAAAAATGTAAAATAATTAGAAGAAAAGGAAAAATAATGGTTATTTGTGAAAATCCAAAACACAAACAAAAACAAGGTTAGGAGGAAAAAACATGGCTCGTATAAAAGGTATCGACTTACCAAACAACAAAAGAATTGAAGTAGCATTAACATCTATTCATGGTATAGGTAGAAAACTATCAAAATCCATTTTAACTAACTTAAATATTGACTTAGATAAAAAAGCTAGTAACTTAACAGATGAAGAGATAAATAAATTAAGAGATGAAATTTCTAAACATTTAGTTGAAGGTGACTTAAGAAGAGAAGTTAGTATGAATATTAAAAAAGAAATGGAAATGGGTAGTTATCGTGGTTCAAGACATAAAAAAGGTTTACCAGTAAGAGGTCAAAGTACGAAAAGTAATGCAAGAACTCGTAAAGGTAAAGCCAAAACAATAGCTAATAAGAAAAAATAATAATCGATATAAAGGAGGTTAATATTATGGCTTACAAAACTCGAAAAAGAAAAGGAAAAAAGGCTAAAGTTTTAGAAGGTGTAGCACATATTAGTTCAACATTTAATAATACACTAATTACAATTACTGATACTTCTGGTAATTGTCTAACATGGGCAGCATCAGGAACCTTAGGTATAAAGGGTAGTAAGAAATCAACACCATTTGCGGCTGGGCAAGCAGCTGAAAAAGCAGCCAAGCAAGCAATGAGTGAATATGGTATGGTGAAAGTTAGTGTTCGTGCTAAAGGACTAGGTTCTGGTAAAGAATCAGCAATTCGTTCTTTGCAAGCAGCTGGGCTTGAAGTTACAACTATTGAGGATGTAACACCAATTCCACATAATGGATGTCGTCCATCCAAAAGACGACGTGGATAAAGAAAGGGTAGGGTGATATAAATGTTTAAATTTGAAAAACCTGATTATAAAGCTACAAACTATTCTGAAAGCAACAGTTATGGAGAATTTGTTTTAGAACCGCTAGAAAGAGGATTTGGTATAACGCTTGGTAATGCACTTAGAAGAGTATTGTTATCTTCATTACCAGGTTATGCTATAACTAGTGTTAAAATTGATGGAGTTGCCCATGAGTTTCAAAAAATTGATGGAGTAATTGAAGACGTTACAGCAATAGTCTTAAATTTAAAAAAAATAGTATTTAAAAATTATTCAGATGATTTATCAAAAGTATTAAGGCTATCAGCATCTAAAACTGGTGTAGTTACAGCTGGTGATATTGAAAGAGACGCGGATATCGAAATAATCAACCCAGAACAAGAAATACTAACACTTGCTGAAGGGGGAAAAATTAACATGGAAATGACTATAGGATATGGTCGTGGTTATGTTAAAGCTGATGAAAATAAAAAGTTGTTAAAAGATAGATTAAAAGCTAATATGATACCTATTGATTCTGCATATTCACCAATAGAAAGAATTAATTATGAAGTTGAACCAGCAAGAGTTGGTCAAAATAATACTTATGATAAATTAACTATGCAAGTATGGACCAATGGTTCAATTACTCCTGAGGAGTCAATTGCCCTTGGTAGTAGAATACTAATTGAACACTTAGAAATACTTGCTGACTTAAATGAAATTGCTGATACAACAGGATTAATGTTATCTAAAGTTGAAGACCCAGCAATTAAAGCGTTAGAAACCTCTATTGATGATTTAGATTTATCAGTAAGAGCATATAATTGCTTAAAAAGAGCAGGTATTTTAACATTACATGATTTAATTGATAAGAGCGAAAATGAAATGATGAAAATTCGTAATTTAGGTAAAAAATCTTTAAAAGAAGTCATTGACAAAATAAAAGATATGGGACTTAAATTTAGAGATGAAGACTAAGGAGGTAAATGATGGCATATCGAAAATTAGGAAGAAACAATAAGCATCGTCGTAGTATGCTTGCAACCTTAACAAAACAACTTATAACAAATGAAAAAATAGAAACTACCGAAACAAGAGCTAAAGAAGTAAGAAAATGCTTCGATAAAATGGTTACATATGGTAAAAAAGGAACTCTTGTTTCAAGACGTTTAGCATTAGCTTTTTTGCATAATGATGAAGCATGTGTTAATAAAGTGTTTGCTGATTTAGCAGTTCGTTATAAAGATCGACAAGGTGGTTATACGAGAATACTTAAATTAGATGAAAGAAAAGGCGATAGTGCTTTAACTGTTATCTTAGAATTAGTTTAAACTGTATTTTATACAGTTTTTCTTTTGCTTTACTTCCAACCTATTATTTGCTATAATCAAATCGAGGTGTTAAATAAATGAATAAAATAAACGATATAAGAGCTATAAATGATATAAGAATGCTTGCTTTAGATATGATAAATACATCTGGTAGCGGTCATCCAGGAATAGTCTTAGGTGCTACACCACTAATTTACACAATATATAAAAATCACTTAAACTTTCAAGTAGATAATCCAACTAATTTTAATCGTGATAGATTTATTCTATCGGCCGGACATGGTTCAGCGATGTTATATGCAACCTTGTTTTTAATGGGATATAATTATAGTATTGATGATTTAAAAAAGTTTCGGCAACTTAAATCGATTACCCCAGGTCATCCAGAATTAAACCCAAAACTAGGTATAGAAACTACTACAGGTCCACTTGGACAAGGTTTGGGAACTGCTGTTGGTATGGCTATTGCTTCCAAATATTTAAATCTTAATAATAAAATATATGTATTATGTGGTGATGGTGATTTAATGGAAGGAATATCATATGAAGCAACTTCCTTAGCGGGAACATTAAACTTAGATAATTTAATTATTTTATATGACTCTAATAATATTTGTTTAGATGGAAAGACTAATAAAACATTTAATGATAATATTAAACAAAGATTTAATTCCGTTAATTTTAATTACATACTAGTAGAAGATACATCCAACCTAGATAGTCTTAATAAAGCTATAGAACAAGCAAAAATAGCTAATAAGCCAACAATTATTGAGATTAAAACAATAATTGGTAAATATTCAAAGTATGAAAATACTAATCAAGTACATGGTAGTCCGCTTTCTTTAGATGATTTAACTAACATTAGAAAAACTATTGGTTTTTCTAATAAAGAGTTTTCATATGATGAAGAAAATACTAATAATCTAAGAAAATATATAAAACAAAGAGTTAAACTAGAAGATAGTAATTATTCAGTTGTACCCTGTAATTTAATATATGAAGATATAAATATAGATAAAAATACTACTATGCGAGATATAAATAAATCAATTCTAAACTATATATCTAATAAAATTACTCTTCTAGGAGGAAGTGCAGATGTTGTATCATCTACCAAAACTTATCTTATAGATAAAGGAGAATTTTCTAAAGATAACTACCAAGGTCAAAATATATATTTTGGTGTTAGAGAATCTTTAATGGCATCATGTCTAAATGGAATAGCTTTAACTAATATTAAATGTTTTGGAAGTTGTTTTTTAACTTTCTCTGACTATTTAAAAGAATCTCTTAGGTTAAGTGCTTTAATGAACTTACCAGTAATATATATATTTACCCATGATAGTATAGAAATAGGGCAAGATGGCCCGACCCATCAGCCTATAGAACAACTTACTACTTTAAGAAGTATTCCTAATCTTAACGTATATCGTCCAGCTGATAGCAAAGAATTAGTTGGAGCATATCAAAACATCTTAAATAATAACCACCCAGCAGTACTCATTATATCAAGAGATAAAACTAACGAATCGTTAGATACATCATCTTGTTTAGTCACAAAAGGCGGATATATTATTAGTGAATTTACTAATAAGCAAGACTTAATTATTGTCGCATCAGGTAAGGAAGTAAGTCTTGCTATAGATATAAAAGAAGCATTAGACTTAGATATCAGAGTAGTAAGTATGCCCAACTTAAATATCTTTTTAAACCAAGATGATAATTATAAAGAAATGATACTTCCTACAGATATTCCTAAAGTTATTATTGAATATTCTAATGATCCATTATGGTATAAATTAATGAATAATCAAGATATAATATTTAATATACAAACATTTGGTGCTAGTGGCAAAAAAACTGATATAGTAAAACATTATCAATTAGACATTAAAAGTATTATTAATAAAATAAATGATACTTATCAATAATTTCGACATATTACTAGAAAAAGAATTTATATAATAAATATGGTGATAAAATGAGAACTTACCATATATTTAAAATTAATAAATTCTTTTTCTATATGTATAAAAAGAATCCTTATAAAGTATATAAGATATTAGAGGGAATATATAAATCAGAAGAATATGATATACTTCTAAGTTATAAAATGTTTAAACAAATAGTAATACCTCTAAATAGCAAAGATTTTACTTTATCTTTAAAACAAATATATAAAGATAATAATAATTATTATTATAATAATAATATCCATATATTAAATAACAAATGTGAATATTCTAAATTAATAGTTAATAAAACTAATTTAAAATTAAAAAGTAGTATTAACCTATCTCCCTTTTTAAATAATATAGCTAATTTTTCTGATAATATCATTATTTGTGATTTTAAAAATAAAGATTATTTTTGGTTAAACGAAATAATTAAAAAAGATTGTCAAACCTCTAAATTTTTAGTACAATAGTTACAAAGGAGGAAATAAATATGTGGATGGATATATTATATATTGTTATAGGGTTAATAATTGGTGGAGTTATTGGTTTTTTCCTTGCTAGGAATTACATGAAGAAATATTTAAAGAAAAACCCCCCTATTAACGAACAAATGATTAAAACAATGATGAGTTCAATGGGAAGGACTCCAACTCAAAAACAAGTAAATCAAATGATGAAACAAATGAATAAAATGATGGATTAATAATATTAATTCATTTATTTTTATTTAATATTGATTTAAGTAGTTATTAGTTATATAATAGTGTTGAAGAAAAATGCCAAAAACGGCAAAAATCTTCAGTGGAGGCGATAGATAATATGAAAGAAATTAAGAGAGACATTTATTTAAATAAATTAATTAATAGGAGAGAAAATAATTTAGTAAAAGTTATTACTGGAATTCGGAGGTCAGGAAAGTCGTACCTACTTGATCCAATATTTAAAAACTATTTAATATCAACAGGAGTAAAAGAAGACCATATTATAAAACTTGAACTCGATAAGCAACAAAATAAAGTATATCATGATTCTAATTTACTAGATAATTATATTCGTTCTTGTATAAAAGATAAGAATATGTATTATGTTATATTAGACGAAATACAATTAGTTAATGATTTTGAATATGTTTTAAATGGCTTGTTATATGAAAAAAACATTGATATATATGTTACAGGCTCTAATTCAAAATTTTTATCATCCGATATAATAACAGAATTTAGAGGACGAGGGGATCAAGTAAAAATTCATCCCTTATCTTTTTCTGAGTTTTCATCTGTTTTCCCAGGAGATAAATATGAGGCATGGAATGAATATATTATGTATGGGGGTATGCCACTAATACTATCGAAGAAAACAGATGAAGAAAAGGCACAGTATTTAAAAGAACTTTTTGAACAAACTTATATTAAGGACATAGTTGAAAGGAATAATATTCAAAGAATAGATATATTAGATGCTTTAATTAATATGTTATCTTCTTCTGTGGGATCACTTACTAATCCACAAAAATTATATGATACGTTTAAAAGTAACGGAGAAAAGGAATTGTCACTCAATACTGTTAACATGTATATTAAAAATATTGAAGATTCATTTATAGTGAATAAATCACATAGATATGATATTAAAGGTAAAAAATATATACAAACACCCTTAAAGTATTATTTTACTGATATTGGACTTAGAAATGCTAGGTTAAACTTTCGTCAACAAGAAGAAAACCACTTAATGGAAAATGTCATTTATAACGAATTGTTAATAAGAGGTTATAATGTTGATGTTGGAGTTGTAGAAGTAAGAGAAGTAGACAAAAGAAAACAGTTAGAAGTTGATTTTATTTGTAATCTTGGTAGTAAAAGATATTACATTCAATCTGCTCTTAATTTAGATACTCATGATAAAATTATTCAAGAATCAAAATCTTTAAATAATATCGGTGATAGTTTTAAAAAGATAATTGTAGTAAAAGATAATATAAAACTATGGAGAAATGATGAAGGAATAGTTATAATGGGAATACAACAATTCTTACTTGACAAAGATAGTTTAGATTTATAAATTATTCTTTGTTTTTTCTTGTCAACATAACAATCTTATGTTAGAATTATCTTATAAAGGTAGAAGATAATAAAGAAAGGTGGTAACTATGAATAAGAATAAAAATATTATTATAATATCAATTGCTGTATTT
>JAUNSN010000017.1 GCA_030539175.1 bacterium | reverse complement strand
TTTCATTGTCTCCTAAACCGTTATATTTTAAAGAATGCTCGCCCCGTATTCACTTGCAGTTAACATGCTATCATCTCCTATCATTAACTAATATAAGAGTACCATAAAATGGTACTCTAAATCAAGATATTTTTTTATTTATATAGAAAAAAAATTATAGTTGTCTTTGGTATACATAATTTCTTTAATTCAAAGATGTTTACTGTTCGTTTTCATATGCTAAGAGATTTCTAATTTCTTTTTCTGATAAACTACTAAGTAAATTCTTATCTCTATCTTCTCCCTCAATTAATTTATCGCTTAACATTTTCTTTTTCTCTTGTAATTCAAGTATTCTTTCTTCAATAGTTCCCCTAGTAATAAACTTAATAACTTCCACTGTGTTTTTTTGCCCTATGCGATGTGCTCGATCAGTTGCTTGATTTTCTGCTTGGGGATTCCACCACATATCTAAATGTATTACGACATCTGCACTAGTTAAATTAAGTCCAGTACCTCCTGCTTTTAATGTAATTAAAAATACATTAGTATCATCTTGATTAAACTTCTCTACTAGTTCCATTCTTTTTTTACTTGTAACACTTCCATCTATTGTGTAATAACTTATTTTATTTTGTTTTAACACACTTTTAAGTAATATAAGAGCTGATTTAAAGTTAGAAAATAATAATACTTTATGACCATTTTGAATAACTCCTTGTAGTACATTAATAAGTTCATCTATTTTACTACTTCCTCCTTTATATCCTTCTAAATATAAAGATGGTTCAATACATATTTGTCTTAATCTTGTTAATAATGGAAATATTAAAAACTTTGCTTTGTTATAACCATCTCTTGCAATAATCATATCTATTTCATCATTAACTTTTTTTATTTCAGCCGCATACAATATTTTTTGTCTATCATATAAATCTATAAAAATATTATTTTCTAATTTTTCTGGCAATTCTTTTAAGACATCTTTTTTCTTTCTTCTTAGTATAAAACTACTTATTTGTTTATTTAATCTTTCTAATAAAGTATTAGTTTTATCATCAAAATCACTTATATTATATCTTTTTTGAAATTTATTTGCTGTACTTAAATAACCTGGCATTATAAAATCAAAGATACTCCATAACTCTAAAATAGAGTTTTCTAACGGTGTTCCAGTTAATGCAAACTTTGTATTAGCATTTACCATTTTAACTGCTTTAGTTAAACCAGCTAGGGGATTTTTGATATTTTGTGCTTCATCGATAATTACACAATCAAATGACATTTTTTTATATATATCAATATCGTGTCTTATCAAACCATAAGTAGTAATATAAATATTAATATTCTTACTTGTTTTTAGTTTTTCATGTCGTTTATTTTTATTTTCGGCAAATACTTGGTAATTTAGTTCTTTACCAAATTTATTAAATTCATTTTCCCAATTATATATTAATGATGTTGGAGCGACTATTAAAAAATTCAATTTATTATTTTCTTTTAATCTTTCTTTAATTAAATAGATTATTTGAATACTTTTTCCCAATCCCATTTCATCAGCTAATATTCCTCCAAAGCCACATTTATATATATTATTTAACCATTTTATACCAGTAACTTGATATTCTCTTAAAATACTTCTATCTTTTTTAGATAAATTAATATCTAAGTCTTTATATTTATAAAAGTTATCTACTAATTGTTGAAATAAATTATCAGTATTTATCATACTACTATTTTTATCTTTAATACTATCAATATATATAGCTTTATATTTGGGAATAATCCCTTCTTTTTCTAATGCTGAATAAGCAATATCTAAATCATCTATTAAGTTCTTAATATCTTCTATGTCTTTATTTTTTTCAACATTTATTATCTTCCCATCCTTAAGACGATGATACTTTTTCTTTGTTTTAATAGTTGCTATAATATCATCTAACTCATTTCCTTTAATACCATCAAGTTCAAACTTATAATTCATTATATTATCTTTACCAATACTAAAACTAGATGTAAAATGCATTTTTTTCTTAACATCGATATATTTTACTTTATCAGTAATAAATACTTCGTTATTTTTCTTTATTTCTTCAATAGTTTCCTCTAAAAATATTCCAACTTTTTCAACATCTTCTAATTCAAATCTCTGTTTTTTTTCATTTATTATAAAACCATTATCTAATAAGTAGTTAACTGTCTTTTCTTCTTCATCTATATCACGCATAAAATTAACACTGTCAAAAAAGTTTATTAATATACCATTATATTCTATTTTCAATTCTAATATTAGTATTTTATCTATATAATCTAAATAATATTTAAAACTAGGAGAATTAATAGTTAATTGTTCTTTTAAATCATCTACTTTAATTTCTATATTATCTTTAACTAACGTAAAAACATTACTAATAAAACTAGGTAATTGTGTTTTTTTAAATATAATTTTATTAGTATTATACTTATTAAATAATTGTAATACTTTTTTTGTTTTACTATCTGTTTTATAGAAAACTTCATCGGTAACTATATATCGTGCATTATCTAAAGTACAAATCTTTCCTTGGGGTTTATTAATACTATAAGTTAATATATAATTATCAAAATTATCTTCTTTCAAAATAAAAGTAAACGGATTACCATCTACAATTTTTTTATATTGATGATGATTATATTTAAATGTTCTTTCCTTTAGCATCTTTAATAAAGTATCTAAGAAATAGTAAGGAAATTCCATTTTATATCTTGTATATCTTCCATCAAAAGAAGTCTTATCTAATACATATTCTAAGATCTTAGAATCTGATTCGTCAAAGTAATGGATATCTCCATAGTATGTAAAACCCTTACCAAATTCTACCTTATTTTTCTTACTAGTATAACAAGTAAGAAAATCATCTATTTTATTCTTAATAATATACTTTTTATTTTGGCCAATACGCAAATTAAGTTTAAATGTCGTATCTTTAGGTAATATTTCTACTTCTAAAGAAACTAATTCTTTCTTAATTCGTTTTGTTGGTTCTAATTCACTTATTATCTTATTGAATGTTTGATATTGTTCATTTAATTCTTCCCTTTTAGTTTTAAATATTAATTTATTATATTTAATTAATACGGCCGCGACATGCTTACACATATAATTATTAAAAAAATTAGGACAATCACAACTTACATCGGTTACTACTCCATCACCATTACTATTAATTATGACATCATAAAAGTTATAGGTTTTTTCTGATTCAACACGAAAGCGATATTTTTTTTCATCATTAGTATGTGTTATATTAATTAGATTAATATATTTATCAAAATAATTAGCACCTTTAAAGTAGTATGTGTTAACTGCCTCCTTTAAAGTTTTTTTAGTTATATACATTTCAGTTCACCTCAATTGTTTATTGTAACATATTTTTGACTATTTAATATCTTTTTCTGTTTCTTTCACGATATAAATAGGTCTTTTTTTAGTCTCAAGATATGTCTTAGCTAAATATTCACCGATAATACCTATTGAGAATAATTGTACACCACTAACTAAAAAGACAATACATGCTAAAGATGGCCATCCACTAGTTGGGTCGCCAAAAGCAACTGTTTTTATAACAATAACAATAATCATAATAAAGGCAATTAAACAAAATAACATCCCTAAAATAGCGGAAAAAATTAATGGAGCAGTAGAAAATGATACAATACCTTCAATGGCATAAACAATTAGCTTGCTAAATTTTATATTAGAAGTTCCAGCAACTCTTTCGACATTTTTATAATCTAACCACTTAGTTTTAAAGCCAACCCAACCAAATATCCCTTTAGAGAAACGATTATATTCACTGACTTCTAAAACAGCATTAACCATTTGCCTTGTCATTAAGCGATAATCTCTAGCTCCAGTAACTATTTCTGTATCACTTATGCGATTAATTATTCGATAAAATGCTTTAGCACCTAAACTCCTTAATTTTCCCTCTCCTTTTCTCGTAACACGTCTAGTCGCAACTGAATCATATCCTTCATTTTTAATATATCCAAGCATTTCTGGTAATAAAGATGGTGGATCTTGCAAATCCGCATCCATTACAGCCGCATAATCTCCAGTACAATTCTTTAAACCAGCATAAATACCAGCTTCTTTAAAGAAGTTGCGAGAAAATGATATGTACCTTACTCTTTTATCTTGTTTAGATAAATCTCTTAATATATTTAAAGTTCCATCTTTTGAACCATCATTGATAAACAATAACTCAAACTCTATGTTATCCATCTCTTTAGATAAACGATTAACTTCTTCATAAAACTTTGGTAGAGATTGTTCTTCATTGTAACATGGTACTATAAGTGATAGTTTTTCCATTATCTTCCCTCCTTAAAAACAAATAATTTACTAAAAATATAATTTAATATAATAACAATAATATTAGATATAACTTTTATAAGCATATCATTAAAGTTAAATATGTTAACAAAGATATAAATCATTAACATATCAATGATTAAAGATAGTATTCTAAATATAAAAAAGGAAATTATTTCTTTTAATATATTTTTATCCTTAGATCTAAAAACAAACATTCTGTTAGTAGTATAAGCAAACGTGACTGCTATAATCCAAGCAGGTATATTACTAACTAATTCACTTAATCCAAAACTTCTAGTAAATATATAGTATGTAATTAAATTAACAACAGTTGTTAAACCACCAAATATTAAATAATTAATTTTTTCTTGATATTTTTCATATATTGAAAATAACTTCTTCATAATCATCTACGTCCTTTCTATAAATTCTTCTAATATCTTTATGACATTAGTAGTATTACTAACATATTCTTTAGGTTTGAAGTTCTTTGCTTGTTTTAATAACTCACTTAAATCACTTAATTTATTACTTGACAAGATATAACCTTGTTCAGTAAATGTTTTTATTATTTGTAATTGATGATTATTGGTATGTTCTTTATACTTCTTTAATCGAGGAAATGCAATTACTGTCTTTTTATTCTTTATTCCTTTTATGATTGATCCAACTCCCCCATGAGTAATTAATATATTACATTTTTTAATTAATTTATCAAATTCATCGATAGGAATTATATCATATATTTTCATTTTATCACTATTAAAGGGTGTACATCCAGCTTGTACAATTACCTCTTCTTGAATAACATTCATAGTTATGGCTTTATTTACTGTTTCTAATAATCTTGTAAATTGTTTATCTTGAGTACCTAGAGTAACGAGTATCATACTATCTTCCTTTCTAAAATATTGGACCAGTATATTTTGCTTTGGGATAAAGTTTTAACATGCTTTCCCATTGAACTATAAATAAGTCAGCAAATTTATATACTAGTTTACCAGTTACAGTCTTAGTTTTACTATTAGCAAGAGTTTCAATAAAGATAATTTTTGCGCCAAATATTTTGCCAATACAGCACATTGGTCCGGCAATATGTGCACCTGTTGAAATAATGTAATTTGGGCGAAATTTTACGTATATACACAACGATTTTATACAATTAAAGATAAGTTTAAAGGGATATATTAGAAAATTATCTTTAGTACCATAGACAAGATAACTTACTTTTTTGTATTTATCTTTTAAAATAATCGTTGATTTAGTTTTTTCTGTAACTAGATAATAATTATATTTTTTAAACAATGATTTTAATTGTAATAATTCATCTAAATGACCACCAGTACTGGATATAAATAGCACTTTTTTCATAACTCACCTACTTAATAAATTTAACCAATGTTTTTTAACATTATCTGGTTTATATTTCTCTATAACTTTAGCTGTTGCACTTGCTAGTCTTTTATTTAATTCTTTATTAGTAATTATTTTAACTAATGCCTCTGCCATCTTTATCTTGTCTCTATCTTCTATAACAAAACCATTTACATTGTCTTTTACCATTTCTAAACAACCCCGAGCAGAAGAAAAGACAACACAAGGAATACCATATGACATTGCTTCTAAAACAACCAAACCAAAGGATTCACTATATGAGGTTATAACAAATACACTAGCATTTAACATGTGTTTTTCTATTTGTTTTGGGGTTAAGAAACCCGTTAAAGTAACATTGTTTTGCAATTTGTGTTCTTTTATCTTATCTGAAATAATAGTTCTTTCTTCACCATCACCAATTATTGTTAAGTGTGATTCTTTTACTTTATCATTTACTAATTTAAAAACATCTATTAAACTACTATAGCCTTTAACTTTACTTAATCGACCAATTGCTAAGATATTATTAGTTGCTAAATTTGATTTAATTAAAGGTATATAATCTAATATTAAAGGTATATAGATACAAGTTACTTTAGTTTTATCTTTATAAAAATCTCTCAATTCTTTTGTGGGTAATACTAAATAATTCAATCCTTTTATTGAACGCATTAATCTTTTTATATACTTATTATCATCTATTTTATAGTTATGTTCCCAACCTATTTTTACTTTATTATCATCAACATACTTAGACAATATTTTATTATGAAAATCTCTAGTTGAAATAAATATATCTGCATCCTCTTTTTTCACTTTATTTATCATTAATTTCTTTCTTTTATATAGAACTTTTATTGAATATAATCCCTCTTTTATTAAATCTATAAAGCTTTTAATACCTGATAAATTATTTATTTTTTCTTTAATTATCTCTTTGTTTGGTTTCTCATGCATTAAATAACTTATTTTAACTCTTTTATCAATAGCAAATGCTGGCTTATCATATAATTTGTATGTTGATATTATTTCTACTTTATATTTATCAATCAAAGTATTAGCTAAACTAGTAATAGCTTTCTCTATTCCCCCATATCCCAAATGCAAAGATAAAATAATTATTTTTTTCATACAATATTTCCCTCACTTATGTATATTATACACCTTTAGGCAGTTATTTTACAAGTATAGAAGAAAAGATGAAAATAAATCTTCATTATTTGTCAATATTTTAAAGATTTTATTATTACATACAAATTTAATATATTTATAAAACTAATAATATAAAACAAAAAAGTAGAAAAACTTTCTACTTTTTAGCAATTCTAATTTTAACTTTCTTGGTCTTGGCTGTATACATAGCTTTTAATTCATCACCAGTTACAGCAACTTCAACTTCGTGGTCACCAACACCATATCCAGATAAATCAATAGTTGCTTTTATAGTCGAGGTATCTAAACTGTCAATAACTGACTGAGTTGCTTTTACTATGACTGATGTTTTGCTTGATTCATCACTTAATGCGACTGCTTTGTAGTTAGAATCAAGACCAGTGTGCTCGATTAATATGTCTGGAACCTCAACACTTACTTCTTTATCAAGAGCAACTTTGACATTAACTGAAGTTTCACTTATATATCTAATTCCTGCTGGTTTATTTAATACAACATTAAATTCTTTAGCACTATTAAGCCCAGTAACGTCTATTTCAACTGGAATATATTGTAGTTCGTTTATTGCTTCCTCATCACCATAAACAATTACTTTAGTTATGTTCGCCGTGGCCGATGATAATGCTAAACCAAATTCTACATTTCCTTTTGGAATTACTTTAATTGGTACCTCCTTACTTGGAGAAACAATACTAATTGTTGCATTTATTGTTTCTGGCACCATTTCAACATTCACTACTTGGCCTTTTGCATCATATGCAATTAGTGGCACATCTTTTAAATTGCTTACCCCTACTGTTGGGTCAACAAGATTTTCTATATCAACTAATGCCTTAACTGTTGATACCTGTTCTAAAGCATGTCCTGCACCTTTAATTATTATTTCACTTTGATCTATTTCAATAGATTTAATTGACAATTTAGAATTCAATTTATCTTGATTTAAAATATCTATATTAACTGTTCTTGCTTCCGATACTTTTGGATAAACTATTATTGTTACTGTAGACGGATCAAGTTTATAATTAATTGTGTTTATTGAATTTTCATACTTTAAATTAACCTTATGGGTACCTGGTTCTAGTCCAGAGATATCAGCCGTAACTTTCTGATTAGATATTTGCTTAGCTAAATACAAATCAGAACGACGCCCAATTAATGTTACGTCAACACTTTCAGGCAATCCCTCAACAACATATGCTTCTTGATTATATACAGCTTCAACAGGTTGATTATATAATACTTCAGCGGAAGTTTCAACTAAAACAATAGATTTGCTATCTACCAAAAAGAAGAATGCTAGTGAAAGGGCTAACGACAAAAACGTAAGGGTATTTTTTTTATTTAACCATCTCTCAAAGCTTTTGCTACTTTCTCCAGACTTCTTGGTAAAACCAAGTAAAAATTTGGTAAGTGGCGTTATGACTTTTTGATCAATAAAACGGCCAACACTTTTAAAGACAGTGACAAAGCTATTATTGGATTTTTTCATCTTCTGCCACCTCCTTAGTATCTATATTATTAAATTCATCATCTAGCAACATTTCTTTTTTCGGCCTTAATTCTTCAATAAGTATCATCCTTGCATCTTCAGCTGACAAATTATAATTTAAAGTTCCACTAATAGCAATAGATATACGTCCCGTTTCTTCTGAAACTACTAAAGAAATAGAATCTGTTTCTTCACTAATACCGAGTGCTGCTCGATGTCTTGTACCTAATCTTTTATTTATTTTTGTACTTATACTAACTGGAAATACAGCTCCAGATGACACTACTTTATTTCCTTGAATTATCGTTCCTCCATCATGTAAAGGATTATTTGGAAAGAAAATAGCAATCAATAATTCTGATGAAATATCGGCATATAACTTTTTACTACGGTTTATGTAATCATTTAAACTAACATCTCTTTCTATTACTATCAAAGCACCAATTCGTGCTTTTTTCAAATAATCAACCGCTTGCATTATTTCATATACTAGCTTTTCTCTTTCATCAAGTGTTAGTGTCTTATGTCTTCCCAACAATTGACTTCTCCCTAAATATTCTAATATATTTCTAATTTCTGGCTGAAATATTATAATAATAGCTAAAGGCCCCCACATAATTAAATACTCCAGTAACAAACCAATTGTTACTAAATTAAATATGTCACTAATTATTTTTATAAGTATAACTAATAATATTCCTTTAAATAATAAAACCATCTTTACATTATTACGCAAATTTTTCAACAGAAAATAAAAGATTAACCACACCAAAGAAATATCAATAATTTTTTGCAATATAACTAAAATACTATTTAGTGTCATGAAAATTCCTCCATTCTTTTTTCATTATATCACATTGAATTTCAAAAATCACTATTTTAGTCGATAAAGAATTCAATTTACATTTAAAAAAAAGAAGCAAATATTACTAATACGACTCAATTGTAATATTTACTTGTTTTTTTAAATTAATACAAGAACTAGCAATAACAATAGTTTTTACAGCTCTTAATAAACGACCATCATTTTCTAAAAACATACTCAAATCCTCTTTATCAACGACAATTTCTATTTTAATTTCGTTATCATCAACAGTTGGATATTCTTTTACAGATACTGCATCTTGATGTTTAACTAACTTTTCAATTATCGTTTTAGTAAGTAAAACTAAATCCATTACTGTTTAGCATTCTTTGAATCATGAAATTTTTTCATAATTCCGCTTTTACTTAAAAGATTTTTTGCAGTATCAGTTGGTATTGCACCAGTTTGAAGCCAACGAAGTGTTTCTTCTTCATTAATATTAATCTCGGCTGGATTCTTTAAAGGGTTATAAGTTCCTAATGTTGCAATAAAACGTCCATCCCTTGGGCTTCTTGAATCCGCAACTATCAAGCGATAAAATGGTGCCTTTTTTGCCCCCATTCTTTTTAGTCTAATTTTAACTGCCATATTATCCTTCCTTTCTTATTTAGAATTTTAACACGTTAATTACTCTTTGTCAACCTTTTTTGGTTTACAGCATTATACTTACTGATGAAGGACAATATTACTCTTTTCCTGATAATTATCTTTCATTTGTACCTCTTTAACTAAAATACAAGTTGATACTAGTACCATAAAAACAAAAATAATCATACCCCCGTTTTTCTTAAAAAAATTCATATTATCACTTCTCCTTTTCTAACCATATTGTAACACGAACAATTATTTGTGTCAAGCGAAAAACAAACAGGCGTTTGACATTTACATTTTTTTGTGCTACTATTGTTTTATAAGGAGGAGATAGTTAATGAATAACAAAGAAGCTCTCACTAAAAAACAAGAAATAGTTTATAACTATATTAAAGATTATATTAAACAACATCATTATCCACCATCGATTAGAGATATTTGTAAAGGGGTAGATTTAAGTTCAACGGCAACAGTACACGTTCATTTATCGCATTTAATTGAAAAAGGTTATATCAAAAAATCTGATTTTAAAAATAGAACTTTAGAATTAGTAATCGATGATAATTATAATGTAGATGAAAATGTTGTTAAAGTTCCTTTAGTAGGTAAAGTTACTGCAGGATTACCAATTGAGGCTATAGAGCGTCCGAATGAATTTATGAGTTTACCAGCTTACTTAATCCCTTTAAAAAAAGAAGTATTTACTTTAGAGGTAAGCGGCGATAGCATGATTAATGCTGGTATTTTTGATGGCGATATAGCAATTATTGAAAGATGTAATACTGCCAAAAATGGGGAAATTGTTGTTGCTATGAACGATGAAAACGAAGTTACACTTAAAACTTTTTATAAAGAAGATGGTTATTATAGATTGCAACCAGAAAACGATTTCTTAACTCCAATCATTTTGAAGGACGTGACTATTTTAGGTAAAATTATTGGTTTATATCGTAAATTTTAAAAAAATTCAAAAACATTTCTATTTTTGAATTTTTTTTATTTAATTTTTACATCAATTAACGGCAACATAATTAACTTTCTCTAATTATAAAATATTAATACCATTATTAATTAAGATAATAACCACTTTTAAATAAAAGCATTACCAATTATTACCTCTTATTAATAATCTAATATTTTATTATTTAGATAGATGTAAAATTTTGATATTAATATATATGTATTTCTATGGCTAACTAAAAATACAATATATATTTTTTGAATAACAAACTATTACTTATTGTTTAGCCAATAATAAATAATGTTTATTATTATGTCTAAGTTAAGGCTTACCCACCTGAAACTTGACTAGTAAGTTGAAACATTTTCAACTTACTAGTTATTATATCTTTATTATTTTATTTTAGCAAGATACTTTACAATATGTATGTAAAGCCTCTATATAGAAATAATTAATATTATTATTGGATTAATATCTATATCTATATTTATTTTACTATCAAGACAATATCTTTCATCTATTTGTTTTAATACTAATTTTAAATTATTATCTTTTCTATATTTTATTATTATTTGAAAATAATAGATATTATTTACTTTTAATACATTAGCCATGCTAGGTCCTAAAACTATACTAGTTGGACTTATATTATTTCTTAAATACTTACCAATATCACGAGATACATCACTTACATCTTGATAGTTTTTACCACTAATACGAAGTAATGTCATAAAGTAATATGGACTATACTTAAGCTTTTTTCTAATGTTCATTTCTTCTTTATAGAATGTATCGTAATCATGTTTTTTAGCTAAAGTAATACTGTAGTGATTGTCATTAAATGTTTGAATAACAACTTCACCATCTTGTTGACCTCTTCCAGCTCGTCCGGCAACTTGGCATAATAATTGAAAAGTTCTTTCTGCACTTCTAAAATCAGGCAAGTTCAACAGCATATCAGCATTTAAAACTCCAACTAATGTTACATTAGGAAAATCTAGTCCTTTAGCAATCATTTGTGTACCTACTAATATGTTATACTTATTACTAGAAAAATCATCAATTATTTTTTGGTGACTTCCTTTTTTACTAGTTGTATCAACATCCATTCTTATTATTCTTGCGGTGGTAAAAACTTTATTCAGTCTTTCTTCTAACTGTTGTGTCCCTATTCCATAATCTTTTATATCTTTACTTCCGCATACTGGACAAACATTTATTCTCTTTGTACCATATCCACAATAATGACATCTCATCATGTTAGAAGTTTTATGGTAAGTTAAACTAATATCACAATTTTTACATACTTGTTTATAACCACATTGATGACATGTAATGAGTGATGAATAACCTCTTCTATTTAATAAGAGTATTACTTGTTCTTTCTTCTCTAATCTATCTTTTATCTTTTCTATTAATAAAGAGGAAAAAATAGTATTTTTCTTTTTATATTCTTCTTTCATATCTACTATATTTACTTTAGGCATCGTCTTATTATTAACTCTAGTTTTTAATTCTAATAATTGATAAACGTTATTCTTAGCTCTTGCCATACTTTCTAATGTTGGAGTAGCACTTCCTAATATAACTGGACATTTATGATAATGACTTCTCATAATAGCTATGTCTTTTGCATGATACTTAGGATTATTCTCTTGTTTGTATGAATCAACATGTTCCTCATCAATAATAATAATACCAATATTAGTAAAAGGTACAAAGATAGCACTTCTAGCCCCGACTACTATTTTAACTTTGTTATTCATTATTTTTCTATACTCATCATATTTCTCTGTAGCAGATAACCCGCTATGAATAATAGCAACCTCATCACCAAATCTTGCTTTAAATAATCCAACTACTTGCATAGTTAAACTAATTTCTGGTACTAACATAATAGCTTGTTTATGACTAGTTATTATTTTATCTATGATATTCATATATACTTCTGTTTTTCCACTTCCTGTTACACCATACAATAAATATGTTATATCAGTTAAATTATTAATTACTTGATTTACAATATCTTGTTGGTTAGTATTTAACTTAACTTTTTTATCTATAATACTCGAAGAATATTTATATCTATATAATTCTTCTTCGAGCATAGTAATTAATTCTTTATTAATAAGAGTATTAATAGATGATGTCTTACTTACTAATAAAACTTTCTTTTTTATTAGTAACTCTTTTAATATATTAATTTGCCTTTCATATTTACAAGTTTGGAGATAATTTTTAATTTCCTGTTCATCTTTATTTAAAACTAAATATTTATATTTCTTTATTCTCATATTAACACTTGACTTAGCTTTTAGGGCAGTTGGCAACATAGCTTGATAAGAAGACATTAAACTACATAGATAAGTCCTAGCCATCTTTTCACCTAATAGAATCATTTCTTTTGTTAAGATTGGTTCGTTATCTACTAAAGATATTATTTCTTTTAATTTAATCGATTGGTTCTTATTATGAATATTTAATACAAAACCCTCTAATACTCTTTTATTAAAATCTATTGTAACTCTACTACCAATTTTAACTTTATTTTGCAAACATGAGGGTATAATATAAGTAAATGTTTTATCTAACTTTTTTGAAGTTATTTCAGTTAATACATCAGCATACATTTTATTCCTCCCTTACATACAAAAAACACTTACTTAAGTGTTTTTACAGCCATTGTGACACTTCTACTTCTAGCACTTCTTTTTTTTGATATCTAGTTGTAAAGTTCACTATTTTTTTAATCAAGTTTATTAATAGATCTCCATCATTAATTGATATTTCTTCAGTGCTTATAACATCATGAATTTGTCTTTTATAATTGTTATCCTTTATGTAGATACTTAGTGACTTATCTATCGCACTTATTACTTTCATTTGATTTTCGTCATCGATATTCACTGAAAAAACTAATTCTCTATACCATTCAATCAATGATAGAGATAACTCATCACCCTCAATATAGTCATAATTAACTATGGCATCATAATGAGGACATTGTTCTAATACTCGCCTAATGTATTCGATATCTATGGTATGAGTTTGTAGCATCATAATAAATCACCTCAACTTTATGTTCATTATAGCATAAAATGACAAAAAATAAACACATTTGTCTATTTTTTGTCATTTTTTTGTTTTCTTTTTTACTTTGGTTTGGTTGCTTTCTGGTAATTGGTTTATCTTTTTATTAGTATATGAATACTTAGCTTGCGAATTAAACAATGTTGTGTATTCAGCAATTATTGTATCTATTTGGGCATTGAAAGCTTCATATGATATTGATATTATTTTATTCTTGATTAATGGTTGAAGTGATAACAATAATATTTCTTCTAGTTTTTTGGGTGTAATACTTTCTTTTAATTCAACGAGATTTAATACTTTAATTTCTTGAAGTGTTATTTGAAGGTGGACCTTTTCTTTATCCCAAACAATAATTATTGGTTTATTGTGATTATCTATATTAGTGATTGTTTCTTTTTTAAACCTACTAATTTTTATTGCTCGAAAAACAGTTGGCGAAGCATTATAATATTCTTTTTCTATTTCGTCCATTTCTTCTACTAATTCATGGTTAATAAGATTTTTAATATCTATACTGCTATAGTAATTATCATTAATAATTTTTTTGGCAATGTGAATAAAATGATAAACAGGTATTAACAATTTACCATAACTTATATCAAGACTTATTTTATTAATATCAAGCACATATCCCTCGTCAGCAACTGTTTTAATTAATCTTAATTCGTTTGCTATATCAGCACCAAGACATAAAAGTGTACTAGATGCCCACAATGGTATTAACCCAATTAAAAATTCTATAAAATTCATTATTACCTCCTCGCTCTAAGTTTATCATAGAGCTGTAGTAATATCAATAACTACTTTATGTCTTCGGTTATCATTTGTCCGACTTTGCAATATCTATTATACAATATGTTGTCAACTTTATTTAGTTTATTAATATAGTGTTTTCGATTAATCATTACAAAAACATTTTTGCTGTATACTTTAGCTGTTAATTCTCTTTTTTCGTTTTCTAATAATTTTATTATATTATTATAGCTATTCAAAGTGATTCGCATTTACTTACCTCCTTTAATTGGTTTTAAATATTATAAATTTTTATTGTTATAGTAATTATTTTGGCAAAGAAAAAGTTGCAATATACGTTTAATACGTATGATTTGCAACTGACTGCCTTAGTTAATACCTTAGGCTCTAGAGTTTTGCGTATCTTTCTTTAGAAAGAGTTGCCCTTTTTTATTTAACAATAAAATATTTATCTACTGTTGATTTATGTATTGAACTACTATATAAGTCATATGTTAATTTATATGTACCTATATCAATGTTATTCTTTAAGTTTAGTGTCCATGTACTTATATTTCCTATGCTATATTTATTGGTTGTAAATACATTTATATCACCAGTATTAGTTATATAATTACTTAAATTCACTTCCTCGTAATTATCATTACTTTTTTTACTTAGACTTACTACAATATCAGAATATATAGAATTTGCCATAACAAAGTTATATTTTAATAAAGCTGATGAACCATAATTAATTACATTTGGTGTACTATTGTCTAATGTTACAGAAAACGCTACAGGAGGAGTATCAGATATCAATATTTCTACATCGTCGGTAGAGACTATCTCTCCCATGTTAGTACCATCTTCTGACATAATTAACTTTACTCTCAGAGTATAGATTCCTGCTTCAATATTGTTATTTATACCAAAGTTTAAGATTGCATTGGCATTCATTTCATCTACTGTATCACTTATTGTTAAGTTGCACCTATTATTAACTACAAAGCACGTATTGTTATTATAAGTAATCTTAGTATTACTAGGAAGTTCTATTTCGATATTATTTTTTAACAAAGTTAATTCTATTCCAAGTTTTTTATTATCCCTTTGACTATCAATAATTTGAAAATTGTTAATAGTTGGTGAGGTGTATTGTGATAAAACGCTTAAATTAATATCATCACTATTATGGTATTGTTCGTTATCAACAGAGGCACTAAACGTTGTTGTACCATAAGTATTATTAATATTATAGAATGATTCTTCCATATCGATTACTTCACCAGATACTTCTTCAATAGCCTTTAGCGAATATTGACCATCTGCTAGTTTAGGTGTGGCTGTACTATAATCTATTATAAATATCCATGATATATTTATATATCCAGTATTAACATCGTAATATGATGGATTAACATATAATTCATTAGTACCCATTTTTACAAAATCGGTAAGTAAATACTCATATTTATTTGCAATTATATCACTTGCACTTACTGTATAGTGATAATATGTTGGCAACGTAAAGCTATTGTCTATTAACGTTATAGTCGTTCCCTCTGGTAAAACATCACTAGATACTAATTTTTTTACTCTATTTAATGTCGAATATGGGTGAGTTGTTCCAATATTGGAGTGCATATTAACTCGCAAAGTTATACTACTACTATTAGTTATATAAATATTTTCACTAGGTAAATTAGTTAAGTTCTTACCACTTGCTATATTACCAGTAAAATGTTCATTAAATATACTGTGTTTTATTAAGTCGCTAATTGCATTTCTCAACTCAGTTTCAGCATTATCTATATCAAGTGGACTTGTTTCTGGTTCATTTAATAAGTCCTTAGCTATATTTAATTTATTTACTAAATTAGCCCATGACTCAGGAGTGTAATACTTTTCTTCTAAGTCTAAAGCTTCTTCTATCGCATTGGTAATACCGTATCTATTTTTAGTTATTTCATAATATACTCTGTGATCAATACTATATGGTGTATTTGTATTACTGGTTGTATTTATTGTATCATATGTTGTAACAACATTGCCATCTTTATAGATATTAGTTGATGTACTAGGAGCTGAACCATAAATACTACCTTGTGTAGTATTAAGAGTCTTAGTGGTTAAATCAGCAGATGAATATAAATAATCCTTGGTAATTGATATATAATCATTTACTGAAGAAGTATTAATTGTTATATCAGAAATAATATCATCATTTATTGGTGTTATACATAAATCTCTAAACCAATAATTACTTTTACCAGATCCTCTAGTTCCAAATAACGCATAATCAGCATATTCATATTGACTATTTAAGAAACCATAAGCTGTACTACTAATACGATTAGAAGAATTATATCCTCCATAATATGCATAAAAATTATTATTTCTTACGTCTACTTCATAGCCTATTTCACTAGTCCAAGAATTCATTGGAACGTTGTTCTTAATAACAGTATCCGTTGTATGAGTGGCATCACGATAATATAATCCAAATCCGTTATAATTGCTGTTAGATGGATGAGTTAAATATGTTTCCACCAGTGTATATGTTTTTACTTCCGAACCACTATTTAATGTTTGATTTAAAGTTGCTAAGTCAGTTGGTTCCCAATCTCCTGGAGATGAGTTAGTTATCCATAATCTTAGCCATCTATTCAAGGTGGTATCACTAGTACTTGGTACATTTGCATAATACGATAAGTAGAATTTACCATACATTTTAGCAAATTGATGATACAATTCAGACATACTTCGAAAAGGTGCGCCTGCAGGAGTATTACCACCAGCATTACTAATAAGATTTAAGGCAATTGAACCATCTTTTTCTCCAAAAGCATGATAATTCCAATCACTATCAACTTCATCATAGTCATCTGTATCATATACACCCCAGGAATACATAAAATCTTCTAAGTTATTATATCTACTTGTAATATCACACCAAAATTTATTTTCGTTCACATCAATACTATCTTTTACTGCAATAATATTTTGAAATGAAGTAATGCGATTATTGAGTACATATTTACTATTTAGGGCAATACTACTGCCTTCGCTAAAATCTTGTTTATAAACTTTATAAACAACTGTTTTTTCCTCTCCATCAACGATATAAGTTCCAGTTACTATTTCCCCTGTATCTACGTATAATGGATCATTTACTGCACCAGCATCACGATCTTTAAATATTAAGATAGATACATCTCTTTTAGCAATAAATTTTATTTCTCCATCTTCATTATGCAAGCTATTAGTAAATGCAAAGTAGGTTGCATTCATATATTTCATTGGAATACTTCTAAATTGAACATCACTGCTTGTATGATTATTATTATAATAAGCATAATCTCCATTTTCAAGAATATTTTCCAATCTTAAGTCAGCAGCTAAATCAGAAGATATTTGTGTAGTACCCAAAACATCATTTTGGAATTCTATTGGTTCAATTGCTACTAATGTTGTTAAATTTTTATTTATATAATAATATGTATAGGCTATATCTGTTGCAAGTGGTGATGGTTGGGCCAGTAAGTTGCGACCAATAGTAATAAAACCATTTAATCTATCCCAACTAGTAGAAGTATAATTTGTTGATATATAGTTATTATCTATATAATTTATTAAATCAGATAATTGTTGATAAGTTATTGGCATTTGCGATATATCTAAGATATTCAACGTATAGATATATTCTTGGCTGTTAAGATCGCTAATAGTTATAGTTACTGTTTGATTAGTAACATTTTTAGTAATTGAATGATTAACTTGTGATTCATTATAAGTTATTTCAACATTAGTGCTGTCAGTTAACGGTTCTTCAGTATATATATTATATTCATAAGTTGTTGGAACAAACTCCCCTATTATCATTCCGTCATAAGTAATACCCTCTAGCGGAGCATCATATATATTAGAAAACTGGTAATTGGTATAATAAAATTCTCCTTGTCCGCTATAATCTGTTCCGACTAAAAAATGGGTTAAGTCTGTAACATTTGCTTGATAAGCAATATTTTCATACTGTAAAATATTATCTACATAAACATTGTAACTTTCTTGTTCTTCATCGACTGTTATTTTATAGGTATGCCACTGATCTAGTCCATATCCTAAGGTACTTATTTCTATTCCATCATTATTATATAAGCTTCTGGTAAATATTTCATTAGTTTGATTTAAAGAATTATATGTTTTATCAAAATAAGTTTCAATACCAAGATTTGTTTTTGTGGCTGGGTCAATAAACTCTCCATTTAACAACCATATTTTATTATTTTGATTATTAAGATTATTACTTGGTACATAAACATCAATACTTACTTCATATCTTGGTGATGCTGGAGTTATTGGTCTTTGAAGATAAACCATTGAAGTTAACGATGTATCAACTAAATGAATAGTATCAAGATCACCTAATATGTATGGGGCAACAGTTAAGTTTGTAAAGTCATCATGATTAGCGCCAGCACTACTAAGTACATCCCAACCATTAAATATTGGATCATCATATTCGTTATAGAAGGAATAATTCCATGTATTACCTTGGACATCAGTAATACTAAGTAATAATTGCTTGGTACTATCATCAAATGATATTGTTGATGATTCATAGTATAATCCTTTATCAAATGTTATTTGACTACTAGAACTTAAACCACTGACATAATATGTAAATATATTATCAGTAAAGTTATTAAGAACAGTACCATCAATTTCTACATTAGATATTACCGATTCAATGGTAGGTACTATTTCTATATCGTCAATATAGTATTCTGAGGTTGTCCCAGCTAACCACGAACCAAAAACTACATTTGATAAATAAGTCATATTTCTTACTAAAAAATAATGTTTATCGGATACTGCTGATGAATTTACTTTAACTGTATATGAGAAGTCAGTTGTATCAACATCTATTTCAAAAGTGTTCCAAGCATCAAATGCTATGTTAGATTGAATAATTTCAACTGCACCTGGGGTACTTGGAGGAATATTACTTCCTGTAAAACCACGACCATTATATGTTACTCCATTGTTATTTCTATCAATATATGTTTCAACTCCAACATTAGTTTTATCACTTTCTACAGTTATTGGATTGGCAGATAACCATACTCTTAACCATTTGTTGGCATCTGCTACATTACCAACATATGCCTTAAATCTTAGTTTAAACTTAGAAAGTGGTGCGAATGACTTTTGAACATAAGTAATATTATTACCACTATCAGTTAATAATAAAGAATTCGGACTTGATAAATAATTACTACTTGAAACAGTGGTAGTCGTACCTGTTGCAGAAAAGTAGCCCCAGCCATTATTTAAAGATTCTTCGTCAAAGTCGCTAAAGTCTTCAAAAAAGAAAGTGTTGTTGTTTACTTTGGATGTCTCTTTAACAAAGATAATTTGACTATAACCATTATTCAAATCAGTTGCTGCATCAACATTAGATCCAATTGTTATCAAGGCATCTTTGTTAAATGACTTCTTGTAAATTTCATAGTTAATACCATTACCACCTATTACGTGTTCATTTTCTACTTTAGTATATTCATTAAGCCATGTTGGTTCGTTTACATCTGGGTCTCTTAGAATATATACATCTATATTTCTTTTAGCTGTAAAAACTACCATATCAGCAACATATTTATCACCTTCTGCATTTGGTAATAAAAGGTATTCTGCATTAAGATATTTGTAAGGAATATATGTAAAAGTTGTTGCACTATCATTATACATTTGTTTACCACTAGAAAAAGCATCTTTTATTGTATTGTCTTCGTTAACATCACCACCATATGATAATTGACTAATTAAAACAGAAGAATGGGCAGTAAATGGTGATGCTGATAATCCAAGTTTTGATCCATCTCCATATCCTGGGTCAGTTAATGAAGTTAAAGAATAATTTCTAGTTGTTTGTAAACTACTTACACCTGTTAATCCAGTTGTTGTGTCATTATTAGTAATTGCTGTTGAAGATATAGTTAATGTGTTTGAAGTTAAGCCATTAGCTGAGGAAGCATTTAAATTAATCGTACCAGCTTCAAGTGATGTCCTAATTGCTACTCTAACAATACCTGCTTCCGAATACAGTGAGTATGAATTGGTATTAGTTGGAACAGTAGGATTATATCCTCCTCGCCATGTAAACTTGTTGGTATCTCCACTTAAGGCAAATGTTATTAAGTCAGCTGTATTGGGATCGTATGTAAGACATCTATTACCAAGTGAATCAACCACTTCAACATCAACTAAGACTACGTCACTTCCATTGGCTTTTATTCCTTCATTGCCATTTATTAAAGTTAATCTAATTCCTGTTGCTGAACCGTGGCTACTTTTAGAAGAAGAAGCACTATTTATAATATTATTATCTTCATCATAACCAACTACACTTATAGTACCTTCTTGATAAGCAACATTAGCAAAAGTCCATAAATAGTTATAGCTTTTAGTTCCCATGTATTCAACTGGAGTACCATTTGTTGGGGTTACGATTAGTTTTAGATTAGACACACCCTTTGCCACAGCATAAACAGTTTTAGTGACGTTAGCTTGATAATTCCAATGGCCAATAATGTAAGAAGAAATATCATCATTGAATATTACTTGATCAACATAATAAGCTTCTTTTTCCAACATCGTTGCATCAACTTCTCCACTAGCGCGAGCTATTTCGCTAGTTACTCGACCATGAGATATTGTATCCGAAAAAATCCAGTTTGCACCTCCCATGTTTGAAGATGCTGTTACGACATCATAAAATGCTTTAACTTGATTGACTGCAAAAGCTTCTGAAGTATAATGGTAACTATTTTGTGATGTGAAATTATTAGTTAATGTATCCCAAACACCTCTTCTTGCTTCATCACGGTTATATTCGGCTTCAACTGATGGTTTTGAGGCTATCCCACTGTTTGCATCACCATTAGTAATTTCTGCAACTTCAACATAGTTAGCAACACTGCTAGAACCTCGTCTAACCGTTAATGCTCTATTGGATAGAGAATAATTAGTCGTACTATCATAAGTTCCAACGTTAGGTATACTACCAGAGGACGCATTTTCTCTATTTCCATAATCATATTTATTAGTAAGAAAATACATTATTTCCGCCATTGTCCCTGTTGTTTTACCAAAATTATTTAATCCTGATATACTATTGATATATTCAGAATTTAAACTTGTTGTCATACTTGTTGACTGATTACCAATTTCCCACATAATTATAGACGGGTTATTACGATAATAAATAAGCAAGTCTCTAAATGCTTCAAGTCGAAGTTTTGTTGTATTAGAATCATAACTACCATCTGTTGTTCCTTCTCCATCAACACCTGGTTGAGTTACTAACATACCATATTTATCGGCACTAGCTATTTGTGATGGACTACCAGCGACATGTCCCCATCGTATATAGTTTGCATTAGCATCTTTCATCATCTTGATAATATCATCAGTTAACCAATCAGGATAAGCCGCACCTAAGGATGCATATTCCATTGTTGTTTTTTGTCCCCATCCATTTAACTCTACATAGTTTTCATTTAGATAAAAACCATAATCACTGGTAAATCTAAATGTTCTAATTCCTAAAGTAGTGATATTATTATCTATTACAGTAGAATTTTGAATTAGTTCACACTCTACTGTATATAAATATGGATATTCGGTTGACCATCTAATAACATTTTCCAATGTATCACTTAAATTAATAGTCGCCTTAGTCGGTGTCCAAGTTGCTCCAGCTGTTTCGCACTCTCTTTCAGTTGTGTAGATATTATTTGAGCAACTAGCACCAGCTAGTGTTAAATTATCGCTAGTGATTGTAAGAACATTTTCATTATTTGCATTATATACTTTAGCTTGTAATGTATAATTTTGCTGACTGGGATGATAATTTTCTACTTGACTATCAACATGAACGATAGCTGTTTGATTAACACCGTCTTCATCTGTAGTGTAAACATATGTCCCTTCGGTTTCTAAAAAGCTATATAGTGGTAATGTCAAGTGAAGATTATCTACAACATATAAAAAACTATTTCTAAATAATCCTCCATAATTAGGATGCCAATGAGAATTATGCCATGCTATAGCACTAGTATTTGAACTATTAAGAGTATTTTGCATGTAATATGGATAACTATTATCAACCATTACTGTTATATCATTGTTAGCATTATATATTAAGTAATCAGTTATATCATAGCCAAAAGGTATAAAACCATTTTCATATTTACCTTCTAACTTTGTACCATTAATATATACATCAGCTGCTTGCCGAGCTGCTTCAAATTCTATATATATTCTTTTTCCTTGATAACTATTTGGTACATAAAATTCTTTTTTATACCAAGTAGTACCCGTATAAGTACTTCTTTCGGCATTATAACCAGGTTCCATAAAATTATCAAATGTATCAACATCATTAAAAGTATGTGATAATGATACTTTAGACCATCTATTATCATTAACGATAGTACTATAACTAATATTTTGCGGATTTTCAATTGCTAATACTGAAGAATATGTCTCAACTGGATCAGATGAATAAATAGATTCTTTGTTTATATATCCTTCTCCTTTAGCAAACATCCAATTATAATTAAAGTTATACTTTTTTCTAGGGCCAGTAGAATTTTGCGTAAAAAGGCTTAAAAGTGAAGAAGTTATATTAGAATTATTAAACTTATTATCAAAAGTAAACAAAGCAATTATCATCATTACAAATATAATTAAAAAATATAATATTTTTTTCTTCTTCATGTTTATTCCTCCTTTAAGATAAAGTTAATACGGTATTATTTAAAGTATAATCAATTGCTGGATCGTTTTTATAAAATCTAATACTATATACATTAGAATTCTCGACTTCCATAGTCAAGGAATTAATAGTTTCTACCCCGTTAATATTAGTAGTTGTCGTAGTACCATTTTGAACATAATAATTTGTTTCATCTATATTGAGTGCTGAGGCATCAAAATTAATAGTTATATCTTTGGTAATATCACTATTACTTATAATTAGAGTTGCATAATAACTATCTATTTCATCTTCTATTGTATACGATACTTTAGCACTATTAACGTGAATTATAAAGGTTGAACTTATGTCTTTTTCGTAGGGAGCAATACTTCGAGCAGTTACTTGAAGCGTTACTGTATCACCTGGTGTAAAGATTGTTGTTCCCCGATTTATAGTTATTGTATTGGTATTGGTCGTTAATAATGAATCGTTAAAATTAAGTATATTTTCATTAGATGCAGTACATGATATTGCTTTACCAGGACTACTACATACAGCATCTATTTCATATTCTATATTGTATTTAGTCCAATTAAGTGAATCCTTAGCATTAGTAATATCTATCAATAATTGATAATTACTAATTCCATCCCAATTATATAAATCATAAGTATTATTATTTAAAAAATCACTAGAAAAATAAAATTCTTTGGAATTATAATAATGTTCACTTGCACTTCTTATAACATATCTCGAAAATGTTGTTAATACTGGTATTAGTAAGAATCCCGATAGAAGAATAAGACTTAAAATAGCTAATCTATTTTTTTTAAGTCTAATATATCTGTTTTTAACATATCTCGATTTAGTTTTTTTCATTTACATCACCTTCATTCAATAACTTGAACACTTTCAATAACTATATCAATATAATCTGTTTGCCCACTATAGCTTTCATATGTTTCATTAGCATCCCAATATATTATTAATTGATAACTATCAGTTATCTTAGTTGTTACATCTAAAATATTATTACTAGATACTAAATTATTATCTAATATATTAGTTTGAACATTATTTTTATATAGATAAATATTAACTGGAATATTAGTGGACTTTAATACTCTTAACGAATAATTCATCTTAGTTTCAGTTATATTATCTGATATGTAATTTTTAATGGTAAAATTATATGTTTGCGTATCCCCAGGTATCATATCATTCAATTGAAAAGTTAATGTTTCATTTAGGTTGTTATCAGTTATTTTTCCAGTAACGAAAAAAACACTAACTATTAAACATATTGATAAAATAATTACAATAAGTTTTTTTTTACCCATAAATTTTCCTCCTTAAGCAAGGATAATTATTAATAAAATTATTAATGCGACTATTCCAATTACTGTAAAAACATTTGAATAAAATGCGGGAATAATCAAAACGACTTTACCTTTTATATCGGAAAGCTCTATAGCTTTATCAACATCATCATTATTATCTCCCTTAGTAATTACTTGATCATTAGTCATTTCTTTAATCCGATGGGTAATAAAGTAATTATCTATTTTATAGGTTACAATGTCATTTTCTTTATACTGATCTTGCTTTATTACCAATACTAATTCATTTGTGTTAATAGTCGGTTCCATACTTCCACTCAAAACCTTTAATATCATAAGAGGACTATTGTCAATTTTACTTACTACGACTAAAATCAAAACAATTATAATAATAGCAAAAAAACTAATAGTTGCAATCTTTTTCACGATATTTCCTCTGCTGTTATATTTATTGATAATTTATATTTATCAGTTACTTCTTCGCCTATTTGCGTGTCATTATCACTATCAAACCATTTCCAATCTAAGCTGTATGATGATGTTTCCCGAGAAAGTAAAGTAACATAATCTATATCTAATGATTCTGCACTAAACCACATATTTTCTGAACCTATTATATATTGATCATTCAATTTCAAGCGATATTTCATGTTAATATTATGAGGATTATCTTCAATCATTTTAATCTTATATTTTATTGTAAACGAATTGTTATTCTTGATAATAAAATTATAGGTATTAGTACTTCCAGGAGCGATTTTATTTTTCATAGTAAAAGCAGAATTTTCAAATATTTTCAGTTTATTTTGCTTAACAAATTCATCATTATTATCTTCGACTATTAGCCCAACTCGATTATCAACGTCTTCTTGTTTGTCTGTTTCTTCTTTATCTTTGCTAGAATTTGAATCTTTGTTTGTTTGATTATTATTTTCATCTATTATAGTGTCTGTTTCCGCAAATGTATCATCTGTCTGATCTGTTTCATGTTCAATGTTAATATCAAATATATCAATATTCCCATTAGGAGCTAGGTTATCTATTTTTCCTAAAGTAGAATTTACAATTACAAAAATTAACGTTAATAAAAGAATAACAATTACAATTTCTCTTTTAAATTTCTTATTCATTTTTATCACT
>JAUNSN010000059.1 GCA_030539175.1 bacterium | reverse complement strand
TATGCAAAACCAAAACTTTAGTTTTACAATAAATGCAGAAGCAGGTAATTGTCCAGCTAATTTAGATAATAGTGGAGCAAATGCTCCAGTATTAGCCGAGGGAATGATACCAATATATTTTGCTGAAACATCATGTTCAACAATTAGCAACCCAACATATGAAGATTATCCTAGTTGTTATGATGTTGAATATAGTATCTCTAATTCCGATAGACAAATATTGCTTGATTATTTGGTTAACGATTGGTATTATTCTTTAGAAGAAGCGGAGACGATAATGGAAGAGATTTTAACATCACCTGATTATTATTCTAGTACTGAAGGTTGGTTTTTAGATGGCTTAATTGATGACTACTATTCATATGGTAGAGGTACGATACAGATGAATACTAATATAACATTTAATGGTGCTAAGTACTTTCCCCAAATAACAAAAGCAGATAGTGCTAATATGTTAAATACTTGGTACAATTATTCAGATAAATTATGGGCAAATGCAGTAATGGTGTCAACCAATGGAGGAGGGGTAACAGGTTCTCAAACAAGACAACAATATATGGATGCTGCTCCAGGAACGCCAGTACTAGAAAGTGACATATTATCTTATTATGTATGGATGCCAAGATATAGGTATACATTATTTAATGTAGGAACAGATATAGTATCTGAACAATTAATAGAAGTGACATTTGAAACAGCAGATACGCAAAAGTCAACAGGTTCAACGGTAGGAAGTCAGTTAACACACCCGGCATTCACATGGGGAGCGGGAGAATCTATCCAGGAGTTAGATGGAATATGGGTAGGGAAGTTTGAAACAACAGGAACAACGTCATCACCAACAGTAAAACCATCCTTATCACCGCTGGTATCACAACCTGTATATGGATATTATAATGCAAATAAAACAATGGATTCAGAAATCTATCTAACAACAACAGGAGTATCGGAAATAGATGTGCACATGCTGAAAAACACCGAGTGGGGAGCAGTGGCATATCTCAAACAGTCAGCATATGGACTAGGAACAACAAAAATTGCAGAAAATAGTGTTTGTTCTGATGTTGATGTATATGGGTGTTATAATGGATTTATAACAGGGTGCGGTTCCCCTGATCCATGGGCAAGAACAACATCCATATGTCGTGATTATACTAGCTCTAGTGGCCAAAATGCCTCAACCACAGGAAATATAACAGGAGTGTATGATATGTCTGGTGGTACTTGGGAGTATGTAATGGGAGTATATAGTAATAGTAGTGGAACAACAATAAGTTATGGAAGTGGTGGTTCCAGTTTTAGCCCAACATTATCATGTACAGCAAATACGTATGTGAATTGTTATCTGGCCCCATCGTCAAGTAGCGACTATGCAAAGCGTATCTTAGGCGATGCGACGGCCGAGACACGTGCGTGGTATAGCGACTACGCGGTCTTCGTCGTTTCGTCCAATCCGTGGTTCGCGCGGGGTGGCGATTCTCAGGAAGGTTGGTTGTTTGGATTCGATCGTTCCGATAGCCTTGATCCTGGTAATTACTTCAATAATAACTGCGGCTCTCGTGCCTCAGCCTTTGTAATCCCATCTTAATTTATAATATACAAAAAAATATAGAGAATATCTATATTTTTTTGTTAACATATTGATAAATATATGTAAAATATTTATTTATTGTTTGAAAATAGTATTTATTAATGTATAATGATGTATAGGGTGATGTTATGAATTTAAATGATATCAATTATATTCAATATGGTAATAATAAGGGTGTAGATATGTTACTATTACATGGTTGGGGTGTAGATATGTCAACTATGAGATCGATAGGGGATGCTTTTAAAAATGATTTTCATATTACATTAATTGATTTACCAGGGTTTGGGAAGAGTAAGGAACCACCAGTTGCATATAAAATAAATGATTATGCTGATATTATAAAGAAGTTAGCTGATCGTTTAGGAATAGATAATCCTGTTTTAATGGGACACTCTTTTGGTGGGAGAATAGCTATTAATTATGCTTCTAAGTATAGGGTTAGAAAATTAGTATTATTTTCTACTCCCTTTATGGCTACTACTAGTAGAAGTATTAGGACTAAGATATTAAAACAGATGAAGAAAATACCTGTTTTATCTAAATTAGAGGGTTGGGCGAAGGATAGAATTGGATCTTCTGATTATCGAAAAGCTACACCGTTAATGAAGGATGTTTTAGTAAGTGCAATAGAAACAGATTTATCAGATGATGCTAAAAAGATTGATGTTCCAACTATTATGATATGGGGAAGTAAAGATACTGCAACAACTGTTGAAGAGGGAAGAAAATTAGAGGCTTTAATTAAGAATTCTGCTTTGGTAGTTTATTATCGAAAAACCCATTATGCTTTTTTGCAGGATGTGACGAGAACTATAAACATATTAGATAGATTTTTAGATGATGAAAGGCGGGATAATTATGAAATATAGATTGGGTGTTATTTTTGGTGGTAAGAGTGTTGAACACGAAATATCAGTAATTACTGCTGTTCAAGTTATGGCTAATTTAAATACTGATAAGTATGATATTATACCAATATATATAACTAAAGATTTACAATGGTATACAGGTGCGATGTTAAAAGATATTCAAAGTTATAAAGATTTTGATTTGATAAAAAGATATGCGGCTAAAGTGAATATGGTTAATAAAGATGGAAGATATATTTTACAAAAAACTAGATTTTTTAAGTTAGAAATAGCAGAAATAGATTTAGTACTGCCAATAGTTCATGGTTGTAATATGGAAGATGGTACTATTCAAGGTTTTTTAAATATAATTGGTGTTCCTTATGTTGGTAGCGATATTTATACTTCGGCGATTGGACAAGATAAAGTATTTATGAAACAGATATTTAAAGCTAATAATATTCCTATAACAGAATATAAGCATTTTATGGCTAAAGATTATTATCAAGAAAAGGAAAAAGTTATTAAGAAATTAATTAGTATGGATTTTCCTTTAATTGTTAAACCAGCTACTTTAGGTAGCAGTATAGGTATTACTAAGGCGGATACGAAAGAAGAATTAGTTGCCGCTATTGATGAGGCGGTTAAGTATGATAGTAAAATAGTAGTTGAAAGAGTAGTAGATAATTTAGTTGAAGTTAATTGTAGTGTTCTTGGTGGTGATGAACGTATTCAAACATCAGAAATAGAAGAGATAATAAAGACTGATAAAATACTTTCATATAAAGATAAATATCAGGGGAGTGCAGTTACTAGTGGGAAGGGGTTAGTCGCAAGTAGACGAATAATACCTGCTAGATTGAATAAGGATTTGTTAAAAGAGGTTAGTAATTTAGCAATTAAAGTATTTGAATGTTTTAATTGTTTGGGTGTTGTAAGAATAGATTTTTTAGTAGATAAAAAAAGTAAGAAAGTATATGTAAATGAGATAAATACAATACCAGGTTCATTGTCTTATTATTTATGGGAACCTAAGAATATTAATTATACAGAATTATTAGATGAGATTATTAGAATTACTATTAGAAATTATAAACGTAAAGTTAATATGATATCTTCTTTTGATACTAATATTTTATCGTCTTTATCAAAAAATGGATTTACTGGTAGTAAAAGTAAGTAAGGAGGGATAATTGTGTATGGTTATATAAAAGGAATAGTTAAAGATATAGAAACTAGTTGTATAATATTAGATAATAATGGTATTGGTTATATTGTGTATGTTGCTAATCCGTATTCTTATGTAATAGGTAATGAATATACTGTTTATTTGTATTCTCATATTAGGGAAGACGAATATTCTTTGTATGGCTTTTTAAAAAAAGATGAAAAAGATTTGTTTTTAAAGTTAATATCAGTTAAAGGTATTGGTCCAAAAATGACATTACCATTACTAGCAGGTAATATAGATGGTGTTATAGATGCGATTAATCGAGAAAATATTTTATACTTAAAGAAGTTTCCTAAAATTGGTGATAAAGTAGCGCGACAAATAATTTTAGATTTAAAGGGTAAGTTAAAAGAAGTTAGTGTTGTTGAAGAAGATAGTAAAGAAAAGGAATTAGTTGAAGTACTTGTAAATTTAGGGTATAAGAATCAAGAAATAAGGAAAATTTTACCAAGTATTAAGTCTACTGATGAATTAGAGATACAAATTAAAGAGGCGCTAAAACTGTTGCTTAATAATTAATAAAATTATAATTTTATTAATTAAAATAAGATAGGTATACTAATTAATAAATTTTTAGTATGCTTTTTTATTTTAATTTGATAATTTGGTATTATTTAAAACTTGTCACATATTTTTTAGTAGGTGATGAAATGAAAAAAATGTTAATTTTTCTTTTGTTATTAATTCCTACTACAGTTAAGGCACTTGATGTTGATATTGCTAGTAATGCAGAATCAGCAATATTATTAGAAGCAACGACTGGGGAGATTATTTATCAAAAGAATATTCATACTAGATTGGCACCAGCTTCTATGACTAAGATGATGAGTATGCTTATAATTATCGAAAAAATAAATGATGGTAGCTTAAATTGGGATGAAGAGGTTACTGCTTCAGCTAATGCTTCATCAATGGGAGGGAGTCAAATATTTTTAGAAACAGGAGAAAAAATGACTGTTAGAGATATGTTAAAGGGTATTTCTATAGCATCAGGTAATGATGCGACAGTCGCACTTGCTGAAAGGATTGCTGTTAATGAAGAGGGATTTGTTAATTTAATGAATAAACGTGCGACTGAGCTTGGATTGGAAAATACGCAATTTAAAAATGCGACTGGGTTAGATGAAGCAAATCATTATTCTTCTGCGTATGATATGGCACAAATTGCTAGAGAATTAGTTAAATATAAAGAAATACTTGAGTTTACTGGAACTTATGAAACATATTTACGAGAAGGTACTGATAAAAAGTTTTGGTTAGTTAATACTAATAAATTAGTACGATTTTATCAGGGGGTTGATGGATTGAAAACTGGATATACTGAATCAGCTGGATATTGTTTAACAGCTACAGCTTTTAAAAATTCTATGAGATTAATAGGAGTTGTTATGAAAGAACCAGATCCAACTGCACGTAGTAGTGAAATGTCATCAATGTTTGATTATGGATTTAATAATTATATGGTGGAACAAATGCTTAGTGTTACTAGTGAAGTGGGAAAAATTAAAGTAGAAAAAGGTGTTAAAGAGTATGTGAGTATTGTTCCTAAGCAAGATGTAAACATTTTAAATAATAATAGTAATAATAAGCGTAATGTTACTTATTCACTTAATGTAGATACAGTATCTGCACCTGTGAAGGCGGGTCAAGTGGTGGGAACTTTAGATGTTATTGAAGATGATCGAGTTATTATGACTATTGATATTACGGTTTTAGAAGATGTAAAAAAGGCTAATATATTTCAGTTATATTATCGTTATTTAACTGATGTATTATCGGCGAATTTGAATATATAGTTTTATTATTGAATGATGTGTTTTAAAGAATTTGATTAGTGAATTTATTGATAAGTATTTTGAATTATAATTATCTAATATTTTTATATCATGTTAAGTATCTATTATTTTCTTATTGGAAAATATAAAGCTTATAGTTACTATTAACAGCCATAGATAAATCTATGGCTGTTAATAATGATAATAAACTTACAAAGTATAATTTTAAGTGAGATATATCTTGATTTAGGGTGCCGTG